>DATJRE010000376.1:0-12410 GCA_035505095.1 Bryobacteraceae bacterium | reverse complement strand
CGTCGGCGAATATAGCGTGTGTGGGCGCGCCGAATGCCGTGTGCGGGACACCGCGGAGTGCCGCGTGCGGGACGTCGGCGAAGGCCGCGGCCGCAATCTCGCGGAGCGGTGCTTCCGCAAGCCGTCGAAAGCTGCGGCTGCAACGCTGCGGAATGCCGCTCGCCCCGAAGCGTCAATCCGCTGGCGCCGCCCCTAATAATCTGTCGCCGGGTTGTACGTCTTGGTCGGAAATGTGGGCGCAATTGCCGGGGGATGGATCACCGCGTTCGACCGGCCCGCCTGGCTCGGGTCGAAGACCACAAACCCCACTCCCGGCGACCCCTTGGGCAGGGAGTAATCGTCCGCCGGATAAGCCGGGTTGTTGAAGCCGGGGTTCTCCACCGCGCTCAGGGCATCCTCGCCCACCTGCGTCTGCCATCCGGCAAAGGTGTAAAACGTGTAATCGCCCGTGGTGCTGTTACAGGGGGCATCGCCGCCCGTGCCGGGGGATGGCTGCACCGCGAACGCCTTGGCGTCGCTGGCGAACGCTCCATCCGTACGCCAGTACAGGTTGCTGTTCCACTCCTCGAACTGGGTGAACGGCGCGCCGCCCGCGTACAGGCATCCGCCCTGCACCCAGAATTTCGGCGAGGAGGTCTCGCTGCGGTCGAAATAGAACAGGTTGTTGTTCACCGCAAATTCCTGCGGAATGGTAGTGGGCACACCGCCCCCGTACGGAAAATTCACCGTCACCATTCCCAGGCGCCCATACGCCAGAATGTTGTTCTTGATGGTGTTGGCTTGGGCGGGCGCGGCCGGACCGTGCGGCGTGTAGACGTCGTACGCCGAAACGCGATAGACCAGGTTGTTCTCCACATCTACCAGGCCGGTATCGTTATCCAGATAAATGCCGTTCCCGCCATAGCCGTTCGCATCCATAATCGAAGCGTCGGTCACGTCGTGAATCTTGTTGTTCAGAATCTTGTTGCCCGCGGCCGTGAACACCGAATTCCCTCCGTCGATCCGTATGGACCCGCCGTCGTTCATGATCCCTTGCAGCAGGTTGTAGACGTGGTTGTAAGAGATGGTGGTGTTCGCGTTTCCGATGCCGCTGGGCAGGGTGGTGTCGCCGATGCCCTGGGAGGTGGAAATGGCGCAGTGGTAGCCATCGTAGACGTCGTTATGCGTATACAGATTGTCGTGCCCCATCCCTTGGCCGATGCCGAAGGCGGCCGGGATGGTGCGCCCGTAACCCTCCACCACGTTGTTCTGCACGGTCGTGGACTGCGGGACGTTGGCGTCGGTATCGGCAGGCTGAAACGGGTTCCCGATGCGGATTCCCACCACCCCGATGTCGTAGAAAGCGCTGTTCTCAATCAGGTTGTTGGCCACCACGGCGTTGATATTGCTCGAAACGCAATAGGCCGGCGATGTTGTATTGATGCACGGAATCAACTCGATGCCGGTGCCCGCGGTCTGCGTCACGGTTCCCGAATCGAAGGTGATGTGCTGCGAATTCTGGAACGACACCGCCGCGCTGATGTCCGGTTCCAGTTCCACCGACACGTGTCCGGCCGCCGGTACGGTGTAATTATCGTGCTCGAAGGTCAGCCCTTGAAAGGTCACGTACTGCAGGTTCGAGGCCACCAGCACCTGCGGCAACTGCGGAATAATCACCAGGTCCGTGTTGGGGTTTTCGCCGCTGTTGGCCAGGTAGGTCAGCGTCCACGGCGTGGTGGAACGGTCCAGAAACCATTGCCCCGGTTGCGTCAGCGCGTCTTCCACGTTATCCACCAGGTACCGGTTGCCGGCAATGAACCCCGACTCGCTGGCGTGGTTTTGCGAAAACCCGGTGGGTCCCGTCAGATATACGATGCGATTCGTGGTGTCGATGCAACTGATCCGCAACTTCGAGGTGCTGAACTGTTCCCAATCGAGCACCTCGATATCGCCGGCAATCGCCGCGTTGCCGGCCGGTTGTCCGCACGGATTGCCGGCGGCCGGAACGTAATTCTTCCACGTGCTCGCGATCGGGTCGGTGGCGCTGTACTGGAAGCGGTCGAAACATTCCCATCCGCTGCCGGTGATGTAGACGGCGCAATTGGCATTCGGCGCGGATGCCGGTGGCGGCGGCGCATTCGGTCCACTCAGGTAGACGGTGTTGGCGAACCGGTAATAGGCGCCCAAGGGATTGCTGGAAGACGATCCCAGCCGCGGCCGCAGCCGCCGCACGCCGTTGTAAAACAGGTTCTCGAAAAACTGCGTGGATGCCGGCAGGGTGGTCTTCCAGGTGTTGCCGCCGGTGTTGGTCCAGTTCTGCACGCGCACGCCGCCGCTCAACACCGGCGTTTCCCCGGGATAATTCTGGTACACGATTTGCAGCGTGGACGATCCCGAATCCGCCGCCGTCAACATCTCGGTGGCCGGAAGGAAGTAAGTTCCGCCGCGGAACTGCACGGCCACCTGGGTCAGCCCCGTCTTGCTGATGGACTGCACCATGGCCCGCGCCCGATCGAAGGTGGCCAGCGGGCCATCCGTTCCCGTGGCATTGGGGGAGGGAAGTGTCCCGCTCCAGGAATCGCTGCCGTTCGGCGCTATATATAAGGTTACGGCGGTGGGCGCCGCGGCCGAGCCCTTTACGGTGATCAGCACCACCGGCGACGCCTCCACGCCGTTCAGGGTCGCGGTAACCGCCTGGTCGCCGCTCGCCGCGTTCGCCGGAACCACCACGTTGAATTGAAACAGCCCCGGCGAGACCAGCGCCGCGTAGGAGACCGTGGCCGGCGCGCCGCCGATGGTGATCGCCGGCAGCGGCGAAAGAGTTCCCGATTGCGTGACCGCTCCGCTTACCACCGGCGTCGAAGTCTGCCCAAACCCGTTGGCATAGAGAACCACCGTTTCGCCCGGTTGGGCAGGAGTGCTCAACCCTGGAAAAAGCGAGGTGGGGCCGAGCAGGCTGCCGTTAGCATGCGTGGCCACGATGTAAGGCCCTCCATTGAACTGGAAGAACGCCGGCGAAAGCGCCTGTGCCTGCGCGGGGAACGGCGCGCTCACCGCACCGTTCTGCGTCACCACCACCTGCACCGAACCGGTCATCGCATCGGGCGGCGTCAGGATGTTGATCTGCGTCGGGCTGATGTAGTAGACATAGGCGCTCTTGCCATTCACCGTCACGCTCACCTGGTCCAGTTGCGTCGGCAACTGGTTGCCCACGAAGTCCGCAGCCTGCCACGTGCGCGTATCGCCGGCGGGCGAGAGGTTCTGCCCCTGAATTTCCACCCAGGTGTTCGGCGCGATCACGGGGCTCCCGCCGGCCGCGTTGGCCACCAGGTTGATTACCGGCTGCGGCGCCGTCGCGGCACAGGTAGAGGGCGGCAGCGGCGCGGCCTGGTTGGCCATCGCCAGCAGGTCGCGGCTGGCCCGGTTGTACAGATCCTGCAGCGAGAGAGAGCCGGTGAAGGCGCTGGGCGCCTCCGGACACGGATTGGCGAGTGCGTATTGTACGTCGCTATACGGCACTTCCAGGTATTGGATGGTGGCCGCGCCCGGCGTTCCCCCGTAGAAGCCGGCAGCCGGAGTGCCGGAAAAGAAAACCGTCAGCACGTTGTACGCGGCCAACTCCACAGTCAGGCCGGTGCAGTCGCCGCTCGGGTCGGGACACCCCACAGCCTGAATGCTGGTGCTCGATACCGGGTAATCGAATTCGGCGCCGCCCCAAAACGGAATGGCCGGCGCGGGCGAATACCCCGTGAGCACCTTCACTCCGGCAACCCCGATATCGCCGGGAGTCGGTTGGACCGAGGCCGTCATGCCGCCCGTCTGGGTGGCCTTTCCGTTGGGACCGCTCACCGAGAGGAAGTACGAAAGCACCTCCGTCTTGGCCTCGCACGACATCAACTGGTTCTTGGGGCCGCTGGCGATGAGGCTGGCGCAATCCCCGGCGAACAGGACGTTATCGGAGTGCGGCGTGACCTGGTTGCTGAAACCCGGCCAATCGTTGCCGGCATCCGCGGTGATGATCAGCGTGATGCCGCTGAAGATCTTTTCATGGGTGTCGATGGCCTGCTTCCACGCGTCGATGAACGCCTGGTCGGTATTCTGATAGGCGGTGTTGGTGGGGAAGGAATGTTGAATCAGCGCGGCCCACATGGCGTCCGGGTTTTGGCCCGAAGGCTGCGTGGGAGTGTTCTGGTCGTTAGGGAAGATCATCTCATCGGAAGCCCCCACCGGGCCGGCGACGGCCATGGCGATGAAGGCCGGATTGGAGCCGTACCGGGTATTGAGCGCGGTGAGGAAGGCCGCATGCGCGGCTTGATAGACGCTGTTCCACGGCAGCGGAAGCGCGTTTCCATCGGCGCGCTGCTGCTCGGGGAATCCCGTGAAAGTCACTTTGCCGCAATCGGCCGGAGCGCTGCCGGTGGTGAAGAGCGGGTCGCAGGAAGGGATTTGCGACAGCAGCCATGACGGGGCATCGAAGCCCGGCGTGACGATGAGTTGCACCGGCTTCTTAGCCGCCACCGCTTCCTGAAAGGCATCGTCCAGGTAACTCCAGTCGTAGCTGTCGGCGCTGAGCTGGATGTTGTCCCAACGCTGCGACACGGTGATTCCCGAGATGGCCGGATCGGCCAACAGGGTGGCGTAGAGATTCTGCAAATACGCGTGCAGCTTCGTGGTGGACGCAGAGGCCGAGGCCGGAGCTCCGTTGATGGCGGTCTCCACATCGACCTTGGCGAACACGCCCAGCGGTTTGGGTGCGGTGGCTCCCGCAAGGCCGGCCGGCAAGACAGCCAAGGCCCACCAGGCGATGGAAAGAATTCGATAACCAGACATGGTTTCCCTCCGTTACGGCGCGGCTCAATCGCGCTGCGATGGCGCAGAGCGCCCCTCGTTACTCTAAACGCATCCGGCCCGCAAACCGGACATCGGCGGCGCGGATTTTTTGGTGTCCCGCTGACCGCTTGCTACGCGCGCGGCTCCAAACCTGGAACACGACCTGTTCCCATTAGCGGCCACCCGGTAACACCCATACCGGCTCCGCAAATCCCGCGAACCAGCCCGCGCCGGGCGCAGCCACGCGGAGACGCTCCTCTAGGAACGCGAGAACGCGTACCGCGACTTCCGCAGGGCTGCCATCGACCAGCACATCGCGCCGCACGTCGGCCCCGATCCGAGCCGCGGCCGCCAGGGGGTCACCGTTTCGCCCCCGCGGCTTTCTCGGTCCACTGGCGGACCTGGTCCACAACCCAACGGTATTCCAGCGGAATCGAATCCTGGTGCTCCAGCAGCTTCCGGCTGGCGGAGGCCAGCAGCGGCTGCCCCTCGGCAGTGCGTCCCAGGCCGTTCAAGCTGGCGCCCAGCAGGCACTCGGTGTAGTAGCGTCTCCAGGCCACCACACCATGCCGGCGGTAGAAATCCACCGCGGCGCCGAGCGGCACAGCCGCCTGCGCGAAGGCCCCGCGTTGCAGCCGGACCTCGCCCAGCGCCGCCAGCGTGTTGGCGGTGAACGGATTGTCCGGGCCATAGGTGCGCTCGCGCGCCTGGAGCAGCCGCGTATAGGCACCTTCCGCGCGGGCCAGTTGGTTCTCGCGGCGATACAGCTCGGCCAGATTGTTCAGGCAGCTTTGTGCGTCGGGATTGTCCTCGCCCAGCACGCGGCCGGCTTTCTCCACCGCGGCCGTGAGCAGCGGCTCGGCCTGGGTGTATTTCGCCTCCATGACGTACAGCAGGCCAAGGCCGTTCATGCTGGCCAAGGTGTCGCGGTGCTCTTCGCCCATGGCATGGCGGCGTGCCGCCAGGGCCGCGGCGAGCACCGGCTCGGCTTGGGAATACTTGCCCTCGTTACGGTAGAGAACGCCGAGGCCGTTCAGGGTGTTGAGGGTGCTGGGATGCTCCACGCCCAAGACGCGGCGCTTGGTCTCGACAAGTTGCCCGTAGAGCGCCTCGGCCTCGGGATATTTGGCCTCGCGCGCCAGCACGGCGGCCAGGTTGTTGGTGGTGGCCAGGGTGACGGGGTCGGTTTCGCCGAGCACCTTTCGCTCAATGGCGAGGACGCGGCGATCGAGCGATTCGGCGCGCGCGTAATCTCCGCGGCTGTCCGCGGCGATACCCGCCAGGGTGTGGAGGGCCTTGATGGCTTGGGGAGAGTTGCCGCGGCCCAGGTGGCCCTCCACTTCCAGGAGATTATTGAGCAGCGCTTCGGCTGCCGGGTACTTGCCCTCGTGCTGGTAGACCTCGGCCAGCGCCTCGGTGCTGGTCAGGGTGTCCGGATGTTCCGCGCCCAGCACGCGGCGGCGCAGGTCGAGCGCGCGGGCCATCTGCGTTTCGGATGGCGCGTAGAGTCCCAGGTCCAGGTAAGTGTCGCCGATGGTCTGGCGGAGAGCGGCTTCCACGGCGGGCCGGGAATCGAATTGACCGGTGAGGCGGGCTGCCGCGCGGTCCAAGGCCGTGCGCACTTTGAGGTCGGGGTCGGGCGCGTGGCCCGGTCCGGCCTGGGTGGCGGAGCCGGCCTGGGAGAGAAGGTCGCGCTGGAGAAAATCGCTGATGGCGCGCGCTGTGGCCGCTTCGGTATCGGCGCTGTGCTGGGCGGCCACCGCGCGATGCGCCTGCCACAGGGCGATGCCGGTTCCGGCGGCCAAAGCCAGCGCGGCGGCCAGCGCGGCGGAAACCGCCAGCCGGTTGCGGAGGACGAATTTGCGCGCGCGGTACCAGCGGCTTTCGGGGCGCGCCAGCACGGGCTGCCCGCTGAGGTGGCGTTCGATATCCTGGGCGAACGCGTCGGCGGTGGGGTAGCGGTCGCGGGGCTCCTGCTGGATGGCCTTGAGGACGATGGTGTCGAGGTCGCCGTGGAGCGCCGCCCGGAGCGCTTTGGGGGTGAGGCCGCCGCGAGCGCGCGCCGTGGATTCGGCGGCGGCTGCCTGGCTGGGCCGCGTGGGCGGGTGCGGGCGGCTTCCGGTGAGCAGTTCGTAGAGCAGGATGCCGAGCGAATAGACGTCGGTGGCGGTGGTGATGGGCAGGCCGGCGATCTGTTCGGGGCTGGCGTAATCCGGCGTGAGGGCGCGGCCGGCGATGCGGGTGATTTCGGTCTCGGCGGATTCGCCCTCGGCGAGCAGCTTGGCGATGCCGAAATCCAGCAGGCGTACCTGTCCCGCGGCGGTGACCAGAATGTTAGAAGGCTTCAGGTCGCGGTGTACCACCAGGCTGGAATGGGCGTATTGCACGGCGCGCAGGACTTCCAGAAACAGCTTCAGGCGCGCGCGGAGGGGAAGGGCGAGACGGTCGCAATAACGGGTGACTGGCTCACCTTCCACATACTCCAGGGCGAGATAGGGCTGGCCCTGGGCGGTGACGCCGGCATCGTAGAGGCGGGCGATGCGGGCGTCTTCGAGCCTGGCGAGGATGTCGCGTTCGCGCGCGAAGCGGCCGGCGGGAGCGAAGTGATCGAAGGAGTGGAGCGGGAATTTGAGGGCCACATCGCGCTTCAGCGAACCATCCGCGCGGGAGGCGAGCCAGACCACGCCCATACCGCCGCGCCCCAGTTCGCGCTCCAGGCGATAAGGCCCGGCGAGCGCGCCCGCGGCCAGCGGCGGTGCGGCGGAGAGCGGATCGCCGGCGGCCGTGTCGAACTGCGGCAGGTTGGCGAGGAAGGCCGGCGCGGGTTGGGTGAGGAGTTCGCGAAGCTGCGGGAAGAGTTCCGGCCGGGTGGTCTCCAGGTGGGCTAGCCAGGGCGCGCGGCGGTCTTCGGGAAGATCGAGCCACTCGTCCATGAGGGCCGAGAACACGGGCCAGGATTCGGGATCGACTGGCATGCGGCAGCGCGCGCCACGCCCGGCGCGTCCCATCATTTTAGCGCCTGCGCGAGCAACAGCCGCGCTTTTTCCCAGTCGCGGCGGACGGTCCGTTCAGTGAGCGAGAGGGCCTCGGCGATTTCGGTCTCCTTCATGCCGCCGAAGTAGCGCATCTCGACCACCTTGACCAGGCGCTCGCTGACGGCGCCCAGCTCCTGGAGGGCGCGATCGACGCGCAGGATTTCGCTTTCGCCGGCGGGGAGGGTGGAGGGATCGGGCAGCTCGCCGGCGTCGCGGCTGTCGAGGCGGGCGGCGCCGCGCTTGCGGACGAAATCGACCACGATGGAGCGCATGGCGCGCGCGGCGTAGGCCAGGAAGTGGGCGCGGTCGGCGATGCGCACGTAGCCGGCGCGATGGAAGCGCAGGTAGGCTTCGTGAACCAGAGCGGTGGTGTCCAGCAAAGTGCAGGGCTGGGAGCGCCGCAAGCGGCTGTGAGCGAGCTGCCAGAGGTCGCTGTAGAGGTGCGCAATGAGCCGCTCCTCCGCGCCGGGGCCACCGAGTTTGGCGGCGGCGAGTAACTGGGTCGTATCGGTCATCGAAAGCTTTCGTACGCTGGGCCGGGCGACAGATTACAGTGTAATGCGGGCGGGGCAGTACGGGGCGGCGTGTGGGCGAAGCGGCGTTTAGCTGCGCGGCTGCTAGGCCGCCGGGGCGGCTGCTCCGGACTGGAAGCGGACGGAGACTACCCGGGAGACGCCGGGTTCCTGCATGGTGACGCCGTAGAGCGCCTGGGCGGCTTCCATGGTGCGCTTGGAGTGGGTGATGACCACGAACTGGGTCTGCGCGGACATCTCCTGCAGGAGCTTGGTGAGGCGGCCGATGTTGGATTCGTCGAGGGGCGCATCCACCTCGTCCATGACGCAGAACGGGCTGGGCTGGTATTTGAAGATGGCCATGAGCAGCGCGACGGCGGCGAGGGCTTTTTCTCCGCCCGAGAGCAGAAGCACGTTCTGGAGGCGCTTGCCGGGGGGCGAGCAGACGATTTCGATGCCCGAATCGGCCACGTTTTCCTGGTCGGTGAGGCGCATTTCGCCGGTGCCGCCGCCGAACAGGGATTGGAAGACGACGCGGAAATTGGCGTTGATGGCGTCGAAGGCTTCGGAGAATTTGCGGCGCGAAACCTGGTCGATTTCCTGGATGGCTTTTTCGGTGTCGCGGATGGAATCGATGAGGTCCTGGCGCTGGACGGTGAGGAACTCCTGGCGCTGCTGGGCCTCCTGGTATTCCTCCATGGCGGCGGGGTTGACGGCGCCGAGCGCCTCGATGCGGCGGCGCACTTCGTTGGCCTGTTCCTCGGCGGCGGCGATGGCGTCGGCATCGGCGACGGTCTCGCGGCCTTCGAGAAGCTGCTCCACGGGGCAGTTCAATTCCTTGCGGCTGGTCTCATCGAGGAATTTCAATTCGGCCTGTTTGCGGACGAGGTCGACTTCGATCTGGGAGCGGCGCTCCTGAATTTCCTGGACCAGGGCACGGAGGATTTTGAGTTCCTCGTCGGCGGCGCGAAGGGCTTCGCGCATGGCGGCGTCTTCGGCGGCCATCTGGTTGACGCGAGCCTCCAGCGCGCCGGTCTCGGCGGCCAGTTGAGTGGCGCGGCGATCCAGCTCGATGTTGCTGGCGAGCAGGCGGGCGCGCTGTTCGCCCATGCGGCCGATTTCGGGGACGAGCGCGTTGCGGCGGGCGGAGGTTTCGCGGAACTGCTGTTCCAGTTTGGACATGGCGGCGCGTTCGCCGCGGTGGCGCTCTTCGAGACCGGCCAGAGAGGCGCGGGTGGCGGCGTGCTCTTCGCCGATGGAAGCGGCCTGGGCTTCCAGCTTGTCGAGTTCCTGGCGCTCGATTTCGAGAGCCTCTTCACGGGCGGTGCGGAGGCGCTCCTTCTCCTCGACGGCGGTGCGGTTGCGCTCGCGCTCCTGGGCGGAGCGTTCGGCATCGCGGCGCAGGCGCTCCAGTTCGAGGCGGGCCACGGAGAGGCGCGAATTGGCGCGCGACAGCTCGTCGCCGAGTTTGCGCATTTCGTGATCGAGCGCCACGCGGTCCTTCTCGCGGGCCTGCTGCAAACTGCGCAGGCGTTCCAGCTCGGCTTCCAGGGCGACGATTTCCTTCTGCACGCTTTCGAGGAGGGTGGCGCGTTCGCCGAGGGTCTTCTGCTTGGACTGGAGCTTGCCGGCCAGCTCGCGGGCTTCGCGCTTCATGGCCAGAGGTCCCGCGCCGGATTTCTTTCCGCCGGTGACCGTCTGGCCGTGATAACAGACGCCATCGGGCAGCAGGAAATACAGGTGCGGGTAGGCCACCGAGAGGCGCTGGGCGGCGGTGCGATCTTCGGCCAGGAAACAGAGCGAGACGCGCGGCAGCAGATCGATGGCGCGGTCGCGAAATCCGTTGGTGAGGCGGAGGGATTCGCTGAGCCTGGCGGCGATGCCGGTTTCGGGGCCGATGGCGGGTTCGGGGAACTGGCCTTTGCCAGTAGCGCCGGGTTCGGGATGGACCAGGAAGGTGGCGCGGCCATCGAGCTCGGCGCGGACGAAATCCAGCCCGCGCTCGGCCTGCTGCCAGCTTTCGACCACCACGTATTCGAGCTCCTCGTGGAGGAACTCTTCGGCCGGTTTTTCGAACTGCGGATCGACTTCCACGTAGTCGGCCATGACGCCGGTGGGGCGGAGGTCGGGCGCCTTGCCGCGCTCCAGGGCGGCGAACAGGCGCTTCACCGATTCGGTGGTGTAGGTGCGGTGGGCGAGCACCTGTTCGAGCGATTCCTTGCGGGCGCGAATGGCGGAAATTTCGTTGTTCAGCGCGTCGATTTCGCGGCGGAGCTGGGCGGCGGTATTGCGGCGCTCGGAGAGATCCTGTTCGGTGCGGCGGCGCTCTCCGCCCACGGTTTCGAGTTCAAGCTGGCGTTCGGCGAGGGTCTGGGAGACCTGCTTGCGGGCGGCTTCCAGGCGCTCGATTTCGGCGGCGGCGGTCTGCTCTTCGCGGGCCGAACGGGCTTTCTCGCGCTCGATGCCGGCGAGGTACTCTTCGATCTGGGCGAGCTGGTTGCGTAGCGTGGAGGCCTCGCCGAGGAGGCGGAGAATCAACTGGCGGCCGGATTCGATGGCCTTCTCGCGCTCGCGCACGCGGTTCTGCAGGGCATCCCGCTGCTGGTTGATTTCGAGCATGCGGGTGCGCGATTGGACGGTCTGAGCCTCCAGGGCTTCGAGGCTCTTGCGGTGGGCGGAAATCTCTTCATCGAGGCGGTCGAGACGGAGGCCCAGCTCCTGGGTTTCGGCCTCGGCCTGGGCGATGCGCTGCTCGATGGCGCCGCTCTCTTTGACTTGGGCCGCCAGTTGGCCGCGGATGCGCTCGGCCTCGATGTTGGCATCGGAAAGCTGCTGGCGGGCGCCGGTGAGCTGCTCTTCGAGTTCGTAGCAGGCGAGCTGGCGGGACTCGTGGGCCTGCTCCTTCTGGACGACCTCTTCGGACTGGGTTTTGAGATCGTGGGCGGCCAGGTTGAGGTCGATGGCGGTTTTGGCGGCATCGCGCTCCAGAAGCTGGTATTTGCCGGCCAGGACGACGCGCAGGCGGGTTTCCAGTTCGCCCTTCAGCTCGGTATAGCGCTTGGCCTTGGAGGCCTGGCGCTTGAGCGAGTTGACCTGGCGGTTGACCTCTTCGAGGATGTCGTAAACGCGAGCGAGATTCTGCTTGGCGCCTTCGAGCTTAGCTTCGGCGAGGCGCTTGCGGGCCTTGAACTTGGTGATGCCGGCGGCCTCTTCGATGACCGAGCGGCGGTCCTGGGGCTTGGAGCTGAGGATCTGGCCGATGCGGCCCTGCTCGATGATGGCGTAGCTTTCGGGGCCGAGGCCGGTGCCCATGAAGATGTCCTGGATGTCGCGCAGGCGGGCGGGGTGGCCGTCGATGAGGTATTCGCTTTCGCCCGAGCGAAAGAGGCGGCGGGTGATGATGACCTCGCCGGGGCGCTTGGGGTGAGGTTCGGCGACCGACTGGGTCTTAGGGAGGGCGGCGGGCTGGTGGAGTTCGGGATCGACCAGGGTCATGGTAACGTAGGCCATGCCGAGGGGCTTGCGGTCGCGGGTGCCGGCGAAGATGACATCTTCCATCCGGGTGCCGCGGAGGGTGCGGGCGGACTGTTCGCCGAGCACCCAACTGATGGCATCGCTGATGTTGGACTTGCCGCAACCGTTGGGGCCGACGATGGCGGCGATGCCCTCGCCGTTGAAGCGGAGCTCGGTGCGCTCGCAGAACGACTTGAATCCCTGGACTTCCACTCGTTTGAGTTTCAGCAACGCCTTCACCTCGCCAGCAATCGGGGGAGTTGTAACCATACTAAACGCGCGGAGGGGAAAAGTAAAGTACCTTGCCTACAGGATGGTGTAGCGAGGAAGGGAGGGGTACAAGATGTAGGAGTGCGGATGCTTGATTCGGGGGATTGTCGTGACGCGCGGGGTGGGAGTGGTGGCGGTGGCTGGCGCGGGAGGACGGCGTTTTTGCGGGCGGTAGTGTGGCCGGCGGAAGCGGCTGCGGGGGATCTGCGGCGGGGGTGAAGGGGTTGGGTTGCGGGGCGGCGGGCCGGGCTGGCTGCGGGGGATCGGCGGA
>DATJRE010000375.1:0-7809 GCA_035505095.1 Bryobacteraceae bacterium | reverse complement strand
CTCCACGGCAGACGATCTAGTCGGGCCGGAATGTTGGTGGTGACAAACTCTTCCGGGTCACGCCGTCTGCCATCGCCGGAAATCTTACGGTTGCGTCGGTCCCGTTTTGCGGGTCTTCAGACCGCCGCCGCGGGAGACGGCCGCGTTCGCGGTTACACGACTCGCCAGCTTGTTGAATCCTCGACCCGCGAACCGGGCTCTGTTATGCCCGCTGTCCCGGTCGGCGGCGTGGCACGTCCAGGGTGCTATCTCAGCAGGCCGGAAGACGCGGGAGGGCCTGCCGCGCTCGCCTGGGGCGAATGGCGAGTCGGAAGACCGCCGCACGCCGCGGGTCGCGTCCGCTGGCGCGATCGGCGCCTTCGCCGGAACGGGGGAGGGGCGGTGCGCTGATGGCCGGCGAACGCCGGGCGGGAGAAACGAGCTCAGTTCCGTTCGGCAAAGAGACCCGGGCAGGCAGGCAAAACAGGCCGGAATCCGCTACCGGTTGTCATCCGCTACCCCCATTTGGAGGATTGCACCTCCCCCACAAGCACCGCTCCGCACCGATCTTCCGCTGGTCCTTACCGCGGTAGCAGGACTGGGACTTTTCTCTTTTGGCTCGCCCTCGCATAATGGGTTTCATGAGCGCACGGAACCTTCAGAACAGACTCCTCAACCGGATTTCCAACGGCATCGCGGCCAGTGCCGTCCAGCAGCAGCGTCTGGATTTCGCGCAGTTCGGGCATACCACGGACGCCGGGCAACTCCGCAGCAGGATTGCCGATCTCAGGTGCCGGATGGCGCAGAAGGCCCACCTGCTCGCTCGTGTGTCGGTGGTGATCGATCGGATGGAAGCTCAAGCCGCGGCGGCTTGACCGACCTGACCGCCGGCGTCTCAGGCGGCGGAGCGGCGCGCCGCATCACTGAGGCCTTACCAGTTTTTCTCCCAGACGCGCACGATGGGATACCGCCCGTTGTCCGACGGCTCGTACTTCGAATGCTGGTACCACCAGCGGAGGCGCGCCGTGCGGTCGGCGGCGAACGCCGGGTCGGACTCCACCTGCGCCAGAAACTCCTTGGCGAGATCCGGATTGTCGGCCATGGTCTTGCGCGCGATCGGCTCGGAGAGATATTCGGCGGGCATGCCGCCCGCCGGCCCCGGACCGCGCCCGGCGTTTGCGGTGGGCGGCCCACCGCGTCCACCGCCGCCGCCCGCACCCCTGCGCCCGCCGCCACCGCGTCCGCCGGCGGAAGCGATGGCTGCGTACATGTAGCCATAGCGCACGAAGGAGTCGGGCGCCTCCGGCTCAAGCGCCGCCAGAATCAGCCGCGCCCGCCGCTGCTTCATCGGCACCCAGTAGGCGCCTTGCGGGATGGTGATTTTCTCTTTCACCAGCCGCGGCGGCGGATCGAAGCTGAACATCATGCGCCCGATGCCATCGCCCCCGTTGGCGGTGGTGAGGCTGCCGAAGCGATATGTCTCGAATTCCTGGGTGATCGGCTTCGCGGTGCGCTCCATGGTGACGCCGTGGAGCGCCAGCAGGTCCGCCACGTCCTTCCACGCGGGCGGAATCAGGTAGCCGAGGGGCATCTGCGCCTCGATCGTGGTATCGATCTGGTCGTGGATCACGGTCTCGATATCGTCCTTCTCGGCCACGTATTGGGGCGCCGTGGTGCCGGTAATGATGCTCGCCACATCCTGGCGTTTGAGCGCGTGGTATAGCAGCGGGCGGCTCTTCGTGCGGCTCACCGTGCCCGCCAGGTAGACCGGCGGCGCCGACCGGTCTCCGGCCAAAGCGGCCATCTGCGCATCGGCATCGCGGACGGCTTTGCGGAGCGCTTCCGGGTCGGCCAGGATGGTATCGAAGGCGTTCTTCATGATGTCGTAGTTGGCCCAGGCGCGGGTGCGCGCGGCCTTCAGGCTATGGGTTTCCACCAGCAGTGAGGGGCGATTCTGCACCGCGGAGTAAAGATGCGAATAGCGCGGCGAAAAGACCTCCATGAAGAATTCGCGATGGTTGCCTTGGCCTTGCAGACTGCCGTAGGGGGCCACCAGGTGGCCATCGGCGGCCATACGCTTATCGAGCTCGGGAATGAATTTCTGGTTCACCCAGGTGCGCGCCGGCTCGGCGATATCCTGATTGCGCGCCATGTCCCAGGTCACGTCGTACTGCATGTCCGAGCCGTCGGTGACGTGGTTGTCGATGTGGAAATCGGGGTTCCAGGCGGTGAAGATGTGGAGCCAGGCGCGCATTTCGGGCGTGTCGGCCTTCATGTAGTCGCGATTGAGGTTGAAGTGCTGGGCGGTGTTGCGCGTGCCGGTGTCGCGCGGGCCGTTCTGCGACGGCCGGTTATAGGGACTGATGGATTCATGCCCGTCGACGTTGAACACGGGAATGATGACAAAGATGGCCTTGTCGAGCCACGCGGCATGGGTTTTGGTGACCGTCATATCGCGCACCAGCATCAGGACGGTGTCCTTGCCTTCGATTTCGCCGGCGTGGATGCCGCTCTGAATCAGAAAGATCACCTTGCCGGTCCGCGCCGCGGCCTCCGGAGTGAAGGCATGGTCCTTGGAGACCACCAGCGCGATCATCGTCCGCCCTTCGGGCGTGGTACCGATATTCAGCACCTTGACCTGTTTCGACGCCTTTTCCAGGCGGTGGGCGATCTCGACGCACTCGGCGTAGGGAGCGGTGAGGTTCCAGTTGCTCTTCTCGCCGGTGGTGAGCAGGTCGGGCGGCGACGCTTTGGTGCTGGCGGCGAGGGATGCCGCGGCCGCGGCGGCCGGCGGTTCGATGGCGGAATGCGGCGCGATGGGTTCCTGGGCGAAGGCCAGGGCGCCCAGGGCACCGAGAAGAGTGAGGGATCGGAGCATTCGACGATGGTATCGCAGTACGGCTCCGGTGGCGTTGGCCCCGATCGCCTCTAGGCGCGTTACGCGTTGGTGGGCAGCGCTATGTTGGGCGTCCCCGGCGCGGCCCATACCGCTGACATTTTTTACAGTGGGTTGGTGAACGAACCTGCCCGGCGGCGTGACTTCCTTTACCGTCAGTTCGTTGATCCCCTCGGGCATTCAGGAAAATACGCCAGCCGGATGCGGAGTGGTGGCCCAGAAATACCGCGGCGGGTTTGGATGGGCCAACCTGCTGCTGCTCGCCGCCGCTCTGGAGCGCGGAAGGGCACGCGGGGCACAGCGCGTGCGCTTCGAAATGCCCGAGGAGAACGGCGACACGCGCCGGCTGGCGGAACGCGTGGGCGGCCAAACCCGGTGCATCCACGCCTGGTTCGTGCGCGACGTTTAAGTCGATCTACCCGACCGATCCGGGGCCGGACTAACCCGCGGCGGGAGGGGCACACGGAAGCTTGGCATGAGTTCCTATTCCGGTTGTGCTATTTGTCTGGCTTTTCCGCGCTATCCTTCGAACCTGAGATCTTCGAACGGACCGCCTGGGCGAATTTGGCAAATCGGCCGCGGCCGGCATTCGGCCGGCTGGCTTCGCGAGCTGCTTGGATCTGCTCGTGCGTTCTCACGTCAGGTTCCGATGTCTTGGAGTGCGCCCTGGCTCTGGCAACCTGGCGCTTGTGCCGCTTGGCAAGTCTTTTGTCCATAGAGCAACAATACAACAGGTCCAATGCCCTCCTGGGAAGGGCATGCCGGCCAGTATCGCGCCAGCCCGCCAGGCGGTTCGCGGATGGGATTCTCGGGCGGCCGTTCATTTTTGGAACCCTGGCACCTGGCAGCCCCGCGGTCATTCGGCACGTGTTACAAAGGAAGGACCGATGGACGACTGGTACAGGCTTACCTTTAGCTCGGATGACATCTCAGCGGCCAAGCATCTGGAGATGGAGGGGCATTTTGAGAGATTCTTCCTGGCTGCGGGTTCGCCGGAAGACGCCACACTCTTCCGAGGCGTTGAACCCGGCCAAAGGATTTATTATTTCTCGCCGGGCGCGGCCAGAATCGCGATGAAGCTGATTACTCACCTTTCGGCTGTACGGTGTCCAGCTCCTCCGATGTCGGCGGTTGAGTTTGTAGCCGGTCATCAGGCTGGCCAGTAGCTTCCGCACACACACCAAGTCTGGTGCGGCGGTATGGCGAAGGCGCTGGGAATCAGTTATCGTCGTCGTCACGGTATTTCCTGGCAGCTTTGACGAATGGGCCGGGCATTAGCACTTTGTTCTCTCCCGGATAGGGACGTGTCCAACCTGTTGCCGAATACCAGATCACATGGTTCAGAAAGTTCGGGTCGACTGCATCGGCTTTGTCGTATTTACCTTTCATCACCTCCGCCGTAGCCCTGAGCCAGGCTTTCTGCAATGGGCTGTAGGCAGCGGTCTTGCCGGCCGGGAGATTGGGTCCCTGGTCGAGAGGGATGACCGCCGCCAGATGGTCGTAAGGCGTCAGATTGGGCGTGTTTTGAAACGCGTCGAACATGGGCGATGCGACCAGATCGAACTGGGTCAGCGGTTGCATACCCAGGATATTCTCGATCGTGCGATTGATGTTCTCGGCGGTGTAAGTTGTATGGATCGCCTTGCCTTGTCCGGGCGCCTGGGGAGCGGCCGTATACGGGCTGATGACATAGACCGGCTGACGGTGGCCGTCCACGTGATCGACGCCGCCCTGGGAATCGTCTTCCTCGACGAAGATTGCGGATTGCGCCCAAACCTTGCTGCGGCTGATGGCTTCCACCATGCGGCCAAGAGCAAGATCGTTGTCGGCCTCATAGTTGATTGGATAAGGTTGGCCCCTTGTGGTTCCGGCGGTATGGTCGTCCGGAAGCCACACGATCGTTAGATTGGGAACCTGATTGGCTGCATCCAGACGCTGGAATTCGGGTATCCAGTAATCCATTCGGTACTGATCGGGAATGGTGAGATTGAAGGGCGGATAATGCGGGTCCATGATCCGGGCCGCCGAGGGAATCGCGGAAGTTACGCGGATGGCATCATCTGGAACGATGCAACTGGAGCTGGGCGCTTTGCCTTCCTTGCATAGCGCGGTACGGTAGAAATCGCTCCAGGTGTAGCTCGTGCCATCCGGCTTTTTGGCAATCTTGGCGCCATTACTCCATTCGCCGTACAGCCTGGCCGAAAGTCCCTTGGCCTCCGCCGCGGTCCATAGAAAGCCTTTCGGAGTATAGGTCAAAGCATCATCGGAATTGCCGCCCGGATAGGAACGAATCCAGTCCGGCGAGAGGATGTCATTCGAATAGAAGGACCCCGACATGCCGATCCATGGATGACCGTCCGCGGACTGGCGGCTGGGAGCATAGACATTATCGAGCAGCGGGAAGCGCTTGACGAAAGCGTGCTGGTTGGGAACGGCGGACGCAAACAGCGCCAGCGACGGGTCCCCGTCGCCCCACGGCACGTCTCCCAGCATCTGGTCGTAGGTGCGGTTCTCTTTGATGATCAGAAAGACGTGCTTGATGAGCGACGGTTCGCCGATGTGCCTGGGAATCGCCACCGGTGCGGCGTGCGCGTCGACATATTCCGCTCCCACCTCGATGTTCGTGGTTACGTTCCAGTGATTATTGTCGAAGACCTGTTTACTGAACCGGGCCAGTTGATTGGCATTCGGCAGAGGGATCAGATTGACGGTTCCGGTATCATGATGGGTGTTAAAACCGGAGAGGCCGCCCGAACGCGCTGGAACATGGGTGCCCAATCCCTTGTCATCGGCGACGACCAGTTGTTTCTGGGTTTTGTCGAAGACAACGGAAGTCGGGAAATAGCCGGTCGGTATGTAACCAATGACCGGATGCGCATCCCGTCCCTGAAGGTTGATGACGGCGACCGCATTGGCCTGGCCCAGGGTGACATAAGCGCGTCCATCATCGGTTACGGCGATGCTATTCGGTCCGGAGCCGAAGACGCCGCCGGCGATCGGAACGCTGAGATCGATTGTGCGCACGACCTCGCCGGTATTCAGGTCGATGACCGAGAGGCTGTCGCTGTAGGCATTGGTCACATAAAGATTGGAGCCGGAGATGGTCATGCCGGCCGGGTGGAGGCCCACATTGACAGCCTTGACCTGCTTGCCCGCCGAGAGGTCGACCACGGAAACCGTCCCGGTGATGGCGAAAGCATTTTTCCGGTCGGCAACGATCGGCGTTCCGTCGGAATAGTTCGTGAAGTCTTCGCTGGTGGCAGGGCGTCCGCCTTCGTTGCTGACATAGGCGTATTTGCCATGGATGACCACGCTGTTGGGCGCATTGCCGACCGGAATCTGAGCGATGAGCTTAGCCGGAGAGTCGGACAGGTCGATCACGCCGAGCGTGTTGGCCACGTTCAGTACGACGTAAGCACGTTTACCGTCTGCGGAAGCCGCGATGCCGCCCGGGTTGATTGCCTTCGGTTTATGATACGGCCGGCCATCCGCGGGCGGCTCCGGAAGCGTCACGCTTTGCCCGTTAGTCAAAAGGCCCGTTTGCGGGTTTACATCCGCGATGACGAGATGGTTATTGTCCTGGCTGAAGAACAACCTCTTGCCGTCGGCGGAATAGGTGATGCCGGTGAACGATCCCGCGGCGCTCGGCGCAGATTCCGTGCCTTTCCTCATGGCTGGAACGAAGCGCTGAAGGATCTGACCGCTCGCCTGGTTGAACACGATAATCGGCTGGGGTGATCCCATGAGCAGGACCGCGCCGCTGTTGGTCTTTCTATTTGGGTTCAGAGCGATGGACTTGGCGCGCACGGGCGAACCGAGATCGATGATTTTGCCGGCAGGCGTCAGGGTCTGGTTGTCCGACACCACAATCGACCCATCTTTCTGCGGGCCAACGGTGCGATTGGGATTAGTGGTTTGTCGATTCTGAGCTTGGGCCAAAACCGCGGCTGAGCCGACTATCAAGAGAATCGCCACAGCTCTCAAACCTAACCGGCACGTCTCGTTCATTGGCTTCTGCATCACTTCGTGTCCTCTTTTATTGGCAAGCGCCGCTTCCGCCGAAACTTCATCATACCCGCTCATTGTCACAAAGCCATAACAGTAGACTGGCTCGATGAGGGCCTGGCATTTGGCGTCAGGTTTAGTCACTGCGGAAAGGACCTGGCAAAGCCGACTCGGTGGTTTCCAGTGGCACCGCTTCACCGCAGAGACGCGGAGGTAGCGGAGAAAACGCGGAGAAAGGCAAGAGGAGAAAAAACAAGAGGAGAGTGGGCCGCTTCGCGTCTCGGCGTCAGATTTAGTCACTGCGGAAAGGACTTGGCAAAACCGATTCGGTGGTTTCCAAATGGCACCGCTTCACCGCGGAGACGCGGAGGTAGCGGAGAAAACGCGGAGAAAGGCAAGAGGAGAAAAAACAAGAGGAGAATCGGCCGCTTCGCGTCTCGGCGTCAGGTTTAGTCACCGCGGAAAGGACCTGGCAAAGCCGATTCGGCGGTTTCCAATGACACCGCTTCACCGCGGAGACGCGGAGGGGCGGAGAAAACGCGGAGAAAGGCAAGAGGAGAAAAACAAGAGGAGAATCGGCCGCTCCGCGTCTCGGCGTCAGATTTAGTCACTGCGGAAAGGGCTTGGCCAAGCCGATTCGGTGGTTTCCAGTGGCACCGCTTCACCGCGGAGACGCGGAGGGGGAGAACCGGGCGCTTCGCGTCTCAGCGGGCAGATTTCGTCACTGCGGAAAGGGCTTTCGGGATTGATTGTCGCACTCCGGGGCGGCGCAGGCGCAAATTCCGGCGGCGGATTGTATAGAATGATGGTCGAAGGGAGGGCAAGCCTCGGAATTCATCCGCTGTGCAGTCGAGCCGGCGGAGACCGGCTTGGCGCTACCGCAATGGATGTTCTCTGGCTGACCGCCGGGCTCGGCTGCGACGGAGAAA
>DATJRE010000374.1:0-30915 GCA_035505095.1 Bryobacteraceae bacterium | reverse complement strand
GGGGCGGCCGGCGATGATGGAGCCGGTGTTCATGATGGTGTGGGCGGGATCGTGGTTGATCTGCTCGGTCCACATGGAGCGCACGATGCAGATGTCATCGGCCACGCTGCCAATGTGCGGAAACAGCTCGACCATTTCCTGACCGGATTTGCCGAACTTCTTGAACTTGTATTGCGGCCCGAAGCACATAAGCTTCTTGCCCTGAAGCTGGGCGATCTGCTGGCCCTTGGTGAGCGAATCGGGCATGGGCTGGCCGTTCATTTCGGCGAGCTTGGGCTTGTAGTCGAAGGTTTCCAGATGCGAAGGCCCGCCGGCCTGATAGAGAAAAATCACGCGCTTGGCCTTGGGAGGGAAATGCAGCGGGTTGACCACGCCTTTGGAATCGGCCGCGAAGAGGCGCGGGTCGAGCAGGAAGTTGAGACCGAGCAGGCCGAGGCCGGCGATGCCGCGTCCCAAAAACGTGCGGCGGCAACATTGGCAGGAGTCGTCAGGGGTATCCATGGGTTCCTTAATTCCTTGTGATGGTTTCGTGCATGTTGAGAACCGCCCGCGTGACTACGGTGAGGGCCGCGAATTCGGCGGGCGTGGATTTGAGGGCACTGGCTACGGGCACGGGCGCTTCGCCGGAATGGATGAGGGCTTCGGCTTCGGCGGGTGACTGGTGGTACTCGGCCAGGCTCTTGCGATAGAGATCTTCGAGCGTGCGGCGCTCAGCGGGCGTGGCGGGGCGGCTCACGGTGCGCTCGAAGGCGCGGTCGATGCGGGCGTCGAGAGTGCGGCCCTGGCGCAGCAGGTTTTCGGCGAACACGCGCGCGGCCTCCACGTAGATCGGGTCGTTGAGCAGCACCAGGGCTTGTAGCGGCGTGTTGGAATTGATGCGATTGATGGTGCATTCTTCCCGCGTGGGCGCATCGAAAGCGGCCAGGCTGGGATGCAGAAAGGTGCGCTGCCAGAAAGTGTAGACGCCGCGGCGGTACAAATCGTCGCCATGGCTGGCGGAGTATTCGCGCTTGGGGAAGTTGAGCGGCGCCAGATAGCCATCGGGCTGATACGGCTTGACGCTGGGGCCGCCGAACTTCTCCACCAACAGGCCGGAGGCGGCCAGAGCGATATCGTGGACGTTTTCGGCGTCCACGCGGAAGCGCGTCTGGCGCGCGAGTAAGCGGTTATACGGATCGTGCTCTTCCAGATCCGGCCGCGGCATGGAGGATTGGCGGTAGGTGTAGCTGAGCACGATGGTGCGGATGAGATGCCGCACATCCCACGGGTGCGTGCCGTCGGCTTGCCACTCGGGCCGCATGAATTCGGAGGCCAGCCAATCCAGCAGTTCGGGATGCGTGGGCCATTCACCCTGAGAGCCGAAATCGTCCAGCGATTTGGTGATGCCGGTGCCGAAAAATTGGCGCCACATGCGGTTGGCGAAGACGCGCGCGGTGAGTGGGTTGGTGGGCGAAACCAGCCAGTTGGCGAGGTCGAGCCGCGTGGCGCGCGGACCCGAGGGAGTGAGCTTGCCGAGGAACGCGGGAATGGCGGGCGTGACCACCGCGCCCGTGTCGTCCATCCAGTTGCCGCGCGCCAGGATACGGGTTTCGGTGGGTTCGGTGGCCTCGGTAACCAGGGTGCGCTCGATGGAGGCACCCAGCCGGCCGGCCGCCAACTGCAGTTTGTCCACCGCTGCAAGTTCGGATTGTGCTTCGGGCGAGGCCCATTCAAAATGTTCGTCGATGGCCTTCTTCTCGGCGTCGGTGCGCTCGGCTTCCGGCTTGGCCAGGGCCTTGGAGACGCGGTCGGGGATCTCCTTGCCCGCTTCGGCGGAGGGCCAGGAATCGGCGGAAGCGGAGAGCGCCACGCGGAAGCGGCCGAGGGTGGCGCGGCGGAATTCGGACTCCTGGCGCAGCCGCAGGGTCACCACGGAATTGGCATCGGTGTGGAGCGGCTCGGCCATGCGCAGGGCCAGGGCGGCCTTGTTCACGTCGTTGTAGGTGGCCATGGCCCAGCCGGTTTTCAGATCGCCATCGATGGCCCCGATGGGTGCGTATTCGGGAGGCGCGTTGTTGGTGTTGGTATTGGCCGTGGCGAAGGAGAAGCGAACCGGGCGGCCGGCCATTTCGGCTTCCACTTCGCTGATTACCAGGCGGTCGGCGCCGCGCGCCACGCGGATGCCGGGCAGCGACTCATCCTGCACCACCTCGACTTCGAGGGCCTTCCAAACGCCCTCGCCCGGCCGGAAGGTGACGGTGTAGATTTCCGTATCGGGGTTGGGACCCGAGGCCACCACCAGGCCGTTGCCGGGGCCGCGGCTGGAGGTCAGATTGCTGCCATCGTAATTGGTGAAGTCGATGGGCTCGTCGTTGTAAATCTTCAGCACGGCGCCGTGAGCGGATTGCGCGGTGAGCGGGTGCTGCGCTTTCCACGCCAGGTCGCCGGCCTTGTAGCGCGCCATCAGTTGGGTCTCCCACTCGGCGCGGCGGGGCGCCAGGCTTTTCATGCGGTCGGCCAGGCGTTCGCGGGCTTGGGCCAGTTGGGCCTTGAGCGACTCCTGCTGGCGCGCCTGCTCCTCAGTAGGAATGGCCAGCACCGAACCCCAAGCCTTGGGACCGCGATCGGGCACCAGGCCGGTTTCCTTGATATCGGCGAAGAAGGCCTTCATGGAATAGAAATCGCGCTGGGTGAACGGATCGAACTTGTGATCGTGGCACTCGGCGCAGCCCAGGGTGCTGCCCATCCACACGGCAGTGGTTGTGCGCACGCGGTCGGCGGCGTATTTCGCGAGGTACTCTTTGGGCTGAATGCCGCCCTCGGCGGAGGTGCGGTTCAAGCGGTTGTAAGCGCTGGCCACGCGCTGCTCGATGGTGGGGTTCGGCAGCAGGTCGCCCGCAAGCTGCTCGCGGGTGAATTGATCGAAGGGCTTGTTGTCGCGGAAGGCATGCAGCACGTAATCGCGATAGGGCCACGCGGGAAACGCATTGTCGCCGTGGAAGCCGCAGGTATCGGCATAGCGTACGGCATCCAGCCAGTGGATGGCCTGCTGTTCGGCATAGCGCGGCGAGGCCAGCAGGCGGTCCACCACCTTTTCATAGGCGTTGGGGGACGTGTCTTTGAGAAATGCGTCGACTTCCTCGGGCGTTGGAGGCAGGCCGGTAAGATCGAGCGTGACGCGGCGCAGCAGAGTGCGGCGATCGGCTTCGGGCGAGGGCTTGAGGCCTTCGCGAGCGAGGCGCTCCTGAATGAAAGCGTCGATGGGGTTGAGAATCGTCCCGGATGCCACCGAGGGAGGAGTGGGGCGCTCAATGGGCTGATAGGACCAGTGACCTTCATATTTCGCGCCTTCGAGGACCCACTCGCGCATGGTTTCCTTCTGCTTCTGCGTGAGTTCCTTGTGGATGTAAGGCGGCGGCATCTGGTGGCCGTTTGTGGCGAAGATGCGTTGGATGATGCCGCTCTTGTCCGGATTACCGGGCACGATGGGAATGGTGCCGTCGGCAGTAGGCTTGAGGGCTTCTGCGCGGATATCGAGGCGCATCCCGGCCATCCGCGACCCTTTGTCCGGCCCATGGCAGCGGAAGCAGGTGTCGGCGACGATGGGTACGATATCGCGATTGAAGCGGACTTCGGCGGGGCAGAGACCGGCGGTAAGGGCGCAGGCACAGAAAAAAAGGAAGGTGCGCGGAGCAAGGCTCGAACGAAAACCAGCGCGTTTCATTGCGTCCAGCAGTATACACCCGCGGGCGTAGGGGAGGGCGGGCCGGTAGGGTACCGATTCTCACGATCGGCGGCCGGCGTCAGATGCGCCGGTCCAGGAGCCGGACAAAGCCTTCCTGGGCGAAGGGTAGACGCGGCCTTCGTAGATCTCTCGCCAAGCCGCCAAGTCGCAAAGACCGCAAAGCGAGAGGGGCTATTGGCGAAATCCGCACGACGGGAGATATCCCGATTCCAGCGACTCGGCCGAAATGGCCGAGAGCATTGCCCTCGTGGCTTCTGTGCGGGCACCGGATGGACCCACCCGACCTGCGGTCATTGCCCACCGGAATGGGTTGCCTTTTTCAAAACTTGACACTTTTGTACAGATCCTGATCCTGAGAGACGTCTAGTCAGCGCAAATTGCTGAGGAGCGCCAGATCGCCCCTGATCTCGCGATGAAGATAGATCAGGCGGCTGCCGTCGCGGGACCATCCGATGCGCTGTGCATCCTCAGGCAGAGGCGCCGGGATCGGCACAGGCGGGCCGCCCGCGACCGGCTGACGCCATAACTGTACCACCCGACCCTTGTGGCAAACATATGTAATGGCCGATCCGCCGGCACTCCAATGCAGGTCGGCAGGGTCGCACCGTGCAGCCAAGGTTTGCACAAGCCTCCCATCCTCGATCGCGCGGATTGCAACTGCGCCAAGATCGTTGCGGTAGGCGAAGAGTTTGCTCTCGGAGTCAATGGCGATACCCGCTTCCGCTCCTTCGTCCTCGACCAGCCGGACGGGAGGGCCGAATTCACTCAGCGGGGCTTTGCAGAGAGTCCAGTGGCCTGGGCTGCGGGATTCATAGAGCACCCACCGGCTGTCTGGCGAGACTGCGGGGTGCCAATCGAATGGGCCACCGGTTACCTGCCGCAGATTGCCTCCATTCAGATCGATCCGCCATAAATTGCGCGAGTTGCCGCGCTGCGAAACGAACACCAGAAAACGCCCATCGCCAGAAACGGATGGCTCAGTCGCTATGGTTTTGTCGGGAATCAGCGGCCTGCGCTCGCGCCCATCGGCGGACGAGAGCCACAGATTGGCTTGTCCGGCAAATACGATGCGTCCGTCAGGGGTCCAGGCGGGATCGTCATAAGTGCCTGCCGGCAGAGGCACGCGGGTTGGCTCCGTCCGCGCCTTCCCGGAGACTGAAGCCGTCCAGATGCTGTCGTGAGTTTCCATGCTATTCGCAAGCAGCGCCCGACCGTCCGCCGTCAGGCTGATAAACGTGTAGTTGTTGATGCCGTTGGTCAGAGGCCGGAACGCCCCACCGGCACTTACGCGCCAGATCTGGTTCAAGCCCGTATCGGCATTCGGTATCAGCGCAAGCATCTCCGACCCGTTGAGCCAGGTCACGCTTCGCAGAGGCTTGGGCTGCGGCGCCATCACCAGCTCGGCGGTTCCACCGGAGGCTGGAATTTCCCATACCGACCACGCGCCTGAGTTGGAGTCGTTGGCACGCTCGACGTAATAGATGCCCCGGCCATCAGCCGCCCACTGATAGTTGTAGAAGGGATAGGAAGCGTCCTTTTCCGCAATCACCTTCCTATCGCGCCCCGAGGGCGTGGCGGTAATCAGGTAGCCGTGCCCTCGAAGATCGTACCGCTTGAAAACCATGCGTTTGCCATCGGGTGAAAATGCGGGGGCCGCTGAAATGCCGGTCAACAGTTCTTCCGAAGCGCGGCTTTTTAAAGAAATTCGCGAAAGAATGCCTTCTGCCGGATGGGTTTCGTCTTCGAAGATCCGATACAGGTATTGGCCGTCTGGCGAATAGCTCATGCCCCAGAAGTGCCCCGCCGCGGGAGGGAGCAGGCGCGTTCCGGCCCCGACGCCGCCAGTCTCGCGGATCCACAGGCTTTGGCCTTCCGCGTCGCTCGAAACATAGGCGATCTGCTTCCCGTCCGGCGAAATTACCGCGTAGATCAAATCGTTGGGGACCGTGAGCAGCGCGATTTGAGGAACAGAAGAGGACCCGCTGGATGGCCATAGCCGGAGGGTCAGTCCGGCAACACACGCGGCCACCAGAACGGCGGCGATGGGCAAAGAGCGCCACAGCGGAGTCCTCAGCGGACTCCGCCGTGGCGCGGGCTCACAAACGGCGGTGTCCTGGACGTTCGCTGCAGGGCCGTCCTCGGATACCGGAACAGCAAGCCGGTATCCCCGCTTAGGAATGGTCTGGATGTATCGCTCGCCTTCCGCGGCGGTTCCGAGTGTCTTCCGAAGAGTACAGATATTCTGGGCCAGGTTGGCCTCTTCAACGAAGGAATCGGGCCAGACCGCCCGCATCAGTTTCTCTTTTGCCACCACGCTGCCGCGGTGCTCCGCCAGGATCAGGAGGGTGTCGAAACACTTCGGCGTCAGCGGAACGATCTGGTCCTCGCGCCGCAGAACCCGTTCGGAGATGCTGATCTGGAATGGGCCGAATTCGTAGATCCCGTGGTTTTTCATTGTCATACGTCCCTTTTAGAATTTTTTGAGAGTTCTCTGAACACTTTTCAAAGACTTTCCGGAGGCAGCCGGGCAAGCTGGGGGTGTCGAAGGCGGGGCGGCAATCGGGCGCCGTTCGATTCGCCCGATATATCGTACTGGTCCCGGCACCGGAAATCCGTTCCTCCTCTTCATCGTTGCGCCTCCACGGAAGCTGATCCCACCATGATCACACCGCCGCGAGACCCCTGGCTGATCCTGCCGTCCTGGCGCTCCGTGACCTCCGACCGCCGCTTCCAGGTTTACGACCGCATCGACCTCGAAGCATTCCTGCGCCTCTTCAAGTTCGACTACCGCCTGATCTCGGGCTGGCGCGATCTGTTGGCGCCCACTGACCCAGTTGGACGTTTCACGGACGATGACGTAATCGAGACCATTGCCTGGCGTTTGTCTACCCGCGAGCTAGTGATCCGGGAGCCGCGCAAGGGCCAGAAAGGCCCGCCGGCAGGAGGAGGCGGAGGGCAGAATGGGAATAACCGGCGTCCCCCCGACAAAGGCGAACACGACGAACCGCCACCGGTCACTCCTGAGATTCCGGAAAAAAAGCTGGACTGGATCGAGGTCCACCTGATTCCCCTGCCGCCAAAGTGGTCCTCGAAAACGTGCAAGGCCTACCCCGACAAGCCGACGTGCACGGCCTATCCCTACGAGCGGTTTTCCGCCGATGTAACGGATGGGCACAAGGATAGCCGCCTGGATGGCAACGGGTCTGCCCGCTATGACCAAATTCCGGCGGGGGTCTGCGAATGGCAGTTCACCAATTTCTTCGACGCAGTGGAGAAAGCCCTGAAACCGGCGCCGGCCGTCGCCAATGCCAAGTCTATCGCCGGGCCACCCCATCCTCCGCCGGTAACCTATACGGTGGATCTCAGCGTGCAAAAACCGCTCCTGACGCTGAAACACAACGACCTCTGCGAGCTGGAAATTCAGGTATTACCCCAAAATACGGTGGTGGACGATTATCGCATCGAGATCAAGAGGGCTTCCGGAGGGCAATGGCTAACCCTGGCAAACGCTCGCGAAATGAAACCCTGGACCGCCAAAATCGCCGGAAAATTCAAGCTGCGCGGGGTGGCCGAAATCAATGGTTCCGCGGTCTCCTCCGTGGAGCAGGATGTCGAGGTCCAGTTCCCATCGTACAATCAGATCATCCTGGATAGCGATGTCATTGCCAGGACTGATCTGGCCTGGAACAGGACCCAGGCAGACTGTACGACTTACCAGCCCAAGTGCCTTGAATACGGGTTTTGGATTTATCTGAATACCACCGCGGACTGTTATCAGTTCGGCAGGATGGTGCAAGGGCAGTTGGTCGAACCGCTTAAAGGGGCGGATGTGGTTCTCGGGCTGCGGCCGCCAGACCAGCCTGCCAATCCATCCCCAACCGATCCCGGCGCAACGTATGCTGTGGCGTCATTCCACGCCCATCCCACCGTGGAGTACCTGAAGCCTTTCTTTCCCCAGTTCGAACGGGATGTCGGTCCTTCCCCTGGAGACGAGCAAGCCGATCGGGAAGACGCCGTTCCCGGCGTGATTTACGATTATGTGGACTCGCCGGCGGGCAGCGGGACGATTCCCTACGGACATCCTACGAATGCGCCGGCAAAGCTGTATCGCTCGAAGGCGATCGACCGGAGGCCTACCCCATGATCGGCCAACGTCCGGGAGCATGCCGGCTCCCAAAATATACGGCGGACTGGCTTCCGCCAACCAACTACCCGACAACGGAGATTACTTAAAATGATTACCTCGCTCGACGCACTCGAAGCCGCCTGCTCCTCCGTCGGGCATTCCGCGCCCGGAGACATCCGCACCGAACTCCATGGTTCCGAATACCTGGTTGTTTTCTGCTTTGTTACCGATGCGGAGCGACGCCAGGACCGTATCTTAGTGGCGACGGTGGACGCCGATTCGGGAAAGGTAACCCGAACCGAAGCCGTGAACAAGCCGGAGCCGGGTCTCCAACCGGCGGCCGAAAACTGGCCCCAGTTCATATCGCCCAAGCGTGCGTACGATATTGCGCTGGAGACATTGGCCGGCCTCCGGCCCTACTATCCATACGGCCAGCTCCGGGTGGAACTTCGGGGTGACCGCTATTACGTGACCTTTCCGATCAAACCCAATCCCGGCGCCCGCGGCGCGGATTACACCGTCCAGATTCAACTGGACGCACCCACGGGCAAGGTGCTGCATATCATGGGCCCGAACTAGGAGAGCGGTCATGGCGCGACTTCCTGCAGCACCCTCCGGCGGTCCGATCAAATGGCGCGATATCGACCTGCCCATTTTCAATCTCGATACGGACAAAAAACACGAAATCAAAGTCCAGCGCGAAGCCATTCCGCTGATTTTCGTTCCCGGCATCATGGGCACATGCCTGCGGCGGGCGGGTACCAGCGGTAAGGATGACCTGCGCTGGAATCCCAGCAGCCATTGGTGGATGTTGCGCAAGTATTACACGGCCGGCCCCGCCGAACGAAAGGCCATGCTGGTGGGCGCCCGCTACAATGCGAATTATCTGGAACCCAACGATAGCGATCCAATCGGCGACGGTTTCGCTTCGCTGGACTCGCACTACTGCAAAAAGTATCTGGCGCCCCTGAAGGCTCACGATTGGGGGGCGCTGAGCAAGATCTTCGAATTCCCGGTCTACGGTTTCGGGTACAACTGGACGGACAGCAACGAAGACTCAGGCCGCAAGCTGGCGGCCAGAATTCAGGCGATCATCGCCGAGGCCCGGCAGATCGTGGGCTTCTGTGAGAAGGTGATTCTGATTACCCACTCCATGGGTGGGCTGGTGGCGCGAGCCGCCGCAATACTGGCCAACGCCGAAAGCTCAATTCTGGGCATCATTCACGGAGTCCAGCCGGCCACCGGAACGCCCGCGGCCTATTGGCGCATGAAGGCCGGCTTCGAAGAAGACTCGGCGACCGGGACAGTGCTTGGCGACTCCGGTCCGAAGGTCACGGCTGTCCTGGCGAACATACCGGGCGGCCTGGAACTGCTACCGAATCAGGATCACCTCACCGACCACGGCGGGATCAAATGGCTGACGATCACGAAAAACGGCCAATACATCAAAGCTCTCCCGAATTCGGATCCCTATGGCGAAATTTACCGGGTCAAAGCCGTGGTGAAACCCAAGCGCGGCGAGAAGTCCAGCACCAACGCATATTGGGGGCTGGTCGATCCGAATCTTTTGAACCCGGGCCACGTCTCCGCGCCAAGCTCGAATCCGCTGGACCAGATGAACGCGCAGGCGCGGGCCGTGGACGCCTGGGCCGAATACCTCACCCAGTTGGCGAAGGCTCAGAATTTCCATGGTCTGCTCGGGAAAAAACAGCACAGCAGGACATTTTGCTTTCGGGGCGTGGGACACAAGACGGCCGACGAGATCGAGTTGAGGGTCGAAAATCCCAGCGGCCATAGCAATTCATATCCCGACCAGGGTTTCCGGGGATTTTTTACCAACGCTTCCGGGGTGATACAGGAAGCGGTGCTGCGGAAGCCGGCCGGCGATGGCGACGGCACCGTGGTGCGATCCTCGGGAGCCGCGCTCGATAAGCCGGGCAAGCAACTGCCGGGTGACCGCGCGTTCGACGTGGAGCATCAGGAAGCGTACGAAGCTGGTAAGGTGCAGGCTTACGTCGTTCAGGCGATTATTGCGTTGTGCAAGAAACGGTACGAAGACTTGCGCCATCCGCTGGGAAATTATCCCGCGCCCAAAACGTGAGCCGCGCCGTTTGGTTTTTGATGTGGGCCGCGGCATGGACGGGCGGATGCAGTAAATCCCGCAACCAGGCTGGACGGCATCCGTCCCCGGAGGAATCGATGAACGCCACCAATGGAAAAAGCCTGTGCGTGGGACGGTTCGCCTTCATGGCGCCGGAAACCATGATGGTCAACGGCCGCGGCCAAAGCATTTACAGCACGGCCGTGGAAGCCGTTCCTCTCCCAGCCGATGGCTTGGATGCCTACTGGACCACCCGGCTGAAGCGGATGGGACCCGAGCCGCGGGTCTTCGAACTGGAGACCGGCGTGAAAGCCGCCTGGTCGGCGCGCAATCCGCAGTTCCCTAACATTCTGACCATCGAGACCGCCAAGCCGGTCGAAGGCGCGGTGCTGGTGGCTGAACGCGAGGCGGATGCCGGCAAGGAGAGCATTGCCGAAACGCTGGTGAAAGTGATCCTCCGCTCGTATGTCCCCGCGAGCGGGTTCGGTTTCTGCGTGGGAAGTGGTGCTTTAACGGTCGATCCCTCCATCAACGAAACTGCCCGCCTGACGCTCGGCGGAAGAGACTTACCGGAAATGGAACTTCAGATGGAAACGCACACGGTCGGGGAGCCGGACCTCACGACCGGCTCGAATGTGGAAGAAGAGAGGGCGTTCGTAGGCGGGGCGGGAGGAACGCTCCGCGTGTTGAGGGATCAGACGCGGGCGGCGGCTGGATTGGAGGGCAAAGAAATCTGGATCTCGGCCGAGTTTCCCGGAGAAAAGCCGGGCCTGCGGTTTTCCTGGCATTATCCCGGTGTGGCCGCCAGCGGCGTGCTGCCGTCGATCCACGTCGTAGCGTCCGCGCCTCTGGAACGACGGAGCCGACTCGAGCTGCTTTGGGAATCGGTGATGGTGTCGTTGCAGAGGATTCCGTTGAACCCGCCGTCGGATAAATAGATCCATCACAGGGCTGGAGCGGTCCCGCGCCGGCGTCGTCACGCGAGCCTCTTCCCGCGGCTGCGGCGGCGATTTGCGCGTGTCAGGCCCAGCGGATTTCGATAAACTGTCGGATATGGTCCAGGCCCTTTTTGCCCTTCTTCTGTTTTTCGCGCCCGCTATCGATCCCTGGGTGCAAGGCGTGGAACGCTTCAAGACCTCCAGGGACTGGGCCGGTATGGCTGCCTACACCACGCGTTGGACGCAAGCCAAACCCCAGGAGGGCCAGGCCTGGTGCCTGCTCGGTTTCGCCAACGGCAAATTGCGGCAATGGCCGGCGACCAAGCAAGCCTACGACCGGTGTCTCGCCCTGATGCCCCACGACGACCACGCCTGGTCGATGGCGGCCAGTTCCTATTTCGACGCCTGGAAATTCGGCAGCGCCATTGCAGTGCTGAAGGCGGGCGTTGAGAAGAATCCCAATTCCTCCTGGATCTGGGAAAATCTCGGCTTCGACTATGGCGACTGCGCGGACGCGCAACTGATGCAGCACAGCAAGGTGGGCGATACGGACGGCCTGACGAAGGAGCAGAATCTGGACTTGGCCCGCCAGGCGTTCCGCAAAGCGCTGGCGCTCGGCTCGAAGAATCAGCTCGACATGTGGCGGCAACTCGGACAGTGGGAGGTCGATTTCGGGCAGGCATATCAGGCGATGCAGGAGTTTTTCGCCATTCTGCGAGAACGGCCGCGCGACCCCAGCGCCCTGCACGGACTGGCGATCGCCAACGGCTATCTGAAGGGGCAATGCATCACCCACGACGTGAAGCCCTCAAGCGATCCCCGTTACGTGATTGTGGGACCCGACAAATGGGTTTGCAGCGCCGAAATGCAGCGCGCCAGCCAACGGGCCGCCGCCATGACGCGCTAACGGCTGCGGAGAGTGACGGCCATTCCTGAGCGGCCGGCCCTGCCGCACGAATTCGCGGCGCGGAATCTGGCGGCCATCTATAAAGTTCTCCCGGCATGCTGCCGATCTACTGAGCATGCCGACCGATCCGATTATCATTATCGTAAGCGCCCTCTTGATTTGGTTTCTGTCATGACTGGCGGCAGCATTGCCGCACGCGGCGCTGGCACGCGCCACTAACCGCCGCCGCGGGCCGTGGATTTCGGCCGCGGAGGTGAAAATCGACCGCGCGGCGCTTGCGGGTAACCCGAACGCCGGAGGTGAGTCTGAACCATCGCAAATGGGCAAGCCAACAACAGGGCAGTGCCGATGCCCGCCCTACGTGCTCGCCTTAGAACAGGAACTTCAGCGCGAGTTGCAGTTCCCGCGGGGTGTTCGCGATGCTGCTGACCACGCCCGCCGAGCCGTAGCTGACCGCCCCGGCGGCGCTCGAATACGAAGGCGCAATCGAGGTGCCCGGCACTCCCAGGATCATATGGTTGCCCACATTGAATGCCTCGGCGCGGAATTGCAGCGATTTCGATTCGGTGATCAGAATATTCTTCACCAGGGCGACATCCACATTGATCCACCGCATGGATTGCAGGAAGCCGAGCGGCGTGTCCCCGAAGCCGTAGCCCGGTCCCACTGCCAGCGACGCGGGGCTCACGAAGCACGCCGGGTTGTACCAAAGCGTGACGGTGGGATTCGAAACCTTGGGATTGCAGCCGGGCAGGACGCTTGGCCGCGCGTAGCCGGTAATCGATCCCGCGGCGTTGGAGAGATTGGCCGGATCGGTGCTGGTGGGCGCCACGCCGGCAATGGTTGTGGACACGCAACCCGTAGCGGTCGGAGAGGCGCAGATGTTGCTGGCGCCGCCCCAGCTCGGGTTGAACACCTGGCCATTGCGGGCGATGAAGGCGTAGTTGGTCTCCCAGTTGCCCAGCACCCGCGAAAGAACTCCGCTCTTCAGCCAGTGCTGTCCATGCCCGAACGGCAACTGGTACACGGTGGTCCAGGTGAAGACGTTGGGTACGTCGAAGGTGCAAAGTCCCTTGGAGAGATGCGCGTTGAAGAAGTACTGATAGGGAGCGCCCTCGGAGCCGTTCTCGGCGTTGTAGTCGCCGTTGGAATCGCCCAGGCACTTCTCAAACGTGTAGGCGACCAGGGTCTCCAATCCATGCGAGAAACGCTTCTGGAACTGCGCCTCCAATGCGTTGAAGGTCGTAAAGCCGGTCGATTCCGAGTAATTCCAGCCTTGCGCCGCAAAAGGCAAATACTCGGTCTGGTTGATCTGGTTGGCCGTCAGTGGCGTGGTGGTGCAGGTGAATCCCTGCGCCGCATTGTTTTCGCAGAATGGTCCGCCTTGGGGGTAGTTGGCCTTGCAGCACCACTCCAGCCGCTGCGTATGGCTTCCCACATAGCCCACCATCACCATGGTGGAGGCCGTCAACTGCCGCTCGATTTGGATATTCCATTGCTGCGACCGCGGATCGCTGTAGTTGGGGTCGTCGGTGTAACCGCCGAAAGTCGATCCCCAGGGAGTGGGCGCCACCACGATGGGATTGCTGCCGGCCAGCCCGGTAAGCTGCGACGTGGCGTAGCCTCCGTAGGGCCCGCAAGTCGTCAGACTGGTGCAGATGGGCGCGATGGTAGGCGTCGCGGCGGTCCCCATGGGGGCGGTATTGAGGGTATCGGAAACACCGCGCGTCCACGGCCAGATGGACCCTTGCAGGGTGTTCTCGGCGTTCTGGCTGCGGTAGCTGATGGTGTCGTAGTAGATCCCATAACCGGCCCGCACGACGGTTTTCGGCAGGAACTCCCAGGCCACGCCGATCCGCGGGCCTATGTTGTCGGAGATGGATTTCAGGGTGGGCTGCGAGTTCGGCGAAAACACGATATTGTTCAGAGTGTTGTAGGTGACCCCGCCGACGGCTACTTGAAACGCCGGGTTGGAGCTGTTCAATCCGCCCGGAACGCATGGCGGCATCTGCGTCGAGCCGCACCCGGTGGTATAGGCGGCAGTTTCCTGCGACCCGATGACGAAGTCGCGGCCGGGAAGATTCAACGCGTTCACCGTCTCGCCATTGGAGACCAGCAGGTGGACCGCCGGGTCGTAGTCGTACCGCAGGCCCACGTTGATGGTCAGGTTTGGCTTGATGTGCCATTCGTCCTGGACGAAGCCGCCGATGGGGGTCATGCTGACGTGGACTTCCTCATACTGCGGCACGTTGACGGTGAGGCCCGAAGGAAGGTCCAGCAGCATGGAGGCCAGCGCGTTGCCCTGGTTGGTGCCGCAGGTGAAGAGTCCCGAGGAGTTGGTGGGGCAGGTTTGAGTTGCGGCCGAGGTGAAGGTTTCGTAGGTGTTGATTTCCAACCGGTTCTCGTAGAGGTACTCGCCGCCCCAGCGAATGGTGTGTTTTCCGTGGCTCCAGGTCATGCTGGCGTTGAAATTGTGCTCGGGGTTGGCGCGGTATTGCGGTCCCACGTTGCCGATCCCGCTGTTGGCCGAGCCGATGTAGCTGCCCACATTCAGGAAGTAGCCGGCGGTCGCGCTGAGATTGGAAAATCCGGCCGACGTCTCAGGGGTGTAGCCCTGGGGGTTGGTGGGGTTCACGGTGACGGGCCGGGAGTTGATGCCGCCGCGCACTTCCAGGATCAGGTTGGGCGTGAAAATATGGTCCCACGCGCCGCCGATGTTCAACACGTGATAGGGACTGGGAGAGAGGGAGGTAGTTCCGGCCACGATACCCTGGTCGGTATCGAACAACATGTAGGCCCGGCCGAACACCGTGTCCCGGTCGCTGAAGTGGTGATCGATGCGGATGTCGAAGTTGTTGGAAACGTCGGTCTTGTTGCGGGTGTCCAGGCAGTTATCGACGGCGAAGACGTAGTTCGGCTGGAACTGGCAGTTCTTATATTGCGGCGCCGTGTAGGCCGAGATCACCTGGGCCAGCTTGGTATCGAGCAGGCCGGTGGGGATCTTGTTGCAGGCCGTCCCGCCGGCGCCCTGGAGGCCGTATCCGGCCGTGCCGAAGGCGGCGCCGGGATTCAGCAGAGGCATGGGATTCCCGGAACTGTCGCAATAGAACGGCACGGCCGAAGTGGCTCCGCTTTCCGCGAACGGGTTGAAGATCTGGTTGGGCGTGATGCCGGTCTTGGTGGAGTTCACGGCGCCGATCAGTTCGGGGCAATTGGTTCCGGAAAAGTCGCCCGCGAGCTCGCACGTCGAAGGATCGACCACGTAGCTGTTTTGCGGCTGAGCAAAATGCCAGCCTTCGTACCCGAAATAGAAAAACGTTTTGTTCTTGATGATCGGCCCGCCGAAGGTGCCGCCGTAGATGTTTTCGGTGTAGCCGAGCGGCGACACGGGGGTGCCCGAAAGGATGGCCGCGGCGCCCGCCGTAGTCTGCGTGCCCGCAGCCACCTCGCTATTCAACTTGTTCGCCAGGCCCGAGCATTGCGCCGAGGTGCAGAAGCCGGTGAACGGGTTACGTGCGTCGAAGATCTGGTTGCGCGCAAAATCCCACCCCGAGCCGTGGAAATGGTTGGTGCCGCTCTTGGTGGCGATATTCACCACCGATCCAAGCACGTTGCCGTACTGCGCATCGTTATTGTGCGACTGCACCTTGAATTCCTGGATGGTGTCGGCGATCGGCTGAATGGACCAGCCGCCGCCGCGGTCGTCGGTATTGATGATGCCGTCCATGTAGAACGCGTTGGACCGGTTGCCCGCGCCGTTCACCGAGGGGCGGTAGACCACCGCGTTGGGGATGCCGATGTTGCCGCCATCGGCGCTGCCAATGCCGTTGCCGCCCTGCGCCGTGTTTACGGGATTGACGCCCGGCTGGGTGATCAGCAGTTCGGTGAAGTTGCGCCCGTTGAGGGGCAGCTCGTGCATCTCCTCTTCGTCGATGGTGGTGCCCAACTCGCTCGACGACCGCTGAATCATCACCTCCACCGAATTGGCGCTCACTTCCACGGTTTCGGTGGAAGATCCCAACTGCATGGTGATGTTTTCGGCGAGGGTCTGGTTTACGTCCAGCTTGAACGCCGGCAGCGCGACCTTCTTGAAGCCGGTCTTTTCGACCGTCAGGGTGTAGTTTCCGGGGAGGAGATTGATGATGGTAAACGTTCCGTCGGCATTGGTGTTTTTCTGGCTGACGACGTTGGTTTCCTGGTTGATCACCGATACTTTGGCGTCCGGAACGGTGGCCCCGGAAGGATCGACTACCGTGCCAGTGACCGTGGCGGTAGGCGTCTGCGCCAACAACGTGGCGGGGGCAATCGACAGGACGAAAAACAGCCATCCAACTGCTTTACGGGGCAGCTTCATGCGTTCCACCTCTCACTGATTCGATCGGCACTTTCGCCGGTACAGAGCGAGCCTTTAACGATAACGAAATTGTGTCCCAACGCATTGCCCTTGTCAAGGGAGAAATTGTGAATAACGTAACGGAAGGCCTGGGAGTAGCCCTATTTAACGATTACCTGGCTTTAAAATTGTTTCACATCGTAAAACGGGAACGTCGCATTGGTAATACGGGCTGATGGGAGTGGCTGGTTGGCCGCGGGCGGGACCGGCTGAGAGGGCGGGAGCCGGAAGCGCGGGCCAAGCGGCGCCCGGCTCCTCTCGGCCGGTTCCAAAAACGATGCTAGGCTTGAAAATGGAAGCTGCGGTCCGCCGGCGGGCGCGGGCCGGCCAAGATGCTCGAAAATCTTCTCACCGAACAATCCAACCCGGCTTCGGCGGCCATCGACACCTTGCCTACCGAAGAGGTGTTGCGGATCGTCAATACCGAAGACCGCCAGGTGGCGCTGGCCGTGGAGCGCGAGATTCCGGCCATTGCGCGGGCGGTGGATGCGATCACCGCGGCGTTCGCGCGCGGCGGGCACCTTTTTTATATCGGCGCCGGCACCAGCGGCCGGCTGGGCGTGCTGGACGCATCCGAATGCCCGCCCACCTTCAGCGTGCCGCCGGAAATGGTGCAGGGCATTATTGCGGGCGGCGAGGCGGCCTTGAGTCGGGCGACGGAAACCACGGAGGACGATCCGGCCATCGGCGCCCGCGACCTGGCAGCGCGCGGCTTCACGGGGCGCGATGTGCTGGTGGGCATCGCCGCCAGCGGCCGCACGCCCTATGTGCTGGGCGCCATCGCCGAGGCCCGCCAACGGGGCGCGGTGACTGTGGGTATCAGTTGCACGCCGGATTCGGCGTTGGCGCGCGCGGTGGATATCGCCATCACGCCGCTGGTGGGTCCCGAGGTGGTGGCCGGCTCCACGCGCATGAAATCCGGCACGGCGCAGAAGCTGGTGCTCAACATGCTATCCACCGGCGCCTTTATCCGGCTGGGTTACGTGTACGGCAACCTGATGGTCAACGTGCAGCCGAAGAACACCAAGCTGGTAGACCGCGCGCGCCGCATCGTGGCCGAAGCGGCCGGGGTTTCGTACGAGTCCGCGGGCGGCTGGCTGGAAGCTGCCGGCAACAGCGTGCGCGCGGCCATCGTGATGGCCAAGACCGGCGCAGACCGCGCCGAGGCGGAACGAAGGCTGGCTGCGGCCGGCGGAAGGATTTCCCAAGCTCTCCATGGATAAGTTTGTGATTGCGGGCGGAACCGCCCTGGAAGGCGAAGTGGCAACCAGCGGGTCGAAGAACGCGGCGCTGCCGGCCTTGGCCGCCGCGCTGCTGACGGACAAACCGGTGATCTTGCGGCGCATTCCCAAAGTGCGCGATATCCGCACCATGCAACGCCTGCTGGTGGATATTGGCACGCAAGTGGAGGTGGCGGACGAAACGGTGCAGTTGCGGACCGAGCGGATCGTGTGTCCGGAGGCGCCCTACGAGCTGGTGAAAACCATGCGCGCTTCGAGCCTGGTGCTGGGTCCGCTGGTGGCCCGTTGCGGGCGGGCGCGCGTTTCGCTGCCGGGCGGCTGCGCCATTGGCGCGCGGCCGATTAACCTGCACATCTTCGGACTGGAGCAGTTGGGCGCGCGCATCCACCAGGAGCACGGCTACATCGAGGCGCAGGCGCCTGACGGCTTGCGCGGCGCCACCGTGCACTTCGACCGTATCACCGTGACCGGCACCGAAGACCTGATGATGGCTGCGGTGCTGGCCAAGGGCGAGACTGTGCTGCTCAACGCGGCGCGCGAACCGGAGGTGGGCGACCTGGCGGAATTGCTCATTCAGATGGGCGCGCGGATCGAAGGCGCGGGCACTTCCACGATTCGCATTCAGGGCGTGGACCGCCTGGAGGGCGCGGACCACCGGATCATCCCCGACCGGATTGAGGCCGGAACCTTTCTGATCGCCGGCGCCATTACCAACGGAGAACTGGCGGTGACCGGCTGCAACCCGGACCACTTGGGCGCATTGGTGGCCAAGCTGCAACAGGCCGGCGTGGAGGTCAGGCAGCCGGATGCGACCACGCTGCGGGTGCGCTCCGGCGTGCCGCTGCGCTCGGTGGATATGACCACCGAGGAGTTCCCCGGATTCGCCACCGACCTGCAAGCCCAATACATGGCGCTGATGACTCAGGCCGAGGGCATCGCCATCGTGGTGGAGACGATTTTCGAGAACCGCTTCATGCACGCGCAGGAGCTGGCGCGCATGGGCGCCAACATCCGGCTGGAGGGCAAGCAGGCTATCGTGGCCGGTCCGCGCCTGCTGACCGGCGCCGGCGTGATTGCGTCCGACCTGCGCGCCAGCGCCTCGCTGGTGCTGGCGGCGCTGGTGGCCAAGGGCGAGACGGTGATCGACCGCGTGTACCACATCGACCGGGGCTATGAAAGAATCGAGGCGAAGCTGGCGGGCGTGGGGGCGAATATCCGTAGGGTGGAGTGAAAGGGTGGCCCCGTTTTCACCGCGCCTTCGCGGTGAATCCATGCCGCTCGCAAGAGAGAACAAGGAGAGCACCATGGCACACAATCCTGGATTTCTGAACCTGGTGAACGACGCGAAATCGCGGGTCCAGCAGATCGATATCGAAGGCTATAAACAGATGGTCGAGAGCGGGCGGCCGCATTTGCTGGTGGATACCCGCGAGGATAGCGAATGGGCGGCGGGGCACGTGGCGGGCGCGGCGCATATGAGCAAGGGCGTGATCGAGCGTGACATCGAAACCAAGGTGCCCGATAAAGACGCCACGCTGGTGCTCTATTGCGGCGGCGGTTACCGCTCGGCATTGGTGGCGGACAACCTGCAGAAGATGGGATACACCCACGCTATTTCGCTCGACGGCGGCTGGCGGGCGTTGAAAGAATCCGGGCTGCCGCTCGAAAAATAGCTCGGCTATTTGCGGATCAGCCACACCTCGGCCACTTGCAGGCCGCGGCCGGCATCGCCTAAACCGGTCTCGCGGTACCACTTCAAATCCAGCGTGCCGGTGGCCGTCGCCTCGTGCGGGATATCGAATTCCAGCGGCTTGAACGGCACCGGGCGCGAGATCAAGCCGTGGATCTCGATGCCATTGGCGGCCGTCAGGCGGATGCGCGGACGCGTGGAATCGCCCGCGTACACCACGCGAATTTTATACTGCGCGTTGCGGTCCAGGTCGTGGTAGACCATCTCCAGGGGGGCATCGTAGAGCGCTTCGGCATCGTCCCACCAGGAGCGCGGATCGCTCACCACCGTGCCGCCCAGGCTGCGAATGGCAAAGCCCACCATCGAGGACTGGAAATACGCCGGGTCGTTGGCGAATCCCGCGCCGCGCACCAGGTGAGGCTGCCGCGTGAGATTGCCCAGGTCGTCATAGAAGCCGCCTGGACCGGGGTTGGTCCAGTTCACAATCTCGTCCAGCGCCTTCAGGCGTTCGCGTTCGTCGGGCAGCTTGCGGATGTCGGCGAAGCGCGCCACCAGCCACACGCGATTGTTCAGCGGCAGGTCGATGGTATCCAGGTTGGCGCCGCGCTCGGTGGCGATAGCCTTGTAGCGCGGCACGCTCAACTGCATGCGGATGCTCTGGAAGAGCGCCTCGGCCAGCTCGAAAACGCGCGCCCGGGCCCACTGCGCCACCGGGTTCGTGAGCGCGCGGTTGAGGGTTTCTTCGGCTTGCGTCATGGCCAGCAGGCTGCCCAGCCGCGGCGCGTCATGCAGGCAATCCAGGGCCTGGTTTTCCAACTGAGTTTCGTAAATCAGCCGTGCGCGATCGTAGTAATCGTAATAGGCGCGGTAGAGGGCCTGCTGGAAGCGCCAGTTTTCGAGCACCTGCGGAGGGGCGGTGTGCTCCATGGATTGAAATTGCTCCAGCGTGGTATCGACGCCGGCATTGGCCGCCAGCGGTCCCACCCAGTTGCGCTCCAGCGCCAGCAGGCCTTGGGCGAAGCTGTCGGCGAAGCGCTCGCCGATGAAATACCGGCCGAACTCGCGCAGGATGTCAACGACGGGCGTATCCGGGTTCCATCCCAGGCCGCTCCACACGAACTTGTTGACGTCGTCGTTGACGCCTTCGGAATAGGTCGAAAAGCCGATGGCCTGTTTTTCGTAGAGGTGGAAGATCTGGGCCTCCTGCGTGGGCCGCGGATTGATCACTTCGCGGCCTTCGGTGGTGGCGTAGGCCAAGTCCCAATCCGGGACCGGGTACTGGCTGTGGCGCGAGTGGGTGATGTCCGGATAGCGACGGATGGGATACTGCGCGGGAACCTTGGCGCGAAATTCCGGCAGCGGCATACGCACCTGCGGGCCATACACCACGCCGCTCAACCAGGCCGGCTTGCGGTTCATAATGTCGAACCATTCGTTCAGCCATTCGGTCGAAAAGCTCTGCGGCGACATCCACATCTGCGCCTTGGGATGGAACCGGTGCAGCGATTCGGTCTGCTTTTCGAGCAGCGCCATCAGGTACTTCGGCTCGGTGCTGCCGGGGTCGCCGCCGGGAACGAACACCGCGTCGATTCTGGGCAGGCGGTGGAACACGCCGGCCCATTCGTTCAAGGCGAATTCCACCGTGGCGGGATTGGAGTAGTCGCGATCCATGGCCGGATACCAGATCCATACGTCGATGCCGTATTCGTCGCAGATGCGCGAAACTTCGGCCATCATGTCGATCTTGGGCAGCAGGAAATGGGGGCTGTCGTCGGCATCGTCGGAGCGCGGCGGGATCAGTTCGATGGTGTTGGTGCCGAAGACCGCCAGGTCGCGAATGTATTGTTCGTATTGCGCGGGCGTCCAGCCATCGTAGGTGTTCACTTTCGGGCGATAGCCGAGTTGATGGCCGCGCAGGCGATAGCGCGGAGCGGTAGAAACGGCCAGCGAGTCGTCCACTTCGAGAATCTGCCGCTCCATGCGCAGATGGCGCAGCAGGTAGCCGGCTCCGAACAGCGTGCCGCGCGCATCGTTGCCGGCGATGGCCACACCGCCGGCGCCGGCTTTCAAACGGTACCCATCGGCGCCGGGCGTGGCCGCGGGCAACCCCGCCGCGCGCGGGCCGAGCTCCGCCGCCGTTCCGAGGGCGATCGCCGGACGCCCGGCCGCGGATGCCGTGTGGGTCACCTCCAGGCGGATCTGCGTCCGTTTGGCGATCTCCTCGGTCAACATTTGAGCGGCTTTCTGTTCCGGCCCGGGAGCCGCCGCCGGCACCAAAATCACCGCATTGCGCAGGTCTGCGCCGTTCAAAGCGCCGGCAAACCAAGCCAGCGCCGCGAGAGTTCTGAAAGAATTCATCGAACCCCGATTATATGCCCAGCCCCGAGATGCGGTAACCTGCCCATGGAGGCAGAGAAGTGAAACTTTCCCGACGCACCCTGATTACGGCGGTATCGGCCGCCGCCGCCGCGCGAGCGCAGCGCACCCGCGTTCCCAGTTGGAAGCCCATGCTTGGCGTCCTGGGACAGTTCTCGGACGCCAACCTGGCATTCGTAAAGGAGGAGGGATTCACCAGCATGGAACTGAACCTCGATCCCCGCCGCCTGGACGATGCCGCCGTCGACACTATCAAAGACAAGATCCGCACCGCCGGCATTCACGTCTCCTCCCTGAACCTGGGCGGCAACCACATCGATCCCGACCCCGCCAAGCGCGAGACCCAAAACCAATACGCCATGAAAATGATTGAGCTGGCCGGGAAGATGGGGGTGCCTTACACCGGCGGCGCCTCGGGCACCATCAAAGGTGCGCCGCTGGCCACCCAGGTGGATGAGATCGTCCGCGTGTACACCGAAAAATATTTCCCCCTGTGCGAAAAGTACAAAGTTCGCATGCTGTGGGAGCCGTACGCCGGCGGGCCGAACATCGCCACCGGACCGGTGGGGTGGGAAGCGCTTTTCAAAGCCTTCCACGACAGTCCCCTGGTGGGCCTGCAATTCGACCCCTCGCACCTGGTGTGGCAGTTCATGGACCCGGTGGCCGCCGCACGCGAATTCGCCAGCAAGATCTGCGACGTGCACCTGAAGGACACCGAAATTCTGTGGCCGATTGTGCGCCGCGCCGGAATCGAGCCGGTGGACAACCGCAAGTGGTGGCGCTTCCGCGTGCCCGGGTACGGCTCGGTGGATTGGAAAGGCTTCTTCAGCGTGCTTTCGGAGGTGGGCTACGCCGGCGCCATGAACATCGAAAACGAAGACCAGTTCTACTACCCCAACTACAACGGCGCCGATTTCACCGAGCAGTTCAAACGCGGATTTCACCTGGCCCACGAGTTTCTGAAAACCCTGGTGCCGCCGGTAACCGCGTAAGCGCCCAAGGAGACTCGATGCCCGGTACCCCGTGGATTAACCCCGTCAAGCAACGGCTCGCCGCAGGACTTCCGGTGGTAGCCGCCACCATCACCACCGCCAGCGTGGAAATCGCGGCCCAGACCGCCAACCTCGGTTTCGATTTTTTGTGGATCGAGATGGAGCACTCGCCCATCACCCTGGAGACCCTGCGCCACATGGTGCTGGCCACGCGCGGCCTGCCCGCGCTGCCCTTTGCGCGCGTGCCGGTGAACGAGATCTGGACCGCCAAGCGCGTGCTGGACCAGGGAGTGAGCGGCGTAATGTTCCCCTTCAGCAGCACCCCCGAACTGGCCCGCCAGGCGGCCGCCGCGTGCCATTATCCGCCGGCGGGGCGGCGGGGATCGGGCGCCAACCTGGCGCGCTTCACCTGGCCCACGCGCGATCCGTACTACGATTCCGCCGATGCCAACATCGTGGTGATCGTCATCATCGAAGAGGCCCGCGCGGTGGAGCGGATCGATGAAATCGCCGCCACGCCCGGCGTCGATGTGCTCTTCATCGGCACCAGCGATCTTTCGTTTTCGCTCGGCCTGCGCGGCGACCAGGACCATCCGCTGCTGCAGGAGACCATCGCCAAAGTGGTGGAGGCCGCGAAGCGCCACGGCAAACCCCTGGGCCGCCCCGCGGGCACACCGGCCATGGCGCAAAAGTTCTTCGAACAGGGCTTCCAACTCTTCCAGGCGCCCACCGAGATCGGCTTCCTCTCGGCCGGCGCAGAGGCGTATCTCAGCCCGCTTCGCAAATCGCGGCAAGAGCCGCGCTCCGAATCGGAAACCGCAACGCGCGCCCTCTACTGACCGCCGAATGTCCTCCCGCTATAAGTGGTACGTGGTGGCGATGCTGTGGTGGATCGCCTTCTTCAACTATGCCGACCGCCAGGCGATCTTCTCCGTCTTTCCACTGCTCGAAAAAGAATTCCACCTGAGCAACCTGCAACTGGGATTGCTGGGTTCCTCGTTCGCCTGGGTGTACGGCCTGGGCGCGCCGTTTGCCGGAATGGTGGTGGACCGCGTGCGGCGCAAGACGGCCATCCTCGGCGGGCTGCAGGCCTGGAGCGTCATCTGCATGGCCACGGCGCTGGCCCGCAACTTCACCGGACTGCTGTTTTTCCGCGCCGCCGAAGGCATCGGCGAGACTTTTTACTTCCCCGCGTCGCTTTCCCTGGTGAGCGATTATCACGGCAAAATCACGCGCTCGCGGGCCCTGGGATTTCACCAGACCAGCGTTTACATCGGAACCATTGCGGGCGGTTTTTTCGCCGGCCTGATCGGCCAGGTTTACGGCTGGCGCTGGTCGTTCGTGGTCTTCGGCGGCTTGGGGACCCTGCTCGGCCTGGTGCTGGGGCGGTTCCTGGTGGAACCGGCGCGCGGCGCCTCCGATCTCACCGCCGGCCTGCACGCCCGGCGCATTCCCACGCGCGAATTCCTGCGCATCCTGCGGACCACCCCCACAGCCTGGCTGCTGATGTTAGCCTTCCTGTGCTCGAACTTCGTGGCGGTGGTCTTACTTTCCTGGATGCCCAAATTCCTGTTTGACCGGTTCCACCTGAGCCTGGCCGCGGCCGGTTTGACGGCCACTATTTTCGTGCAACTGGCGAGCATGGCCGGCTCTCCCCTGGGCGGCTGGCTGGCCGACCTGCTGCACCGGCGCACGCCCGGCGGCCGCCTGATCGTGCAAACCATCGGCGTATTCGGCGGCGCTCCGTTTGTGGTCCTCTGCGGCTTGACCCATTCCACCGCCTGGCTGGCCTTCGCGCTGGTCGCCTGGGGATTGTTCAAGGGCCTCTACGATGCCAACATCTTCGCTTCCATGTTCGACGTGATCCGCCCCGAAGCGCGCGGCACGGCCGCCGGCTGCATGAACATGGTGGGATGGCTGGGCGGCGGCGGCACCGCGCCCATCGTCATCGGCTACATCGCCGAAAGCTCCGGCTTAGGCCCGGCGATCGCCATGGCCGCGGCGGTGTATGTGGTGGCCGGCCTGCTGCTGGTCACCGCGATTGTGAAGTACGTGCGGCGGGACGCCGGGAAGATGCAGGCGGAGCTCGCTGCGGAGGTTGGAATGCCTCAGAAGGCGTAAGCGGCCGACGGCAGGATGGCAAAAATTTACCAGCCGCGGCCTGCGCGTGCCGCTGAAAAGCCGCCCCGGCGGGGTTTCAGGAGTATCTTGAAAGTAAGGGAGCACTCATGTCGTCTGCCAACGCTCTGCGTTCCGTTGCCGGTTTGCTGTTTGCGGCGATCACCGCCTGCGCGGCTGCGCCGATTCCGCCCCCGGCCACCGATGTTCCGCTTTCCCCACAGCCCGGCAAGGAAACCGCCGTCTTCGCGGGCGGCTGCTTTTGGGGCGTGCAATCCGTATTCGAACGGGTGAAGGGCGTGCTGGCCACCACCGCCGGTTATTCGGGCGGCTCGGCCGAAACCGCTACTTACCGCCAGGTGGGCACCGAGACCACCGGCCATGCGGAATCGGTCGAGGTGGTTTTCGATCCGTCCCGCATCACTTACGGCCAACTGCTGAGAATCTACTTCTCGGTGGCCCACGATCCGACGCAGTTGAACCGCCAGGGGCCGGATGTGGGAACGTCGTACCGGTCGGTGATCTTCTACACCAGCGAAGACCAGAAGCGGCTGGCCACGGCCTATATCGCGCAGTTGGATGCGCAGAAGGTGTTTCCGAAGCGCATTGTCACCCAGGTTACGCCGCTCAAGGCGTTCTACCGCGCCGAAGATTATCACCAGGACTACGCGTATTACAATCCCGACAATCCCTACATCGAAGTCTGCGATCGCCCCAAGATCGCGGCGCTCAAACAGCAATTTCCGGACCTGTTCGTGGACTATAAGCCGGCCAGGAAAAAGTAGCGCCTACTTGCCGCCGTACGCCTATTTGCCGCGATAGAAAACGCGCCAGACCTTGCCCTTCTGGCTCTCGGTGATGTAGAGCGATCCATCCGGCGCCTGAGCCACGCCATCCGCCCGCGCCAGCGCATCGTTGGGGTTCATAATGGTGGCCTTCCCGGCGAACCCGCTGGCGAAGATTTCGAACTTCCCCGAGGGATTGCTGCCGCTGAACGGCTGGAAGGTGACGTTGGAAACCTCCTGCGCCAGCGGCGCGCGATTCCAGGATCCGTGGAAGGCGATGAACATGCCGTTGCGATAGTGCGCGGGAAACTGGCGGCCGGTATAGAACATGGCGTCGACCGGCGCCCAGTGGGCGGGGAAGGCGGTGAGGGGCAGCTTGAATTGGGAGCAGCGCCCCACGGTCTTGCCGTCGCCGCCGTACTCGGGATTCAGGAACAACTTGCTCTGCGTGTAGTCGTAGAAGCAGTAGGGCCAGCCGAAATTGTCGCCCTGCTTATCGACGCGGTACATCGGCTCAGCGGGCCGCGTGGCGTTCTCCTCGGCGGTGAACTTTCCCGGCCACAGCACGTCGAGCTGGTCGCGATTGTTCATCACGATGTAGAGCGCGCCATCGTGCCACGTAATGGCGGGCATCTGCCGCATCCCGGTGGCGTAGCGCACGCCGTCGGCCTGCGTCTGGCCAAGCTTGCTGTCGCTGAATTTCCAGATGCCGCCATGTTCCGCGAGGATCGGGCACGGGTCCTGGCCGGGCGATTGCCGCGTACGGTCGCGCACCTGGCAGGCATTGGAGGGCGCGCCGATATTGACGTAGAGCGATCCCTTCCCGTCGAAGGCGATGCCCTTGTCGCCGTGCTGGCGAACCCCCTGGAGGCCGGAGACGACGACTTCTGCCGGCCCCGAGGGCTTTAACTGGCCGGGGGTCATTTTGTAACGCTCCACCGAGTTCACTTTGGCGACGTACAGGTAGCCGTCGTGCAACGCGATGCCGGTCGCGCTGCCATCTCCGAACTTTTCGATGGTTTCGAAGCGGCCGTCGCCGTTGGTGTCGCGGAGCGCGGCGATCCCGCCATTCATGAGCGCGACGTAGAGATCGCCATTGGGGGCCACCGTGGCGTGGCGCGCCTCACCCAGATTATCGGCAACCACCAGGGCGCAGAACCCCGCAGGCAGCTTGAGTCCGCCGTTATCGGGATCGCAGGCAACCGGGCCGGCGGCATGCGCCGTGGCGCTCATCAGCAGCATTCCGGCGGCGGTCCACAGGCCAATCGCGAGGGGTTTCGTGTGGGTCATAGTGCAGCTTATCGAGGACAGCGTCTCTTTTAGTTTATACGCTACGATAGCGGTGTGAGGGGCTTGGCGTGGGTGAGCGGGGCGGGCCTGGTGGCGGCGCTGGGACTCGGGCAGTGGCTGGTGCGGGCGCAGGAGCATGCCTCCACCCGCGACGGCGTTTACACCGAAAGCCAGGCGAGCCGCGGGCAGGCGTCTTATAAAACCGCGTGCGCGTCGTGCCATGGCGAGACGCTGGAGGGCTCCGGCGCAGCCACCCCCCCGCTGGTGGGCCCGGACTTCACCATGAACTGGACCGGGCAGACGCTGGACGATCTGTTCGAGCGGATTCAGACCACCATGCCGGGGGATCATCCCGGGAAACTTTCCCGCGAGGAGAATGCCGGTATCCTGGCTTATATTCTGAAGGTCAATAAACTGCCGGCGGGCCAGACGGACCTGCCCACCAGCGCGGACGCGCTGAAGCAGATCCAGTTCGAAGCGCCCAAGGAATGAGCGTCCTCAGACCGCCACGGCCTCGGCGGTGTGAACCGCCACGTCGATGGCCGGCGAATTCAGCAGCGTGTTGTGGATCAGGCACGCCTTCACGGCGCGCAGGACGCCTGCCTGGTGCTGCGCGTCCAGTGCGGGTACGTTTACCTCAATCTGAAAGTGTCCCAGCCTGGCAGGCTGAGTGGCCTTTTCCGCGGACACCTTGATTTTCAATCCGCCGTCCGGCAGAGACCTCGTTTTCAGGTATTGTGCGGCGTAGAACCCGGCGCAGGTTCCCAGCGAAACCAGCAGGAACTCCGGCGGGGTCATCCCGCTGTCCAGGCCGCCGTTCGCCGGCGGTTGGTCGCAGATCACCCGGTGGCCGCGGGTGATGGCCTCAAATTTGACTGCACCCAAGTGCAGAATCTCGACTTCCATAAACTGTCCCTCTACCAGGGGAAGATGCAGAGTCTGGGGAAACGTGACAGGGTTCGGGCCGGTCCGCGGTGACCTGACCCCTCCCTGCCTACCTTTCCTGGTTCCAAACCTGGCCTTCCAGGCGCTGCATTTCCAGGCGGCCTTTGGCGATCAGGTTCTTCAGGGTCTGCCGCCCGGCCGGTGGGAAGGCGGCCCGCATCCCCACCAGGCTAGCCCACTCGGCTACCAACCGATCGGTACGCTGGCTGAGAACCTCCACGCGGGCGTCCAGGGAATCCGCGGCGGCGGGCGTCTCCTTCGGTTCGGCGGACGGCGCTTCCGCCTGGGCGGCCTCCCGCAGAGCCGCTACTGCCGCCGCCACTTTCTGGCTGTTCTCCGGCAGCAGGGCGATGGCTTCGCTCTGCCAATGAATATGGCCGTCCTTCACCGACGGGGCGATCGCCCGGTAAGCTTCGGGAGGAACCCTCGTCAACTGCGTCAGCTCGAAATATTCGGGGCCGAACTCCTCCAGGTAACCGATCACGCGATCGGCTTGCGCGCGGGACATGCCCAGGTGAACCTGGCAAAATCGGTCCCAGTTCAGTTTGCTCGCCTGGTACAGGCGCTCTTCGCGAATCCGCCGGATAGCGGCAGCCTCGGCGGCCGAGCAACGCCCGGCAATCAAGCCAAAGGCTTTGCGCTGGCCGAGGAAAGTTCCGAGTTCAAACGACCCGGCGAGTTCCACCGGCCTCTTGGAAATAGACTGTCTCACGATCTTCTCTCTTGTCTCTTGCGGGGCCGCTCATATGAGCGGCATGACAGCTCGTAACTCATTGAGAAGCAGCTTCTTAAGATGGCAGCGCCCGCTCAGATGAGCGGCCCCATCTCCAGCATGGCACCGAGACCCGGAGAGAACGGCGCGCAGGGGACCTGGGATTCCGGCTATCTCGCGGGATCGCTGAGGCTTACCGGGGCGAAAGAAATTGCTGACTTTTGTGAACGGCCGCCGCTCAGCCCGCGATTTCGCGCAGGTCGCCGACCCACAAGTAAGGTCGGCAGCGGACGGCGCAGGTCTTCACCCCGGCGCGCGGGCGGAACTGAATTGGCGGACGTGCCGTTTCTCCCTGTGATACGATTGAGCCGATGTCGGACTTCAAGCCGAGGCCGGGCACCTTCCGGCCTTTCATGGAAGCTGCGAGACGCGAGGGACTTTACGAGCAGCCTGCCAAGGCTAGCCCGCTGACGCTGCTCGAAATTCTGGCGCGGCAGGACAAGCAATCGCTTCCCATGTTCGATCTGCAGACGCAGAGCGGTATGGAGCCGTCGCGGTACGGCGAGGCGCTGAAGAGCTTGCTGAATGCCGGGTATATTGCCATCGAGGGGGAAGCTCCCGAGCAGGTGATTCGGCTGACGGACAGCGGCGCGCAAGTGGTACGGATCGCACAGCCCGCGTGACCGTATGGACTGGAGTTGGCTCGACTGGGCCGCGGCGGCGGTGCTCGGCGGCGTGGTGGGAGCCAGCGAACTGATCTCGCGCTACAAGGATAATCCCTGGGGCGCGATCGAGGGTTGGCCGGCGATTGCCTATATTGCGATCAACAGTGCCGCATCCGCGGGGGCGCTCCATCTCATCCGTGCGAATGGCTGGTTCGGCCCGGCCCGCTGGACGCAGATCCTGATGGCGGGCATCAGCGCGATGGCGTTCTTTCGTTCGTCGCTCTTCGTAGTGCGGGCAGGGGACCGCGACGTGGGCGTCGGCCCCAACGGGTTCCTGCAGATCTATCTGGCCGCCGCCGACAGGGGCGTGGACCGCAAGCGCGCGGCAGCGCGCGCCGATGCCGTAGCCAAGGCGATGAAAGGTGTGGACTACGACAAGGCGAAGGGTGTTCTCCCGCAGTATTGCCTGGCGCTCATGCAGAATGTCCCGGGGGAAGATCAACAGTCTCTGGTTCAGGCATTGAAGGACCTGGAGGGAGGACCCGCCCCGCCGAGCGTGAGGGTACTTCTGTTGGGGCTTGAGCTGATCAACGTGGTCGGCGTGGATGTGCTTACGACGGCGGTGAAGTCGCTCGGAGAGCAGATTCGATCTCTTCCAGAAGCTTGAGGGTTTCGATGACTTCCCGATCCGCGTTTTCGCAGGCTTCGAAATCGCGGAGGGCGGACTGGTCCCATTCGCGGGCGTCGGCGAAGCGGCCCGCGGGGGCGAGTGTCGCCGCTACGTTGTTTGGAGAGGTACTCAAGGCTTCTGCGAGTGCAAGGTCCCGGATACCGGCCAGATTCTTGTAGGCGTGACCCAAGTTGTACGCACCCGACTCTACCCCGCCACTTCGCGCAGGTCGTCCACCCAGTAATCCGGCTCGAACCGCGCCAGATCCTCAGCCTTGCCGTAGCCGTAGCGGACGGCGCAGGTCTTCACCCCGGCGCGCTTGCCGGCTTCCATATCGGCGGCGGAATCGCCGATGAACAGGCAATCCTCCGGACGTGCCTCCAGCGCCGCCAGCGACGTGAAAATCACGTCCGGGGCGGGCTTGCAGGGGAAGCCGTCGGTGCCTTGCACGTGGTCGAAATAGGGCAGCAGGCAGAACTGTTCCAGAACCGCGCGGGTGGTCGGGGTGCCTTTGGTGGTGGCCGTCCCTTTGCGCCCGCCAAGCGCGGCCAGCGCCCCCTCCACGCCGGGGTAGACGCGCGTCAATTGATGGCGCCGCGCCAAATAGATCTTGCGGTATTGCTGGATCAAGCTGTCGATTTCGGCCGGCGTGTAGTGGGGAAACACGTCGCCGAACAGGTCGATCAGGTGCCGGCCGATGTAACTCTTCAGGTATTCGAAAGTGACCGGCGGACAATCGGTGGCGGCAAGCACTTGCTGGACGGCGCCGCAGATATCTTCGGCCGAATCCAGCAGAGTGCCGTCGATGTCAAACAGGTAAACCGGGAAGCGCGGGATCACGCCGGTTGCGGACGCTCCCCTTCCGAGAGGCCCGGAACCCGCCGCCCGCCTTCGGGGCGCAGCACCTGCTGGGTGTGATCTTCAGAGTCCTTGGGACCCGAGGGAGGCAGGGAACCGAGCGACTCACCACGGATCAGCGCCATCACTTCGGCGCCATCCAGGATTTCACGCTCCAGCAGCGATTCGGCGATCTTCACCATGGCCTCGGCGCGCTCTTCCAGGATGCCCGAGGCGGTGTTGTAGCCGCCCTGCACCAACTTCTTCACCTGCTCGTCGATCCGGATGGCCGTTTCTTCGCTGTAGTCCCGGTGCTGGGCGATCTCTCGTCCCAGGAAGATCTGCTCTTCCTTCTTCCCGAAACTCAGCGGCCCCAGTTCGCTCATCCCCCACTCGCACACCATC
>DATJRE010000373.1:0-21530 GCA_035505095.1 Bryobacteraceae bacterium | reverse complement strand
GGGACAATCAGCACCGTGAGCGGCACGGCAATGTACGAGCCAAGGGCCAGCGGGGTGGCGAGTACCATCAGCAGAATTGCGGAATACATGGGGTGGCGCACGCAGCGGTAAGGACCATCCGAGATGACCTTCTGCCCCGCCTCCACACGGATGGTGGCAGCGGCGAACGTGTTGGCCTTCAGTACCGCAAACAGCAGCACGTAGCCGCCTATGACCACCGCTTCTGCAAGCACCGTCAGCCACAGCGGCACGCCGCCCAGCAAGTCCCGCGACCAGCCCAAGCGCCGGTCCAGCCCTGGCACTGACACCGCGCTCACCCACAACGGCACAAACAGAATCTTGAAAAGCCTCTGCTCGCTGCTCTTCTCTTTAGTTTGCATGCGCCGTGCGAGCAGCCCGGGGTCGCGCCGCATCAGGTAGAACAGCGGAAACGAGGTGGCTCCCGCGACGACCGCCAGAAACACCCACGCCTGCCAGAACCGCAGCGTCCCGGCGGGGACAAACAGCATTGCAGCCAGCATTGCCAGAAGCAGCACCGATTTGAGGATCGCGCGGGTTTCCAGAGTCATCTCGTTAACGGCTTCGATGCGCCAGTGCCGGTCCGCGGCGCCCTCGCTCGGGCCGGGTGCCCTGCGGCTGCGCCAGTCCGCGATGCCCCGTCCTCCAAGCGGCGGCAACTGCCATTGCGCCCCGGGCCCCCAAGCCTGCCACGGCTCCGATGCGCCAGTCCCCGCTTGTGCCGGGTGCCCTGCGATGCGCACCGTCCTCCGCGCTGGCCCGGGCGCGGCTCTCTTCCTCCTGGAACCGTCCCGCCCCAGCCGGCGGCTCGGCCGGCTTCGCCAGTTCGCGGCATCTTCATGGTAGCGCGAGGCGCTCCTCACCTACCCATGCCGGCCGGCATTCCGAGAGAGAATGAGGGTGACCATGCCCGAAGATGCCCAGTCCGCCTACCGGAAACTGCGTGACGAGCGGGGCCGCACGATCACCGCCCTCGCGGCCCGGCAGCGCGTGCTGGCGTACGCGCGCCTGGGCACCGTGGCCGCCGCAGTGGTAGTGGTCTGGGTGGCGCTCGCGCGGCAGGCTTCGTCCATCTTGTGGGTGCTCGTGCCTGTCGCCGTCTTCGCCGCCCTGATGGTGATGCACAATCGCCTGGAACAGCGAGTCGAACGGCTGCGCCGCGCGGTCCGCTTTTTCGAGGGCGGGCTGGCGCGCCTGGAGGGCCAGTGGGCCGGCCATGGCCAGACCGGCGAACGCTACCTCGATCCCGCCCATCCCTACGCAGCGGATCTCGACCTGTTCGGCAAGGGGTCGCTCTTCGAGTTGCTCTGCACCGCGCGCACGCACATCGGCGAAGACACCCTGGCGCGCTGGCTGATGGCCGCTGCCGATCCCGGTACCGTCGCCGCGCGCCAGCAGGCCGTGGATGAGCTGCGCCCGCGCCTGGATCTGCGCGAGGACCTCGCCGTGGTCGCCGAAGAGGCTCACACCGGCGTGGACCCCGCGTCCCTGGCAGCCTGGGGCGAGTCGCCGGTGCTGCTGCCGCCCGCCACCCGCCCGGTGCTATGGTTCCTCACCGCCATCGGCGTGGTGGGTTTCGCGGGCGGCATCGCTACCCTGTTCAACACCGCCGGCATGCTCCCGCTTTCCGAGCGCGCGGCCGCGCTCTGGCGCGACGTGTTTCTGCTGGTGCTGGTGATCAACGGCACCTTTTTATACCGCAAGCGCGCGGCAGTGGATCGCGTGGTGGCCGCCGTGGAAGAGGCAGCGCATGAGCTGCAGCTCCTTTCCGGCGTGCTGGAACGCCTGGAGCGCGAACGCTTCCGCTCCCCGCGTCTGGCCGCCCTGGCGGACTCGCTGGCTTCCCAGGGCGCGCCGCCTTCCGAGCGGATCGCCTGGTTGAGCCGCATCCTGGAGTATCTCGATTCGCGCGACAACGTCTTCGTGCGGGTGGCCGAAGTCTTCCTCCTGTGGACGGCACACTGGGCGCTGGCGGTCGAGGAGTGGCGCCGCCGCTCGGGCAAGGTGGTCCGAAGCTGGCTTACGGCGGTGGGCGAAATCGAGGCCCTCTGCTCGCTGGCCAGCTTGGCCTACGAGCACCCCGGTGATCCCTACCCCGAATTCATCGCCGGGCCCCCCTTCCTGGAAGCCGAGGATATCGGCCACCCGTTGATTCCCCCCGGTCGCCTGGTGAGCAACGACGTCAGCCTGGGCGGCGCCGAGGGCCCTCGCGTGTTGGTGGTGAGCGGCTCCAATATGTCCGGCAAGAGCACCCTCTTGCGCACCTTGGGCGTGAATTGCGTGCTGGCGCAGGCGGGGGCGCCGGTCCGCGCGCGGCGGCTGCGGCTTTCGCCGCTCTCGGTGGGAGCCTCGATTCGCCTGGTCGATTCGCTCCAGGAAGGGGTCTCCCGCTTCTACGCCGAGATCCTGCGGCTGCGCCAGATCCTGGATCTGACCGAGGGCGGGCGCCCCGTGCTGTTCCTCATCGACGAAGTCCTGCACGGGACCAATTCGCACGACCGTCGCATCGGCGCCGAGGCCCTGGTGCGCGGCCTGGTGGAGCGCGGCGCTATCGGGCTGATCACCACTCACGACCTCGCCCTGGCCGAGATCACCGGCGTGCTGGGCGCGCGCGCCGCCAACGTCCACTTCGAGGACCAGATCGAAAACGGGCAGATCCACTTCGATTACCGCATGCGCCCCGGCGTGGTGCGGAAGAGCAATGCCATCGAGTTGATGCGGCAGGTGGGGCTGGAGATTTGACGGCCCCGCAACTGACCTCCGAAACCGTCCGCCAGCTTGCGCGGGAGTGCGGTTTCGAGCTGGCCGGCGTGGCGCGCGCGGAGCCCGCCGCCGATCGCGAACGCTACCGCCGATGGGTGGAGGCCGGTTACGCCGGCGAAATGCGGTACCTCACAGACCGGCGCGCGGCCGTGCGGGACGATCCACGCGCGTTGCTGCCCTCGGCGCGCTCGGTAATTTCCGTCGGCCGTCTGTACCACACCCCGTGGCCCTATTCCACCCAATTCGATGAGCCGGGACGCGGTTGGATCTCGCGCTACGCCTGGGGCAGCGACTACCACGCCGAGATGCGCCGCGGCTTGCAGCGCCTGGAGCAGTCCCTGCGTGAACGGGCCGGCGGCGCCCTGGAGGCCCGCATCCTGGTGGATACCGCCCCGCTGCTGGAGCGGACCTATGCGCGCCTGGCCGGATTGGGCTGGATTGGCAAAAACACCTGCCTCATCAACCAGCAGCGCGGCTCGTGGTTCTTCCTGGGCGAACTGCTGGTGTCCCTGGCCATCGAGCCGGGACCCGGGGACGCTCCGCCGCCCGGCCGCTGCGGCACCTGCACGCGCTGTATCGACGCCTGCCCCACGGCAGCCCTGGTGCCTTCGGGCGATGGATACACGCTCGATGCCCGCCTGTGCATTTCCTACTTCACCATCGAGCTGCGCGGCGCCATCCCGGAGGAGCACCGTGCGGGAATGGGGGCGCACGTGTTCGGGTGCGATATCTGCCAGGACGTCTGTCCGTGGAACCGCCGCGCGCCCGTGACTGCCGAGCCCGCCTTCTCCCCGCGCTGGTTCGCTCCGCCACTGGAGCGGATGGCCGAAATCTCCGAGGCCGATTTTCGCCGCATGTTCGGTGGAACCCCCGTCACCCGCGCCCGCTACTCCGGATTCCTGCGCAACGTGGCCATCGCCATGGGCAACCAGCGCCATCCCGAGTTCCGTCCCGCCCTGGAGCGCCTGGCCGCCTCGCCCGACCCCCTGGTGGCGGAACATGCGGCCTGGGCCCTCAGGCAGCTACCATAGAAGCGTGGGCGCCAAAGAATTGACCACGGGCATTGTGGCCCACCCTCCCCGGAGTTTCCTGCCGGCTCCCTGGCGTTTCCTGCTGGCCGCGGCCTTGCTCGTGCCGCCACTTTCGGCCCAGGCCGACCTGGTCGCTCAAGGCTACGACCATTTCTATAACCTCGAATATCCCGAAGCGATCGCCGATTTCCAACGGGCCATCGCCCTCCATCCGAAGGACCCGGAACTGCACAACCACCTGGCGCAGGCCATCGTGTTTCAGGAGATGTACCGCAACGGGGCGCTCGAAAGCGAGCTGGTCTCGGGCAACAATTCCTTCCTCCGGCGGCCCAAGCTGAACCCCGCGCCAGCCACCGAGGAGCGTTTCCTGGGAGAAGTGTCCACGGCCATCGCCCTCTGTGACGCCCGCCTCAAAACCAACCCCAACGATACCGCCGCCCTGTACGCCGAGGGCATCTCGTACGGCCTGCGGTCCGATTATTACTGGGTGGTGAAGAAGTCCTGGCGCGATTCGCTCCGTGATGCCACTGCCGCGCGCCGGCTGCACAACCGCGTCAGCGCGCTCGACCCCCAGAACGTGGACGCCCGGCTGGTGCAGGGGCTACACGATTACATTGTCGGAAGCCTTCCCTGGGGCTATCGCATGCTGGGTTTCCTGGTGGGCATCCACGGCGACAAAGCCGAGGGCATCCGCACCGTGCAGGACGTGGCCACCCACGGCCGCGACAACCGCCTGGACGCCACCATCTTTCTATGCGCCCTCTACCGCCGCGAGAACCACACCCGCCTGGCGGTGCCGCTGGTCGAGGAACTGATCCAGAACTTTCCGCGGAACTACATCCTGCGCCTGGAACTCTCGCAGATGTACAGCATGGCGGGCGACAAGGCCCATGCCCTGGAAGCCGTGGAAAAGGTGGCGGAATTGAAGAACAGCCACAGCCCCGGTTACGACCGTGTGCCGTGGGAGAAGATTTATTTCCAGGAAGGCATCGTTGAATTCTGGTACAACGACCTGGACCGGGCCCTGGAGAACATGAAGAAGGTGGCGGCTGCCTCGGCGTCCGATGAAATGGACCTCAATACCGGGGTCTCGGCGTGGATGCGAATCGGCCAGATCTACGATATGGAGCACCACCGCGCCGAAGCGCTGGCGGCCTACAAGAAAGCCATCGCCTACGCCCCCCAGGCCGAGGCGGCCCAGGAATCCAGAAAATATCTCTCCGAACCGTACCGCAGAATGTGACCGCGCGCGGCTGCCACGCAACCCAATCTCAGGCTTGCGCCCCAGGCACTCAGGCAACAGATGGCCCAGCCCGCCTTGGTCCCGGGTCGTCCGGTTACGGCTCCATTCGGAGCAGAGCCGCGCGCATCCGGGAAGGGGCAGCCAAATGGGGCGGCCACCCCGATCCATCCTCTTTTATTGCTACTGCTGCGACGGTGGCTCTCCAATCGATACCCTCACCGGCTGCTCAATATATTTGGCATCCTTCCCTACGGTCAGTACCATCAAAATCAACCGGCCGTTCGCGATCTTGGCTGGGATCTTGAATTTAATTGTCGTGGCGGTCTGTTCCACGATTTCCACCGGGGTGTCGGTTTTTTCATCGGTCAGAAAGAGCTTAGCGACATTCTCCTTCTGCAAATTCTCTCCGGTGACGACGATGACATCCCCCGGCTTGCCGTTGTCCGGCGCTACCGAGGCCATGCGAGGCATCGCCTGTTGTCCGTAGCACGCGAAACTCGCGGCTACCAGGAACGCAGTTACAAAAGACAGTTTCATCTGAAAATCCCGCCTTCGCCTTCAATGCTATGTCTATTAAGCCCCAAACACAAGGGTACCGAGGGGGGAGTGGCGTTCCCATTCGGGGGTAAGCCTCCGAAACAGTGCCCAAAAAGTGAGGAATGCTGCCGGATGATATGGGGGTTAACCCTACACGGCCCACATTAAATTTTCCTAACCTGTTGTGCTTGGATGTCCGGTTGTGGGAAAGTTGGTCAGTTTGCCTTGAAACGGATGCTCTATCCTGGTACGTCGGATAAACTGACCGTGAGGACCTGCTTGCTCCTGGGTTGGATGCTGGCACTGCCGTTGGCGGCTCAAATCGCACCGGCAACCGCGGTGGAGGTTCGTCTCCTCACTCCGGTCTCCTCCTACAGCTCCAAATCCGGCTCCCATCTCACCGCGCTCATGGCCACCGGGGTTTGCTTCACCGATGGAACCACCCTGCCGGATGGTGTCACCCTGCACGGCACCTTGCAGCGGGTGCACAAGGTCGGACTGGGAATCGTCCACGAAACCGCCGGGATGACCTTCCTCTTCAACGAGCTTCAGATGCCCGATGGCCGCGTGTTTCCGGTCGCGGCGCGTCTGCGCTCTATCGACAATGCCCGCGAGCGCGTGGACTCCCACGGCGTCATTCACGGCATTCGGGCCACTGCCACCCTCTCCAACCGCGCCGGCGAGCGCCTGGCCTTCCTGGTGATGGGCCACCCCGCCTTCATGCTGCCGCTGTTCGTCGTGGAAACCGCCTTTTTCCGCTTTCCCGATCCGGAAATTGAATATGGCCTGGGCACCGAGCTGCACGTGGACCTGACCTTGCCTCCCGAACTGGGGGATGTCAGGCGCTGTCCCGATGCTAAGCCTCCCGCCAGCGAACGGGTTTCGCTCAACGACCTGGTGGCCGGTATCCCGGCGTGGAGCTACTCCAAGCGCCAGCACCAGCCCATGGACATGGTGAACCTGGTCTTCGTGGGATCGGAAGAACAGCTTTCGAACGCCTTCCGTTACGCCGGCTGGATCGGGTCGCGGCGCAATTCGGTCGGTTCGGGCTTCGGCGCCATCCGCGCCATCGCCGAGCGGAACAGCGACGCGGATGCCCCCATGCGCACTCTGCTGCTGGATGGCGCCGAACCGGATTTCGGCCTCCAAAAGTCTCTCAACACCTTTGAGAAGCGCCACCACCTGCGCATCTGGAAGCGATCGCCCGAATTTGGCGGCCACGCGGTGTGGGCGTCCGCCGCCACCCGCGACCTGGGGGCCACCTTCTCGGTGCACCCCTTCGGATTCACCCACCAGATCCAGGACGCCGTGGACCTGGAGCGCGACAAGGTGGTGAGCGACCTGCGCTTCACCGGCTGCATGGATATGGTGTACTATGTGCCGCGGCCGAACCTGGCGGAGGCTTTCGAGGGCGACTACCGCCGCGGCGTCCGCACCGACGGGCGGGTGGCCGTGGTGATGCTGAACGACTGCTGGTCGCCGCGTATCGATCTCGACGCCACGGCGCCTCTGCCAACGCCGCCGTTTGCGGTCCGCGCCATCCGCCGGGTCATGCTTACCGCGCGCAATCATTTTCTGCGCGACAACTGGTACTGGCGCAGCGCGGACGGCGCGCGCATGGCCTTTTTGGCGGTGCGCGGCTGGGCCCGCGAGCGCAAGAACGACCGGCTGGCCCGCGAGGAGCGCGCCGGGATCCTGGCTAAAGCCGCCGCGCTGGCTCTGCCGGTGGAACCACCCGCCGGGCTATTGCCGGCCATTGCGCCCCTGCCGTCTGACGATTTTTGGCTGATGGGCGGGCCGGCGCTATCCATCGCCCAGGTGAATTCCAGCGATCCCGATGAGCCTGTTGAGGTTACGCCGCCCGCGACGCTGGCGGAGTTCGTGGGGCCCATGGCCCCCGTCGATCTCGCACCCCCCGCAGCCCCCGTTCAGCCGAGTGGCCGGGCGGCTCCAGGCGGGCCCGATGATTCCTGGCCCGACGGCGGGCGCTGACCGGCCGCGAGCTTTCAGGGACGGCACGATTACAGGCCGGAGTGGGGCGCTGGGGGCACTCCGCAGTTGTCAATGGTGGCTGGAACGGGACGCTAACTAACGGCCGGTGTGCAGGTTGTTGTGGATGGCGTAAAGCGCCAGTTCCAGACGATCGGAGACGCCCAACTTGTCGAAGATGTTGTGCAGATGATTCTTCACCGTCTGCTCGCTGATGAACATCTTCTCAGCCATTTCCTTGTTCTTGAATCCCTGGGCTACCAGCGCGACGATCTCCCGTTCGCGCTGGCTCAGCGGAGAGCGCTCCCGCTCGCGTGAGGGCTGAGGGATAGGCGGCGCCGGAGGCTCTTCGGCGGCCACGAACTGGCGGATTACCGCCGCGGTGGTGTGGGAGTCCAGCCAGATCTCGCCGGCGTGCACCTTGCGGATGCTCTTGATGAGCAATTCGGTGGCGGTCTGCTTCAGAACGATTCCCGAAGTGCCCAGTTTCATGGCCTGCACAAATTCGTTTTTGTCGTCGGAAGCGGTCAGCACGATGACCCGGGTTTTGTTCCGCGACTGCTGCAGGCGCTGCAAAGTGGCCAACCCATCCAGCCCGGGCATCTTCAGGTCCAGCAGCAGGATATCGGGTTCGCACTGCTGTAGAATCTCAAGCACCTCGCGGCCGTCCTGGGCCTGCGCGATGACCTCGAAATCTTCCTCCAGCGCCAGCAGTTTGCACAGACCGTCCCGGAAGATCGGATGGTCGTCCGCCACGACGATGCGAATTTTGGATTTGGCAGACGAACCCGAGCCGGGCACGGGGCCGTTCACGGTCGTATTGTTGTCAGCCATACACTCCCGTTACGTTTAATTGTAGAGTCCTAACAGTACCAAGTCAAATCTGCACTTAAGTACGCCAACGGAAGTACCATCGCCTTTTGGCGCGGCAACCTGTTCGTTTGACCCTCGTACGTCGGGCCTATTATATGCCATTCCCCGCCCGGCGTCGGGGCTATTTGGGCCGCGGGACAAAATAACGCCCCGGTGCGGGGCGGATGCCGGCCCGCATGGGGTGGCGAAACCGCGCCGTTCCGCAAGGCTGACGCGATTTTCGCGGCCCTCACCCAAAACATTTGCGCCACGCTCTAAAGCTTTTCCGGCCTTCTGCCGATGGTCTACGCATGATGGCGGACGACTTGGTTCAACTGGAGCTGATGCGGAACCGCTTCCGAAGACTGATGGCGGAGCTGATCCGCGGCACGCTGCGGCGCAATGAATTTGAGCCGTGGGAAATCGCGATACTGTTGGATTTCGAGACATGTGCTCTGGATCCCCGGCACCGGCTGAAAATTTTACGAGCCTATCAGAAAGCGGTGGAACACCAGATGGAGACCGGTCCCGGGCCGCCCATGAAGCTCTCCGAATATCTTCAGCGCAAAATGACGCGGCAGCCGGCCACTTCGTAGGCTCCCGCCAGCACAATGCGGATGGCCTCCGAATAAATGCGGTGCTCTTCGGCCAGAATACGGGCCGACAGAGTTTCCACGGTATCGGTGTCCATCACCGGAATGGCGGCCTGCAGAAGGATTGGGCCGGAATCCAGTTGTTCATCCACGAAATGCACCGTGCAGCCGGTAATCTTGACGCCGTGTTCAAGCGCCTGGCGCTGGGCGTCCAGCCCCGGAAAGGCCGGCAGAAGGGACGGATGAATGTTGAGAATGCGCTCGGGGAAATGGCGGATGAACCGGGCGCTGAGCAGCCGCATGAAGCCGGCCAGGCAGACCAGGTCGATGCCGTAGCGATCCAGTTCGTCGATCACCATCCGGTCGTAGACCTCGCGGTCGAGGCCTTTGGAAGGGATGGCCACCGAGTGCACACCCAGCCTGCGGGCGGTTGCCAGTCCGGCCGCCTCCGGGCGATTGGAGACGACCACCGCGATTTCGGCGGGGATGATTCCGTGCGCCACGTTGGCGGCGATGGCCTCGAAATTCGAGCCGCGGCCCGAAATCAGGATGGCCAGCCGCTTCACCGGTACTCCACCCGCGGATGGCCGCGCCGGTGCGCGATCACCGAGCCGATCCGGAACGGCGTTTCCCCGATCCGGCGGAGCGTAGTCTCGGCCCTTGTCGCCTGACGGCCGGGGACGGCGAGGATCAGGCCTACGCCGAGGTTGAAGGTGCGGCGGTAGTCGTCTTGAGGAATATTGCCCAGGCGGCGCAGGAGTTCGAACAGCGGCGGCACTTGCCAGGAAGCCGTGTCGATCGCCGCCGCCAGCCCCCGGGGTAACATGCGAGGCGTATTTTCGGTGATACCGCCGCCGGTGATGTGGGCCGCGCCGCGCACCAGGCCGGCTGCGGCCAAAGCGCGGATGGGCTTCAAATAGCTGCGGTGCACCGCCAGCAGCGCGTCAGATACGGTGGCCCCGACCTCCGGCAACCGCGAACGGGCCGTGTAGCCTGCCACTTCGAACAGCAGTTTGCGCGCCAGCGAGTAACCATTGGTGTGCAGTCCGGTGGAAGGAAGCGCCAGCAGCATGTCGCCCTGGCGGATGCGCGTGCCGGTAAGTAGATCGCCGCGTTCCGCCGCGCCCACAATGAAGCCTGCCAGGTCGTATTCGCCGGGCTGATACATGCCCGGCATTTCCGCGGTTTCGCCGCCGATCAAGGCGCAGCCATTTTGCCGGCATCCCCGCGCCATGCCGGAAACCACGGCTGCTGCTACCTTCGCACGTAGTTTGCCGACCGCGAAGTAATCCAGAAAGAACAAAGGCACGGCGCCTTGCACGGAGATATCATTCACGCAATGGTTGACCAGGTCCTCGCCCACCGTGTCATGACGGCCGGTAAGAAAGGCAACCTTCAATTTGGTGCCCACGCCATCGGCGGAGCTGACCAGCACTGGCTTGCGAAATCGCGAAAGGGCATAGGCCGCGCCGAACGATCCGATGTCCGTTAACACGGAAGCCGTGAAAGTCCGGCGCGCATAGGTTTGAATGGCCTTGACGGCGCGATCGGCCTCGTCGATATCGACGCCCGCGTCGCGGTAGCGTACCTGCTTGCGAGGGGTGGACAAATTTCAGTATAAAGGAGGTTTGCCGATTGACAATCAATTGACAATAAGCACTGGTAACCTCACCGCGCTCCGCCGCGCCATATAACACCAGCCCGCCTTGCCGCGGGCTCACATCATAGCCATCCGCCATATGACCAGAAAACTTGTATCAGGTCTGCTTCTCGTTTGTGCGTCTGCCGTGGCGCAGTCTCCCGAAGCCGTGGCGATTGTCAACGCGAAAATCGTCACCGTAAGCGGACCCACCATCGCGAGGGGCACGGTGGTGGTGCGCAACGGGTTGATTGAAGCGGTTGGGGAGAATGTGACAGTCCCCTCCGACGCGTGGGTGGTAGCAGGAGAAGGCCTCACGGTGTACCCGGGGTTGATCGATCCTTTGAGCACCGTGGGGATCGCCGGCGCCGCGGTAGCCACCACCGGCACCGGCCGCGGAGGACGCGGCGCGGCGGTTGCCACAGGGGCGCCGGCGGCACAAGCCGCACCGGTGGAGCGTGCGCGCGGCCCTGAGGACCGGCCCGCCACTACCAGTTGGCTGTTGGCTGCGGACGAATTACAGCCCACCGACCGCCGCATTGAGACGGTTCGCAGCGCCGGCTTCACCACCACGGCGACCTTTCCCACGCGCGGCATCTTCGCCGGCCAGGGGTCGCTGATCGACCTGGTCAGCGGCGAGAAGTCCGGCGACATGGTGGTGGTCCCCTCGCTGGGCCAGTACATCTCGCTCTCGCGCGGCGGCGGCTTCGGGGGCGGATTTCCCAGCGCGCTGATGGGAGTGATTGCTTACATCCGGCAGATCTACCTGGATGCCGCGCACTACCAATTGGTCAAAGACGCTTATGCCCGGGATCCGCGCGGCATGGAGCGGCCGGTCTATGATCGCGCGCTCGAAGGCGTGCTGGCATCCAAACGAATCCTCTTCCCGGCCAACCGGCTGGTGGAGATGGACCGGATGCTGCGCTTCGCCGCCGAACTCAAACAGCCGGTGATTCTCTACGGCGCGCGCGAGGCGTACCGCCCCGAAGCCGTCGAGCTTTTGAAGAAAGCCGGCGCTCCGGTGCTGTTGAGCATGCGCTGGCCGGAGGCCCCCCGCGACGCCAATCCCGATGACACCGACTCGCTGCGCGTCCTGGAGCAGCGCGATAAGGCGCCCAGCGCTCCGGGGCTTCTGGAAAAAGCCGGGGTGCATTTCGCCTTGTACACCGATGGCTTGGAGCAGCCCCGCGATATCCAGCGGGCGGTGAAGAAGGCCATCGATGCAGGACTGAGCCGCGCGGATGCCGTGCGCGCCCTGACGCTTTCTCCCGCCGAAATCTACGGCGTGGCGGACCGCATGGGCAGTATCGACAAAGGCAAAATCGCCAATCTGCTGGTGACCAGGGGCGAAATCTTCGATGACCGCACTTCGATCCAGATGATTTTCGTGGATGGAAGGAATTACACGCCCGCAGCTGAGAGCACTGGCGGCGGCCGCGGAATGATGGCCACTGAGCCGGGAGGAAATCGATGACAAGGCTGTTGCTGGGGCTTCTGGTTGCGCTGGCGCCGCTGGGCGCGGAAACCATCGTGATCCAGAACGCCAACGTAATGACCGTCACCAAGGGCACCTTCAAGGGATCGATTGTCATCACGGACGGAAAAATCGTGGAGGCGGGCGAGAAAGTCACGGTGCCGGAGGGCGCCATCAAAATCGACGCCGCCAACCAATACGTGATTCCCGGAATCATCGACTGCCACTCGCATATCGCGATCGACGGCGGCGTCAATGAGGGCAGCGTATCGGATTCGTCGATGGTCAACATCCGCGATGTGCTGGACCCGGAAGATATCGCCATTTACCGCGCTTTGGCGGGTGGCGTGACGACGGCTAATATCCTGCACGGATCGGCCAACCCCATTGGCGGCTGCACGCTGCCGATCAAGCTGCGGTGGGGCAAGGATGCGCAGGAAATGATTTTCAAAGGCGCCACTCCGGGCATTAAGTTCGCCCTGGGCGAGAACCCCAAGAGCGCCGGAAACCCGCAGGGCGGGCGCGGCGGAGGCACGGTGCAGGCGCGCTATCCCGCCACCCGCATGGGCGTGGAGGACGTGATTCGCGAGTCCTTCAATGAGGCCAAGGCTTACAAGGCGGAATGGGACGATTACAACGCCAAGGTGGCCCGCGGGGAGCACGGGCTGATTCCGCCGCGCACCGATTTGCGCCTGGAGCCGCTGAAAGAGGTGCTGGAAGGTAAGCGCTATGTGCACGCGCATTGCTACCGCGCCGATGAGATCCTGATGCTGCTCCGGATTGCCGACGATTACGGCTTCAAGATCCGTACCCTGCAACACGCGCTGGAGGGCTACAAGGTGGCCGATGAGATCGCCGCCCACGGCGCTGGCGCCTCCACCTTCAGCGACTGGTGGTCTTACAAGGTGGAAGCCTTTGACGCCATCCCCTATAACGCCGCCATGATGGTCAAGAGGGGCATCGTGGTGAGCGTCAACAGCGACGACGCGGAGTTGATGCGGCACCTCAATACCGAGGCCGCCAAAGCCATGAAGTACGGCGGCCTGACCGAGAACGAGGCCCTGTCGCTGGTGACCATCAATCCCGCCAAGCAACTGGGTATCGATAACCGCGTGGGATCGATCGAGCCGGGCAAAGATGCCGACCTGGTAATTTACGATAAGGACCCCATGTCGGATTACGCCAAGGTGCAGAAGGTGCTGATTGACGGCACCGTGTACTTCGACCGCGATACGGACGTCAGCAACCGCGCCGCCAAGGCAGCCGAAAAGCAAAAACTGCTCGAGAAAGAGCGGCGGAACCAGCCTCGCGGCGGCCGCGGCGCGCGTGGCGGGCAAGGGGGGCAGGCACTATGAGACTGGCGGCGATTCTGCTGGTTAGCGCGGCAGCCGCGGGCGCGGCGTCCAAAGAAGTCATCCTGATTCATAATGCCGACGTTTACCCGGTAACCGGAGCCCCGATGAAAGGCGTGTCGGTGTTGATCCAGGACGGCAAGATCGCCGATATTGGCGCTAAGATCGCACCGGTGAAAGGCGAGCGCATTGTAGAAGCCAAGGGCCTGCGGGTCTATCCGGGAATGCTGGATTCCGGCACCGAGCTGGGCTTATCGGAAATTTCGGGCGTCCGCGTGACCGTGGATACCGGCGAGCTGGGCGAGTTCATGCCGCAGCTTAAAGCCATTATTGCGGTAAATCCGGATAGTGAGCACTTCGGCGTGGTGCGCGTGAATGGGATTACCAGCGTGATGACCTTTCCCTCGTCCGGTGGTGGCGGAGGCGGAGGTGGCGGCCGGTTCGGCGGCGGCCAGCGCCAGATCATCGCCGGCCAGGCGGCCTTGATTCACACCGACGGCTGGACCTGGGAAGAAATGGAGATCAACCGCAGCGCCGCCATGCACCTGATTTTCCCGGCGATTGCGGGACGCGGCGGGCGCGGCGGTAACCTGGACTTTGGACCGGACTTGATTCCGGGGGCCGCGGGAGGCAGTTACACGCAAGCCCGGCGGACCTACGAGCAGCAGATCGCCCAGCTCACGGCGTTCTTCGACGATGCCCGGAAATATCAGAAGGCGCGGGCGGCCAATCGTCCCGGCTTTGTGCGCGATCTGAAATTCGAGGCCATGCTCCCGGTGTTGGACAGAAAAATGCCGGTGGCGATCTCCGCCAGCCGGGCTTCGTCCATTCACGATGCCATTGCCTTTGCCGAGAAACAGAATATCCGGATCGTGATTTTGCAGCCGCGGGAAGTGGGTAAGGTGGCGGCCGAGTTGAAGGCTAAGAATATTCCGGTGATTCTGGGGCGCGTGCTGGCTTTGCCGGAAACCGAAGACAGTCCCTATGATGAAGCTTTTACGCTGCCATCGGAGGTTTATAAGGCGGGGATCAAGTTCGCCTTCGGCACATTCGACAACGAGTTTGTGCGAAACCTGCCTTACCAGGCGGCTACGGCGGTAGCGTTCGGTCTGCCGTATGACGAAGCGCTCAAGGCCATCACCATCAATCCAGCGGAAATCTGGGGCGCCAGCGACAAGATCGGATCGGTGGAGAAGGGCAAAGTGGCGGACCTGATGGTGACCGATGGGGACCCGCTGGCCATCCAGACGCAAGTCAAACACCTCTACGTCCGGGGAGACGAAGTGCCGCTGACCAACAAGCAAACGCGCCTGTATGAGAGGTACAACACCCGTCAGTAAATGAGTTGCCGTGGGCCGCCGGCCCCCGTAGTCCCCGGGATGCTCATGCGGGACCGGTAACCACCCAAATCGCCGCCAGACGCCTCTCGATTTGTGCGAGGGTGCCATACAGGATCGTTCGCATGCCTTCCCATGCGGGACAAGGCGGCGCACGTTAGCTGCGGCGCTTACCTCTTACCTGCCCATTTGTGCAAGGGTGGCAAACATTACCTGTGGTCGTGCCTGCCCATTTCAGGCGGGGTGGTACCCATTTCCTGCGGTGCGCGCACCTTGCGATTGGCGGTGAGCCGGTACCCCTTTGTCGCCGGCGCTTACCTTCCCATAGGTGCGGGGGTGGCATACCCTGATGGCGCGTACCTCCCGCTTTGCGGAGGGGGTGGTACACATTGTCCGCGGCGCACATTATCTTTTATACACACCTATGTTCGAATGTGTCTCAGCGCCCTTCAGTCGGTTGTCCAACGAGTCCTGGCCCCGCGATTCCTGGTCTCCCGGCACGATGGGTGCGGCGCGAAACGGTTTACCCGCCGGTACCTGACGGCGGGCAGGCAAGCCTCACTTATGGGTTACGCGGCGGCCGGTTGTCTCCAGGGGAATCGATCACCAGGGTGACGGGACCGTCATTCACCAGGAATACTTGCATCGACGCCTGAAAAACGCCGGTCTCCACGGGCAAGCCGCTGCGCCGCGCTGCGGAGACAAAATAGTTATAAAGGGCTAGAGCCTGTTCCAGCGGGGCAGCCTGATCGAAACTAGGACGCCGCCCCCTGTGGCAATTCGCCAGGAGGGTAAATTGCGACACGATCAGGATAGCTCCGCCGGCTTCCTGCAAATTTCGGTTCATCTTTCCGGCATCGTCCGGAAAGATGCGCACTTCCAGCACTTTCTTCAGTAAATAGTCGGCGTCGGCGGGTGTGTCGTTTTTCGAAATTCCCAGCAGAACCAGTAGACCCGATTGTATAGAGCCTACAGTACATTCCCGAACATTCACGCGAGCTTCCGCGACCCTTTGTAGCACTAATCGCATGGTTCTCACTTAATTATTCTGTGTGTTGCTACTTCCATATGATATAGTGTGCGAAGGTGAAACCCATGGCAAGATCCAAAAGCGTAGGCGACCTAAGCACACTCCAGATGGCGCTGGTCGGCTATCAGATAGAACAGAAGAAAATCGAAGAGAAGATCCGCGAAATTCAAGCTCAACTAAAGGGTCGTGCTTCGTCCTCCGCGACAGCGTCCGCCGAGAAACCGGCGCGGACCAAGCGAGTACTTAGCCCGGCTGCGCGAAAGCGAATCGCTGCCGCGCAGAAGAAGCGTTGGGCCGAACATCGCAAGCGTTTAGCTCAAACCGCCAAGGCCGAAGGATAACGGCTCGCTGGCGTAATCGGCAGGCTTTGGCAGGGGGCTTCCAAATATCTGAACGGCGGGCCGGGGAGCCTTCTGCCTTTGGCTTGAATTATCTATCTGGCGGGCCGTAGTTTTCGTCCAGTAACCGGTTAAATTAACTCCGGTTTTTCCCGGTGTTTAACTCCGCGATAGTTCCGCAAGGATCGCCTCACGGCGGCGATGAGCGGTATTTACTGCCGATTCCATGGCGATTCCGTACAGTACCCCACCGATGATCGCGGCAATCGAAAGTACCAGGACGAAAGCCAACTGGCTGTCAAATGCGTAACGTGCCAGATAGGCCATAAACACAGGCAGCAGGGTAATCGGATAGAGCAGGAAGATCAGCCCCTGGAAGCGCGCGCCGCCGCGGGCCCCCTGGGTAGCTCGCTCAGCCACCAGCGCCCTCGGATAATTCACGGAACTGAGGTTACCCAGCGCCAGCATGTAGAGTGAGCAGACTCCTATCACCACCAGCATCTCCACAATCCCGGGCCAGCCGGGAATAACCCGCAGAATTGCCGTGACAACTGTGAGGATCAGCACTTCCAGATAGATAAACAGCAGCGCCGCTATGTTCTTACCCAGCAGCGTCTGCCGGATAGGTTGGGGCGCCACAAAGTAGAGCGCCGAGGCACTGCGGTCGAAACCGAAGCAGTTCCAGTAGGTCACCTGACCCATCAGGGTCAGGGCGTACAGGCAGACCGTGGGCAGAAAGTAAGGCGAGGGAGCGGACTGGTAACCGTGGTGGCCAATCATGCTGGGAAACCAAACCATCAGGCCAAATGTGAAGCCCATAATAAAGACCATCCGGAATCGCGGCGTGCGGGCCAGCGACCGCAGTTCCTTCTCCGCAATTCCCGCCAGCGGGTCGCGGAGAAACAGGCCTGGAAGACGGTAAAACTGTTCGGCCAGCGACGCCCACGCCGAGGGCCGCACGGTCAATGGAGTAGCCTGCATCGCCGTGGCGTCATAACGCAGCGTGCGGTCAAACTGCCGGCGTGCAAACACCAGCGCGGCCACAACCCAGAGGGCCAGCCAGAGCATCGGAAGCCAGGATAGGCCTAAGGTAGTCTGTGCGGCCGCGGTCCAGGGAAACCCCACCCGCTGCAACCCGGAGGCGGGACCGTTCCATGACTTGACCGCCGAGCCGGTCCGCAGATAGATCCGCGGCAGCCCCCACATCAGCGCCAGAATCACGGCCGCCATCTCCCGCACCTTGCGCCGCGCCATGATCCGTTCCAGCAGGCTGCGCATGCCCGAAGCCGTGAGGACATTGAAAAGCACGAATAGCAGCTGCGGAGAAACAATCCGTGGAACCGCCGCCGGCCCGCCGTAACTCCGGTTGGCGAGCAGACCGATCGAACCGCCCAAAAGCACCAGAACCATTTCAGTGCCGCTGGCGAGCCGCAGCAACAGCTCGATAAGAAACAGGTCGCCGTGCGGCAATGGATAGGCCAGTAACCGGCGTAAGTCCAGGCCGGCCCCCATGCTGGCCGAAAACACCGGAACAATCTGCCAGTAAGAACACACCAGCAGCATTCCCAGAGGGACCGCGGAGAGTACCGTGGAGCCGCTCGCGTGACTCAGAAAAACTCCCGCCGCCACGGCCCCGGCGGCCCACAGGCCGTACCAGAGGACTGCCGTAATGGCGCCAAACACCGCCCCGCGCCCCGCCCCGGGCCGCGTGGAAAGCCACTGTGCGCGCAGAATCGCCGCGATCATAACCAGTCCAGCAACTCGCCCTGGCGCTCGGCTCCCACCACCCGCACAAAGGCGTCTTCCAGGGATTCCCCGCCTGACCGTAGCTCCGCCAGCGTGCCGCAGGTGACAATCTTGCCGTTGTGGATGATGGCCGCGCGGTCGCACAGGCGTTCCACCACTTCCAGCACATGGCTGGTCAGAAAGATGGTGGCGCCGCGAGCCACCTGGTCCAGCAGGATATCCTTCATCAGCCGCGCGCCCACGGCGTCCACGCCCTCGAATGGTTCATCCATGAGGAATAACTCGGGGTGATGGATGAGCGAGGCGGCCATGGCGACGCGCTTGCGCATGCCCTTGGAGTATTCGCCGATCAGTTTGCGACCCGCCTGCACCTCGAAAAGCTCCAGCAGCCGGCCTGCCCGCGCGATGGCGGTGGGCCGGCCCAGCCCGTACATGCGGCCGACGAATTCCAAAAACTCGGCGCCCGTCAGGCGGTCGAACAGCAGTGACTCGTCGGGCACCAGGCCGATGCGCCGCTTGATTTCCAACTCGTCCTTGGGCAGGTGGAATCCCAGAATCTCGATGGAGCCGCTATCGGCGGGGACCAGGCCGGTCAACATCCGGATGGTGGTGGATTTGCCGGCGCCGTTGGGACCGAGGAAGCCGAAGAAGGATCCGCGCGGCACCTCCAGGTCAACGCCGTCTACAGCCGCCTTCGCACCGTAGACCTTCTTCAGGTCGCGGACCAGAATGGCGGGGGAAGGCATCACCCCAGTTTACGGCACCGCGCGGTACCGGGTCCGGTATTCCCCTGGAAGGCGACACCCAAAGCCTGACAACAGGAAGGCCAGGAGATGACGAAATGTCATCTCCGCGAATTTCTCTGCGCCTCTGCGCCTCCGCGTCAAGGTTTGCCGCCCACTCCCAGCAGCCGCGCCGCGTTGCCTCCCGAGATGGCAGCGCGCGCTTCGGCCGGAACATTCAGGCGGCTCAGCGTCTCCACCATCTTCGGCACGCTGCCGATCTGGTGCGGGTAGTCGCTGCCGGCCAGCAGGTGGTCTGCGCCCGCAAAATCCAGTGCCAGTTGCAGGGCACGCAGGTCGAAGTTCACGGTGTCGTAATAGAAGCGCTTGAGGTAATGGCTGGGCGGGCACGGGATGTTCGCCCGGCACTCGCTGAAGGCTTCGAAGCCGCGGTCCAGGCGCTCGGCCAGGTACGGGATGGCGCCGCCCAGGTGGCAGAGGGACCACTGGATGCGCGGGAATCGCTCGGGCACACCGGCGAACACCAGCTTGGCGGCGGCCAGGGTGGTATCCATCAGGAATCCGACCAGCGGCATGAGCCAGTAATCCGTCATGGCCTCGACGCCCACCGGGTGCGTGGGGTGGATGTAGAGCACCGCGCCGAGCTCATCGGCGGCTTCGTAGAGCGGCCAGAAGCGCCGGTCGTCCAGGCCGGTGCCGTTGACGTTGCTGAAGAGCATGGCGCCGCGAAACCCCAGGTCCGCGCAGGCGCGGCGCAGCTCCCGCACGGAGGCCGCTGGATCGTTGAGCGGCAGGGTAGCCAGGGCGGTGAAGCGGCCGCGTTTGGTGCTGGCGATTTCAGCAAAAGCATCGTTGACCAGGGCGGCCAAGCGCACGGCGGTGGCGGGCGCTTCCACGTGCGTGCCAGGGGTGGTCAGGGTGAGCACCTGGGTAGCGATGCCCTGCTCGATGAGCACCTGCTCGCGGTAGTCGATATCGCGGTGGCCGGGCACGGCGATGTTGTAATCGCCGGGATAGAAGATGCGCGGATTGCCCTCGTCGTCGATGGTGACCTCGACGACGCTGGAACCCGAGCGCAGGGCGTCGAGGTAAGCCGGGGGATAGAAATGGTTGTGGAAGTCGATGATCATCGCGGGCGCATCCAGAGATAGTAGACAGGCAATCCTAACACGACGATGGCGAGGCCGGCGGCGGCCTGCAGGGGGTCGGCGGCGATCTGGATGCCGGCCACCACCAGCGCCGCCACGCCGAACGCGAGTGGAACCAGCGGATAGCCCCAGATGGGCCAGGCCGGCTTGTAGGCGGGCCCCGATTGCACCCCAACGGGCACGCCGCGCCGCATGCGGAAGAGGCCCCAGGTCATCAGCGCGAAAAACAGCCACTCGGTGTACACCACCCGCGTGAAGAGCACGCGGTAAGTGCCGGTGGCCACCAGCACCGCCGACCATACTCCCTGCGCCACGATCGCGCGGTAGGGAGTGCGGAAGCGCCGGTGGATGGCCGCCACCCAGCGCGGCGCAAGGCCCTCGGCGGCCATTTCGTAGTAGGCGCGCGGGCCGGCCAGAATCACGCCGTTCAAGACTCCGCTGGCCGAGAGGATCACCAGGGCCGAGATGATGGCCGCGCCGTAGCGGCCCGCCACTGCCTGGGCGGCATCCGCGGCCACGCGCTGGGATGCCGTCACGCGGTCGATCGGCAGCAGATAGAGGTATGCCGCGTTCAACGCGATGTAGCAGGCCACGACAATCAGCGAGCCGAGCAGCAGCGCGCGGGGGATGGTCTGGCGCGGATCGCGGGTCTCTCCGGCCGGGTAAGTCACCATGTGCCAGCCGCCGAAAGCGAACAGCGCGGCGCTGACCCCGAGCACGAACTCACGGAAGGAAATCGCCGCGGCCGCTGGAGCCGGGTGGCCGCCGGGCACGGAAGCGTGCGTGGGGCTGCCCAACGCGAAGGCAATGACCAGCAGCACCAGGATGGCGGCAAGCTTGCTGGCGGTGATCCAGGTTTGCAGTCCGCTGCCCCGGCGCACGCCCACATAGTTGACCAGCGAAAGCGCCAGAATGGCGGCGATGGCGACGGCGCGGATGCCGAAATCGCCGAGCGGCACGAAAAACGCCACGTAGCGCGCCAGCACCACGGAGCTGGCAGCGATGATGCCGGAGTGGGCGCTCCAGAACATGGCCCATCCCCAGAGAAAGCCCCACGCCGGAGACAGCGTGCGCTTCAGATAGACGTACACGCCGCCGGTTTCGGGATAGGCCGAGGAAAGTTCCGCGCAGACCAGCGCGCCGAACAGGGACAGGATACCGCCCACCGCCCAGACCGCCAGCACTCCCAGGATGGTGGGCACGTGGCGGTTCACTTCGGAAGGCTGCACGAAGATGGACGCGCCGATAATGATGCCCACAACCATGGCGGTGGCCTGCGGCAGGCGGATGGGACGGTCGAGGGCGGGGCGGGCTTCGGGAGCGGCCGGGGAAGGGGTCAAGCTGGGAAGTGTATCACGTGCTATGCTTTCGGCCAATGAGAGGCAAAGCGAAGCAGGCGAAGTCGGCGCGGCAGTGGCTGATTCGCGGGCGCGTACAAGGCGTGGGCTTCCGTTATTTCGCGCAGCACGAGGCGACGGCGCTGGGCCTCGCGGGATATACGCGCAATCTCGACGACGGAAGGGTGGAGGTCTACGCCACCGGCCCCGCGAGCCGGCTCGACGATCTGGCCGGCCGCCTGCACCAGGGGCCGCGTTGGGCCGATGTCCGAGGCGTGGAAGAACGCGAGGCGCCCGTGGAGGAGTACGGTTCGTTCGAGATCGAGCCGTGATGGGGGAACCGCCGCGGCCGGAACCGGG
>DATJRE010000372.1:0-4065 GCA_035505095.1 Bryobacteraceae bacterium | reverse complement strand
GAAGTGGCCGCGAAGGTTGCCTACATCACGGCGCGCATCGCCCTGGAGCGTACCACCGGTGAGCTTCTCTCCGACAACCACGTGTCGCTCGCCGAGGCGCGCGAGGGGAAAGTCACCCGGCAATCGGTGATCACCGAGCCGGCCAGCCAGAAGTGACCGCACCCGGTGGCTCGCGGGCGCACCTTCGCGGTTGGCCACGGGTGGAAATAGTGATGTAATAGCAGTGCATTCAATCGTCCGTTGCCGAACCAAGGAGCACGAGCCCATGAGACGCAGAGATTTCCCTAAGACCGTCCTCACTGGCGCAATCGGCAGCGCTGCCGCCTTGCAATCCGGGGTGGCGGCCACGGCCGCCCCCCGCCGCAATACCCTGATGCACGTCGGCGGAGATTACCACAGCGTCGCCGGTGGCCCCCACGCCGACATCGTCGGCAAGGCCAACTTGGAGTACAACCTTCGCCACGGCGTAAGGCATCTCACCGCACAGGTCCACAAAAGGGGCCCGGATGGCGCCTGGGATCTGGACGAGCTGAAGCGCATGAAGGACAACTGCGACCAGGCCGGGGTGGTCTTCGAAGCCATCCGCATGGAATCGGAATACATCCTGCTGCGCAACGGCCCGGAGCGGGATCGGCGGTTGGATGCCATCGCCGGCAACATCCAGAAAGCCTCCCAGGTAGGGGTCCAGTACATCACCCACCATTGGACGGTCATCCCCATCCGGCGGAACACCACCACGAAGGGGCGCGGCGGCGTGACGTACGTGGCCTTCAAGTTGGAAGACAACTGGAAGGATCTGCCGGTGGGACAGGCCGGCAAAGTCAGCTCCGACGATTACTGGGAACGCATCACCTATTTTCTTCACAAGGTGATTCCGGTCTGCCGGCAATACAACGTGAAGATGGCCGCCCACCCCTATGACCCGCCAGGCCTTCCCTTCGGCTACGAAGGCGCCGAAAATTGGGACTCGCCCTCGGTCTTCGAAGGCTTCAAGCGCTACGAATCCATCATCGACAGCCCTTACAACGGCTTCCAGTTGTGCCTGGGAACCACCGCCGAAGGATTGAAAAATCCCGCCAGCGAAGTGCTCCCCATCGTCAAGTATCTGGGCGAACGCGGCAAGATCCACCAGATTCACATGCGCAACATCCGCGGCGGCCTCGACAACTTCGCCGAGGTGTATCCCGACGAGGGCGAGATGGACTTTCTCAAGGTCATGCGCATCCTGCGCGACGTGCAGTTTGCCGGCTCCATCTGTCCCGACCACATGCCGGCTCATCCCGACGACCCCGGCAAACTTCAGGCATACGCTTTCGGATACGGCTACATCAACGCTCTCATCCACGCCGTGAATTCGGAAGTCTAGACGTCTCGCTTTTGCGTTCTTTGCGACTTAGCGGCTTGGCGAGAGATCAACGAAGGCCGCGCCCAAGTACAGCTCGGCGCTTGCCGGCAGACCGTAATTCTCATCGCCCAGGTTGCCTTCGAATAGCCCTTCTGGCTTTGCGTTCTTTGCGACTTAGCGGCTTGGCGAGAGATCAACATCGGTCTGAAGTCGAAGCCCTCCCGGTTGTGGTGTCTCCCCGCGGCCCGCGCTTCCGGACACCGATGTCGGAGCCGCGCGCGTAAGCCGGCGCCCTCCAGCCGGAGTCTGGTACCGGCCGGACGCGCCCGCCTCCAACTATAGGTTTCCCCCGGCTGGCCGATATGTCGCAGTGATGGGACAGGAACAACGCCGCGAACCGCGACTTCGATCCCGAGGCGAAGTCACCATTTTCTGCCATGGGATGCCGGAGATCCCCGCGACCATTCAGGATATGGGCGTTTCCGGTCTCGGCCTGCTGGCCGATCGTCCGCTTCCGGCGGGCGCCCCCGTGCGCATCGAAAGCCACGGCATTACGGCCGTCGGCGTTGTGCGGCATTGCCGGCCAACGGGAGGGGTGTTCCACCTCGGAATCGCCTTGCACTCACTGCCGGCCGAACCCTGACCCGCCGCGCAAGTCGCGGGCCGCAAAGAACCCCGGACGAAAAGCGGTTGGCGCGTTGAATACGATTTCGCCCGCGGCAATCCACTGGCTGGGCGACGTCAGCCGCGCCGCATCGGCGTGCCCCCCGCATTAGTCGATGGGTGGGGCCGGTCCGTCTCCAGCCAGCAGCATCTGGGCCAACGGTACGAAGCTGACGATGGCGCCGGAGCCGCTCGGCCGGTTGAAGACCCACACCAGGTCATAGCGCTTGCCACTCCAGCTTGTCGGGATCTTGACGGAGGCAGGTGTCCCGGTTTGCTTCAGAATTTCCTGGCCGATGGCCGGAATGTTCTCGTGCTGCCAGGCCACCAGAACGGCCCCCTCGCAGGCCAGCGCCGCCGTGACCATCTGGTCGTAGTGCTTCTTGGAAAAGCTGGTGTCGATCGCCATCGGCTTGCTCGCGGAACCTAACGCGGCGGCCACGGCCGTCAGGGTCTCATAGGGACGCTGGCTCGGCTCCTTGCTCTTATCGGCGCTCGTCTCGGCATCCGCAGCGCCCGTGGCGTCCTTCGCGGTCGGATTGGAAGCAAAGAGGGTTTGCGGCGTAGCCAGACTCGGTTTGGGTCCCCATGGCGGGGCGAAAAGAGTGACCAGTCCGCCGGTCCGTTCCCACCCCAGCGTGACCAGATCCTCGCTGCCCTTTTTTCCGCAGCCGGTCGCCAACGCGTTTACCCCGTTGTAGGTTTGCCCGTTGTAGGAATCGGGCTTCTCGGCATGCCGGATGATCATGATTGTGCTTGCGCCCATCGTTGGTCTCCTTACTCAATTACCGCCGCGCACGGGCTTCGGCGATTGCGCTGCTTGCAGGGTGTAATTCTCCAGTGCCCGGAGTAATCACGCCGGCCCTCCGAAGCAGGGGCCGCCGGCATTCCCGGCGCCAATCCGCGACTTAGCGCTTCACGGCGATGGCGGAAATTTCGATCTTCGCCCCGCCGATCAGGCCTGCCACCTGCACGGTGGCCCGCGCGGGCTTAGGGTCCGGCATGAGCTTCTTATAGACTTCGTTCATCTTCGGAACGTCGCCCAAGTCGGTGACATACACAGTTACCGAGGTGATGTCGGTCATGTGAAAGCCCGCTTTCTTGACGACTTTTTCGATGGCCGCAATCGCATTGGTGGTCTGTAAGGTGATATCGGTGCCGGTTACCTTGCCGTGCGAGTCGGGCCCCTGCTGGCCGGCCACGTAAAGCGTGTTGCCCGCCACATACCCGTCGCTGAAGGGCATGCCCGGCTTAAAGTCAATGGCCTGGGAGAATGCACAACCTAATGTGCAGGACGCCAGCAGGCCCAGCGACCAGAGGCGCCTCCCGAATGTCTGCGAATGTTTCTTTGTCATAGATCGGTTCCTCAAGGTGATGGCGATCGGTATTGGAACGATTAGACCACACTCCCGGCATCCCGGGCCCCGTTAAACGGGTCCGGCTAAATCACGCGCCGGATGAGGTGCACCACGATAGCGATCACCGCGAAAAGCAGTAACAGGTGGATCAGTCCGCTTGCCACGTGAAAGACAATCCAGCCGAGCAGCCACAGTCCGAGCAGAACGATAAAGAGAAACAGGAACATACGATGGCTTCCTCCTGGCGGCCCCACCCCTTTCCCCGACGGCGCGTGGGGCTGCAATACACCAGTATGCACGGATGCGGTCGCGCGGCGCAGCGGTTTTTTTGAGTCTGGCCAGCCAGCCGGCGCACAGACGGGACGCGGCGGGGGTGCGGACCTCGCAATCCGCTAGACTGAAAGCAGAGTGCTGGTTACCATTTCCCCCAGGCTGGAGCGGCCCAAGTGGCTGCGTGCGCCCGCGCCCGTGGGCGAGAACTATCGCGAGTTGAAAGGCCTCATCGAGCGGCTGCGGCTGCACACGGTGTGCGAGAGCGCCGCCTGCCCCAACGTGGGCGAATGCTGGAACCATCGCACCGCCACCTTCATGATTCTGGGGAATGTCTGCACCCGGCGGTGCGGCTTCTGCGCCGTGGAGAAAGGCGCGCCGCTGCCGGTGGATTACGATGAGCCGAGCCGCGTGGCCCAGGCCGTGGCC
>DATJRE010000371.1:0-26923 GCA_035505095.1 Bryobacteraceae bacterium | reverse complement strand
CCTCCCGTGCCGAAGCGAAGCGCCGTCATGGGCATTCACCAAGGGCCGCCGGGTAGCCGCATCCGTGTTTTCAGTTACTTGGAAGCCCAAAGGCATGGCAGGGCTGAGTCGCCGTGCTATACCGAAGATTGGGAAGAAGAGCTTGCCCGGTGGTTTCGCAGGCGGCTCCAACAAAAAATGCCGAACGAACCCATTTTCTGCCGCCATCCGACAGAGACGAAAGGTCTTACGGTCCACCGCACGAACCCATTTGGGAATCTTGCAGCCTCGCCCGCCGGCGCCCCGCGGAATCCCTCAATTTGGGTTCGTTCCGCGAATCCTTCACGAACTCCGCGTCTCCGGCAGCTCTCGCGTCGGATGGGCCCCGCACCCACCTCTGGCCTGTGCCCTGCGCGCCAAGGCACTTCCCGCAGGCCAGTTTCCGCCCGTCGCCATTCAACCACCCCGCCCCGCAACTGTACATGCGCTATCGTAAACTTGGAGTGTCTGAATCCTACATACGCGCCTGCAACATCTCTAAGGTGTACCGCTCGGGTTCCGCGGACCTGGTGGTCTTCGCCGGGCTTTCGCTGGAGGTCGAACGGGGCGAAATGCTCGCTCTGGTGGGCGAATCCGGTGCCGGAAAGTCAACCCTCCTGCACCTCTTGGGTGGTCTGGACACACCTTCGGAAGGTACGATATACTACGGCAGTAAAGAGATTTCAGGTCTCGCTGACACGGAGCGAGCCGAGTTCCGCAACCGGGAAATTGGGTTCGTTTGGCAAATTCACTACCTCCTGCCAGAGTTCACGGCCCTGGAGAACGTAATGATGCCATTACTGATCCGGGGAGTGCCGCCAGCGCGCGCCGCCCTGGAATCGGAAGCGAGGTTGGATGAGGTTGGGCTTCGGGATCGGGCGTCGCATCGCGCCGGAGAACTATCGGGAGGGGAGCAGCAACGCGTCGTGCTGGCGCGCGCCCTGGTGGGCAGACCTTCCGTCCTGCTGGCCGATGAACCAACTGGAAATCTCGATTTCCGGACCGGCGAGATGATCTTCGAACTGCTGGAAGGCTTGCACCGGTCCCATCAGCTTACATCGGTTTTCGTCACTCACAATTTGTCGTTTGCGCGGCGTTGTACCCGGGTACTGAGCATGGATAAAGGCGGCTTGGTACCTGGCCAAACCTCCGGTTCGCAACCCGGCGGCAGACCGGAGTATCTTTAAAGTCAAGGGGGCGTCACATTCTATGTTCGAGCGTTACACGGAGAAGGCGCGAAGGGTGATCTTCTTCGCGCGCTACGAGGCCAGTCAGTTCGGGAGTCCCTACATCGAAACCGAACACCTGCTCCTCGGGTTGCTGCGGGAAGACAAGGCCCTGGCGAATCGCTTCCTGCGTTCGCACGCTGCCGTCGAGTCCATCCGCAAGCAGATCGAAGGGCATACCACCATCCGCGAAAAGGTCTCCACTTCCGTGGATCTGCCCCTCAGCCACGAGTGCAAGCGTGTTCTGGCGTACGGCGCCGAAGAGGCCGAACGCCTGAACCACAAACACATCGGGACCGAGCACCTGCTGCTGGGGCTTTTGCGCGAGGAAAAGTGCTTCGCGGCCGAAATTTTACACGAGCGCGGTCTGCGCCTCTCCACCATCCGTGAGGAGCTGGCCCGTTCGCAGAGTGAAAAGGTAGCCTCCGCGCGGCCCAAGGAAAGTTCGCTGCTGGCTGAATTCAGCCGCGACCTCACCCAGGCCGCCATGGATAATACCCTCGACCCCCTCATCGGCCGCGACTACGAACTGGAACGCGTGGTCCAGATTCTGTGCCGCCGCACCAAGAACAACCCGGTCCTCATCGGCGAGCCGGGCGTGGGGAAAACCGCCATCGTCGAGGGTCTCGCCCAGCGCATCGCCGAGGGCGACGTTCCCTCGTTCCTGGCCGATAAGCGCATCCTGGCCCTGGACCTTTCCCTCATCGTGGCCGGCACCAAGTACCGCGGCCAGTTCGAAGAGCGCCTCAAAACCATCATGAAAGAGCTGATGGAGAATCAGAACGCCATCATCTTCATCGATGAGTTGCACACCCTCGTGGGCGCCGGTTCGGCGGAAGGTTCGCTGGATGCCGCCAACATCCTCAAGCCGGCTCTTTCCCGCGGCGAAATCCAGTGCATCGGCGCTACCACCCCGTCTGAGTTCCGTAAGTCCATCGAGAAGGATCGCTCGCTCGAACGCCGATTCCAGGCGGTCAAAGTGCCACCGCCCAGCGAAACCGACGCCGTGAAGATCCTGTTCGGCATCAAGGACCGCTACGAGAAGTTCCACGCCGTGGCTTATACCGACGATGCCATCGAAACCGCCGTCTACACCTCCAGCCGCTACATTCCGGATCGCTTCCTCCCCGACAAGGCCATCGACCTGATCGATGAAGCGGGCGCCCGAGTGAAGCTCCGCCAGACCACCCTTCCCGCCGACCTGGCCGACATCCAGAAGCGCATCAAGTTCATCGTGCACCGCATGGAAAACGCCATCGCCAACCACGAGTTCGAAAAGGCCCGCTTCTATAGCGACGAGGAGCGCAAGGAGCGCGAGCACATGCGCCAGCTCCGCGAAAAGTACAACCTCGACGACTCCTCCACGGGATGCGTCACCAAAGATGACATTGAGGACGTGGTGGCCCGCTGGACCGGCGTCCCCATGACGTCCATCAAGGAAGAGGAAATCACCAAGCTCCTGCGCATCGAAGAGGAGTTGCACAAGCGCGTCATCAGCCAGGAAAAAGCCATCTCCGCGTTGGCCCGCGCCATCCGCCGTTCACGCGCCGGCCTCAAGGCCAGCAGCCGCCCCGCCGGCAGCTTCCTGTTCCTGGGACCCACCGGCGTGGGCAAAACCGAGGTCGCCCGGGCCCTCGCCAGCTTCCTGTTCGGCAGCGAGAAAAGCCTGGTGCGCTTCGACATGTCCGAGTACATGGAGAAGCATTCAGTTTCCAAGCTGATCGGTTCGCCGCCCGGATACGTCGGCTACGAAGAGGGCGGCCAGTTGACCGAGCGCGTCAAGCGCAATCCCTACTCCATCATCCTGCTGGATGAAATCGAGAAGGCCCACCCGGACATCTACAACATCCTGCTCCAGGTCTTCGAAGACGGCCAGTTGACCGACGGCCTTGGCAACCAGGTGGATTTCAAAAACACCATCATCATCATGACCTCCAACCTGGGCGCGCGGTTCCTCGAAAAGCGCGGCCACCTGGGCTTCTCGGCGCCACAGGGCGAAGGCGTCTCCGCCAAGATGGAGGACATGGTCCGCGGCGAAGTGAAGAAGGCCTTCAACCCGGAATTCCTCAACCGCCTGGACGAAATCATCCTCTTCAGCTCGCTCACCGACGACGATCTGATCAAGATCATCGACCTGATGGTGCAGCAGGTCAATTCCAACCTGGTGGCCAAGCAGGTCAAGATCCGGCTTTCTCCGGACGCCTCCAAGTACATCCTGGAGAAGACCTGCGGCGACCGCAGCTACGGCGCCCGGCCTCTGCGCCGCGCGCTCCAGAAGTACATCGAGGATCCGCTCTCGGAGTCTTTGATCCAGGGCACGCTTCCCCGCCCCGCGGAACTCGAAGTTTACCTCGGCGACACCGGCATCTTCTATCGCGCCATCACCCCCGAGGGCGAAGCCGCCGTGACTGCCGGCGCACCCGCTGAAGTCCCCGCAGGCACGCTGCTGTACACGTTCTGAATCCCCGCGGCGGCCTCCCGGCACCGACCGGAGGCCGCCCCGATTCGTCCACCTGCTACCACTGGCGACTGCCCGCCCCCGACGGGTTTGACCCGAAACAAGAGGACCGCCGCGAGCCGCGTTCCTTTCAAGGGCAAAACAGTCCCCGCGAACGAGAAGCACCGCACGCCGGCCGCCCAGCCGCGGGGCGGCAAGACAGCAACCAAGCCCCGCGAATCCCAGCGTTCCAGCAGCCACCAAACCGCGCGTTGCCGCCGGGCCGGTGAAGCCCGAGATGGTGCAGCGGCCCACGGCCCGCGTCCCGCGGAATCCCTACCCGCCGGCCCGCAAGGGCCAGCAATTCTTTCGGCCCAGCGCCGCCGAACCCCTTACCCCGGCGGGCAGCCATTCGCGGCGTGGTATGAGTGGAAGTATGCTCCGCGTCGGAACGCTGCTGCTGGTGGTCACCTGTGTGGCCGCTCAGCAGGGGCCGACCTTCACCCGCGACATCGCGCCCATCATCTACCAGAACTGCTCCCCGTGCCACCATCCGGGAGAGGTCGCGCCCTTCTCGCTGCTGAGCTATCACGACGTGAAGAAGCGCGCGGCGCAGATTGCCACCATCACGCACAGCGGCTATATGCCGCCCTGGCTGCCCGAGCCCGGTTACGGCGATTTCGCGGGCACGCGGCGGCTGAGCGCGGAGCAAATCCGCCTGATTGGCGATTGGGCGGCGGAGGGAGCGCCCGAGGGTCCGCCGGGCGGCCCGGCGCCTCCGCAATTCGAAGGCGGCTGGCAATTAGGCCCGCCGGACCTGGTGCTCGAAGCCCCCGCGCCGTTTTCGCTGCCCGCCTCCGGCCCGGACGTGTTCTGGAACTTCGTGTTCCGCGTGAATCTGCCTGCCACGCGCTATGTGCGAGCCATCGAAATCCGCCCCGGCAACCGCCGCCTGATCCACCACGCTAACCTGCTGGTGGACCGGACGGCGTCGGCGCATCGCCTGGAATCCTCACCCGGCAGCGGCTTTCCAGGCATGGAGGTGACGCTGTTCCGCAGTCCCTTCGACCCCGACGGCCATTTCCTGTTCTGGAAACCGGGCAGCACGCCGCACGTGGAGCCGCCCGGTTTCTCCTGGCGCCTCGACCCCGGCGATGAACTGGTGCTCAATGCGCACATGCAGCCCTCCGGAAAACCCGAGCAGGTGCGGCCCGCCATCGGGCTGTATTTCACCGACCAGCCGCCGCGCCGTTTTCCGCTGCTGGTGCAACTGGAAAACGACAACGCCCTGCACATTCCGGCCGGCGTGCGGGATTTCCCGATCGCCGACGATTTCCGGCTGCCCATGGACGTGCAGGTGCTGGCCGTCTATCCGCACGCGCACTACCTGGGCAAGCTGCTGGAAGCCTACGCCACGCTGCCCGATGGCTCGCGCCGCTGGCTGATCCGGATTCCCAACTGGGACTCCAACTGGCAGGCCGTCTATTACTATCGCCAGCCGCTGGTGCTGCCCGAAGGATCGGTGATCTCGATGCGCTACCACTACGACAATTCCGCCGATAACGTGCGCAATCCGAACCAACCGCCGCGGATGGTGGAGAGCGGCAACCAGTCCACCGACGAGATGGGCCACCTGTGGCTGGAACTGCTGCCGGTGGGGACCGGCGACCATCGCCTGGAATTGCAGGAAGCCGTGATGCGCCACCGCCTGGAGAAGCACCCGGACGATTTTTCGGCGTGCTTCAACCTGGGGGCGGTGCTGCTGGCGCGCATGAATGCGCCCGAAGCGGTGGGCATGCTGGAGACGGCCCTGCGCCTGCAGCCCGGGGACGCACCCGGAAATGCCGAGGCGCACGATATGCTCGGGTCCGCCTACATGCGGCTGGGCCGCACCGCCGAAGGCATGGCGCAATTCCAGAAGGCGCTGAGCCTGAACCCGGATCTTTCGGCGGCCCGCTGGAATCTGGCCAACGCGCTGGTGGCCGCGGGCAAACTGGAAGAGGGGATCGCGGATTTGCGCAAGCTCTCGGCCGCGGGCGCCGCGGGCCTGCCGGATGCGGAGAAAGACGCCGCCGGTGGCCGCCTGGCACGGGCTCTGGCCGAGAGCGCGCGGCAATTGGCGGCCCATGGCGACTGGCGCGAGGCCGCCGCGCGCTACCGCGAGGCCGCCACGCTCGACCCCGCCGATGCCCCGCTGCGCAACGAGTTTGGCGAGCTGCTGATGGGGCACGGCGACTTGTCCGGCGCTCTGGAGCAATTCAACCGCGCCCTGGCCCTCGACCCCAACAACGAGGAAGCCCGCCAGAACCGCGAGATGGTCCAGCGCCACATCGACAAATAGAATCCACAAAGCAGGCACAGCGCTGTTGCGGATCGGCTTTCGCTGTCGCCGTGCTCTGGGCCGAGCCGCCCTTGCGCGGCTACCCGTGCGGATTCGTCCGCCCGAAGCCATTTTCCGCGCGACGCCGAAATCCTTGGCGGTGCCCGGCGCCGGCCCCCGTATGGCGCGCTGGCACGGTACAAGCTGCCACCCCGGCCGGAATTTTGCACCCACCGACCACTTCCACTTAGCGCTGGGTGGCGCACCACCGGGGCGCCTTTAGCTGCGGCCGTGTGGAATCGTCCCCTGAAACGGCTGCCGCGGAGCGCGCCGAGCGCCCGACGACGGTTCGCCCCAGGTAGGGTGCAATTCAGGGAAAGGAGGTCTGGGATGATCGAAAGATGCACAATCCCGGTTTCGATCCAGGCCTCACGCAACAGTTCACCGCGCCGTTCCGGCGGGTCATCAACCGAGACGGCAGCTTCAACGTGCACCGCCGCGGCGTCACCTGGCGCGATTTTCATCCTTATCTGCTGTTGATCAACATGAGCTGGGCCAGCTTCCTGGCATCGCTGTTTCTGGGCTACACAGTGGTCAATACGCTGTTCGCCTGCGTCTATTTCAGCCTGGGACCCGGGCACCTTGCGGGGGCCGAGGCGCCCACCGCGATGGGCCGCTTTCTGAACTGTTTCTTCTTCAGCTCCCACACTCTCACCACGGTGGGCTACGGCAATATCGCGCCGGCTAGTCTGGGGTCCAACCTGGTAGCGACCTTTGAGGCGCTGGTGGGCGTGCTCGGGTTTGCCGTGGCCACCGGCCTGCTGTTCGGCCGCGTTTCGCGCCCCTCCGCCCGCTTCGGATTCAGCGAGAACATGGTGGTGGCGCCTTACCAGGAAGGACACAGCCTGCAGTTCCGGGTGGTCAACCGGCGGAGTAATTCGCTGGCGGAGTTGCAGGCCCGGTGCCTGCTGATGACCGTCGAAAACGACGGCGGAACGCCCCAGCGCAAATACGAGCTGCTGCGGCTGGAGCGGCCCGACGTGCTCTTTCTGGCGCTCACCTGGACGGTGGTACACCCCATCGACCGGGACAGCCCGCTGTGGGGCAAAAGCGCCGCCGACCTGGCCCGCCTGCAGGCCGAGGTGCTGATTCTGCTTAAGGCCTACGACGACACCTTCAGCCAGACCGTGGTGGCGCGCTACTCCTACCGCCACGACGAGATCGTCTGGGATAAACGCTTCGCCCCGGCCTTTTTCGTGGACGACAAAGGCGATTTGGTGCTGGAGGTGCAAAAGGTCGGGCGGATGGCTTGAAGCAATGACTCCAGCTTTCACGCCTGTGAAGGCTGCGCCCAGTTTTCCGTTACCGTGGTGCATGTTCTAATAAAAGTTCGGCTTATGCGTTCGTACGGTATGGTGTTCTTTGTGTCGGCCGCTGCGGCGTTGAGCGCCGCGAGCCGCCCCGCGGTGCGGACTACTCCGCCCGCCAGCGCGCAGGCCGCGCTGGCCCGTTTGCCGCTCCGTTTTGAAGCCAACCAGGGCCAGTTCGACCCCGCCATCCGCTATGTGGCGCGAGCTGGCAATTACAATCTCCTGTTCACGGCGAAGGGCATCCTGTTTGCAGTCCCCGGTTCGGCTCCGGTGAGCCTGGCGCTCGCCAACTCTAATCCACAGGCCCTCATCGAGCCGCTCGATCCGCTGGCGGGCCGCACCGATTACTTCATCGGCCGCCGTCGCCAGAACTGGCATACCGGCGTCGCGAATTACGGCCGAATCCGCTATCGCTCGGTCTATCCAGGTGTGGACCTGGTCTACTACGGCAGCCACAACCTGCTGGAGTACGATTTCGTAGTGCAGCCTGGCGCCGACCCGTCCGCGATTGCTTTGCAGTTCGAGGGAACAGTGCAACCTCAGCTTTCCCCCGAGGGCGACCTGGTGCTGGAGAACGCCGGGCGGAAATTGCTGCAGCATGCGCCATACATCTACCAGGAGGATGCCTCGGGTGCACGCCATGCGGTTTCGGGCGGCTATCGTTTGCTGGCGGACGGCAGCGTGAAACTGCGGCTGGGCCGGTACGATCACTCCAAACCGCTGGTGATCGATCCAACCATTGAATATTGCACCTACATCGGCGGCAATGGACAGGATCAGGTGAACGCCGCCAAGCTGCTGCCCAATGGCCTTCTGTATATCGTGGGCCAGACCGATAGCGGCCAGATCCCTTACATCAACGGCGCCTACAACAACGACTACACCGGATTGATCGACGTCTTCCTGCAAATTCTGGACACCACTCCCGCGGGCGGTTTTCAGCAGATCTATTCTTCATACATCGGCGGCAGCAGCAACGATATCCCGCTGGGGCTGGATGTGGACGCGAGCGGCATATTTTACGTGACCGGCTGGACCACCTCCTCGGACTTCCCCATGGCGGGCAATTCTTATCAGACCACCGGAGGAGCAACCAACCAGGGGGCTTTTGTGTTTCAGCTCAATCCGGCGCTGTATGGCGGCATTTCGCTGCTCTACTCGAGCTACCTGTCGGGGACCACCGGCGCGGACGGAGCGACCGGGATTGCGGTGGACGCCAATCAGAACATGTACATGGTAGGCACCGCGGAATCCAGCGATTTTCCGGTCAGCTTGAACGCCTTTCAATCCGCCTTGTGGGGAACTTCGGATGTTTTTATCGCCGAGATGAACCCCAATACGGGCAGCCTGATCTACTCCAGCTATGTGGGCGGCGAGGACGAAGACTTCGGCGAGAATATCCTGTTGAGTGCCAACAACCTGGTTTATTTCACGGCGTCCACCTTCTCGACCGAGTTCGCCATGGCGGGATACCAGTATTCGGCCAGTCCTTTTGGCGGAGAAGATGCCATTTTGGGGGTCATGGACCTGACCCAGCAGGGCCTGGCCACGCTGAAGTATTCGACTTACTTCGGCGGCGCCGAAAACGACGCGGTGTCGGGGCTGGCCTTCGATCCGAACGGCAACGCGATCATGACCGGTTATACCATCTCGCCGAATTTCCCGGTAACTCCCGATGCCGTGCAGAGCACTTATGCCGGAGATACCGATGCGTGGGTGGCGGTGATCAATCCGAATCTGCCGTTCACTTACGGGCTTCTGTACTCCAGTTACCTGGGCGGCAACGGCGGCGACGCGGGCACCTGGGTGACCAGCGATGCATCCGGCGACATCTACGTGGCCGGGTATACGCTGTCACCGAATTTTCCCGTAACCGGCAATGCGGTGCAAGGGGCGTGGCCCGGCGGAACCAATACCTTTGTCACCGAGCTGGTTCGCGGCACGAGCGGCTCGAAGGGCCTGGTCTTTTCCACTTACATCGGCGGAACCAGCGACTACATGCCCACGTCGCTGGCTGTTACAGCGAACGGAAGCACGTTGTTTGTGGTTGGGTACGGGGGCATCGGCCTGCCCACTTCGCCGGCCTCGTATCAAGGTGGTTATGCGGGTGGGATCAGCGACGGGTTCGTGCTGGTGATCGGCGGATTGCCCTCGCCCGCCACCACGCCCGACGGGCGGCCGGTGATCCGGAAGGGCAACTCCCGGCCCACAACTTCTAAAAATTCTCAGTAGCCCTTTCCGCTGGCAGTTACCGCTGCACTCGGGCCGATTGGCCAGCCTTGACCATACGGATTTCCTGGCGCCTTCCGCGGAACCCGTTCCGTCCGCCTTTCGGTCACCGATTACGCAGGCGGTTCTCCAACTAATCCGATGATTGCCGCCTTATGCCCCTTCGCTCCATGAAGTAAAGCGCTCCACGCCATTCGGATGTGCCCCGACATCGGTCATTCGAGTGCGCGTTGGATTGCCGCCCACGAACCGCGACGGTTTAAAACGCACAGGAGGCCGCCGGAATGGCCATTTGATTCCTGGTAATCGCGGGTGGTGCGCGCCCATAATGCAAACCTGGCGAGGACGGTGAGACTGCCTGCGGAGAAATTTTGGGACCGGCCAATGCGAAGTCGCGCCCTGATGGCGAGTGCCGCGATGATTGTGGCGATCGCATTGGCAGATTGGTGGACTCCCACCTACGTGTCCCTGGGCTTTCTCTACTTATTCCCCATCATGCTGGCGGCCGGGTTCCTGCCCCGTCGAGCGCTATTGGCCCAGGCGATGCTATGCGCTGTGCTGAGTGAGACATTCAGCGCGCTTGACCCGGAGGGAAGAGCCGGCCGTTTGATTCTGGAGACGCTGGCGCTGGCAGGGTGTGGTCTATTCGTGTCGGAATTGCTGCGCAACCGCCGCTTGGGCTTGGAGACCGAGGCGCGGCTTCGGGCGCTGTTCGAGACCAGCCCGGCGGCTATTGTCACCTTGGACCAGCACGGAACGATTGAAGCGGCGAACCGGGCCGCCGTGGAGCTCCTGGTTCCATGCCACAATCTTATGGGGCAATCGATTGCCTCCTACCTGCCGGAGTTGCAAAAGGCACTACGGCCCGAGGCAGGCGCGCAGTTCCGCGCCTCCATGCGCTGCCCGGTGTGCCGCTGCAATGGGGAGACTCTCGTCGCGGAGGTATGGTTTTCCACGTACCACGAAAAGGGCTCTCCTAAGTTAGCCGCCATCATCGCCGATGTCACGGAAGATCCAACCGCCGGTATCCGTTGCGCCCCGGTGGAAGCGCACGGCATGGAACGCGCCAGCCTAAATGCCCGTCAAGTAGCGATTTTACGGCTTGTCTTCGAGGGCCTGTCGAATCACGAGATGGAATCCCGCCTCAAAATGACGCCCAGCGCGGTTAAGAACACCCTACAGCAGTTATTCTCGAAAACCGGAGCGAGGAATCGCAGCCAAATGGTGCGCGTAGCCCTGGAACGCTACCGAGATTTATTGTAATGAATCTCACTAAGTCTCCCATCCTGTAAACGATCAATCAAACGGCTGAGGCAGGCATTCGGACAGTCCGGAAGAGCCGCCCCAGAGTCGTATTCCTGTCTTACGGCGGCAGTCGCTTTCCCGTATACCTGCGTTATGCACTCAAGACTTTTACTCACTCTGGCGCTCGCCACAGGATCGCTCTTGGCGCAAGTTGGCGGCAGGATCACCGGCACGGTTAAGGACCCAACGGGGGCGGCCTTATCCGGCGCCGTGGTAGCGGCTGTTAACACGGCCACAGGCCTAAGGCAGGCGACGAGAACGGACGACCAGGGAACTTATACGTTTCCGGCACTCGCCGTGGGCCAATACAACGTTGAAGTCAGCGCTCCCGGTTTCACGCCATATCGCCGCACGGGAGTAACCATCGACGTGAACAGCGCTCCGCAGGTAGACGTCACCTTACAACTCGCCAGCCAGTCGGCAACGGTGAACGTGAGTGAGGAAGCAACTCAAGTCCAGGTGGAGAAATCGGATACCCAGTTGGGGCAAACGATCGCCAGCCAACAGATCACCGGGGTCCCCCTGAATGGTCGAAGTTACACGGACTTGCTCGCCGTTCAGACTGGCGTCGTTCCGGTTACCACCAGCGCGACATCCAGCAGTTCCTCCGGCGGCGGCTTCGGTGCGGTAGCGCCCTCCGGAGGGTTGAACCCCGGACTGTTCTCGGTGAACGGCCAGCGGGAATCCGCCAATGGATACATCCTGAATGGCGCCAATGTGGAGGAGGGCATCGCTGAGGGCGCAGCCATCATTCCCAACCTGGACTCGATCTCCGAATTTCGCGTCCTGACAAGCAACTTCGACGCCGAATACGGCAATTACTCCGGCGGACTGATCACCGTGGTGACCAAGTCCGGCGTAGATAAACTGCACGGCTCGGCGTTTGAATTCCTGCGCAATACCGACCTGGACGCGCGCGGTTTCTTCGATCCGACACGCTCCCCCTATATCCAGAATCAGTTCGGCGCCACCCTGGGCGGGCCAATCAAGAAGGACAAGCTCTTCTTCTTCGGCGATTATCAAGGTACGCGGAACATTCAAGGAATCGAATCCGGACTGCTTCCCGTCCCCTCGCTCGCCGACCGGGGCGGTAACCTGTCCGACCTGGCAAGCTCCTTAACCGGCATGGTGCAAGGGTCGTATGCGGCGAGCCTGCTCACCCAGCGCTTAGGATACGGAGTGACACCAGGAGAAGCGTACTACACACCGGGCTGCACCAATCCTACGGAGTGTGTCCTGCCGAATGCCGTGATTCCACAGAATGCCTGGCCGGCGCCAGCAGCGCACTTGCTCCAATACATTCCGCTGCCGAACGTCGGTACGAACGAGTACTCGAACGCATCCCTGGCGCAAAGGCTCACCGATGATAAAGGCTCGGCTCGGATCGATGCGCAGACGACTCATCTGGGGGCCATCTCGGCGTATTATTTTATCGACAACTACAACCTGAACAATCCCTACCCAACCGCACAGGGCGGCGCCAACGTTCCCGGGTTTAACGCGCTCTCCAACGGCCGGGCGCAGTTGGCCCTCTTAAGCGATGCCAAGACTTTCGGCCCCACGCTGGTCAACGAATTCCGGCTCAGCTACATGCGCGACTTCAACAACCTGGGCCAGCAGCGGGGCGGAGTTGGCCCGAGTCTCGCGTCCCAGGGCTTTACCACCGGCCAAGCCGGGATCCTCCCGGGAGATCCGCAAACCGAAGGAATTGAATCGATTGTCTTCAACAAGATCAACTTCGGGACCAGCCCATTCGCGCTGGTGCAGACCGACGCCAGCTACCAGGCACAGGACAGCCTGTCCAAGGTCATGGGAAACCATTCGCTGAAGTTCGGCGGACAGTTTCTAAGGCAGGATGTGAAATTACTGCCCGATTTTACCGCCAACGGACAATTTCAATTCACCGGATATCAAACCGGCTCGGACTTTGCGGATTTCCTGCTGGGATTTCCGAGCCTATATTCGCAAGGTTTCTCCCCGGCATTTTACGAACGCTCGGACTACGCCGGAGTCTTTGCGCAGGACAGTTGGCGTGTTACATCCAATCTGACGTTGAATTACGGCCTGCGATGGGACCTGATCGCGCCCTGGACCGAGGAGCACAATCAGACGGGCACGCTGATCCCCGGCGAACAATCGGTGGTCTTCCCGGGCGCCCCCACCGGTTATGTCTTCCCCGGCGACCCGGGCGTTCCCAACACGATTTCCCCGACCCGCGACGATAACTTTTCGCCGCGGCTCGGCCTGGCTTGGTCACCCCCGTGGAAAAATGGGCCGCTGGCGATACTGACCGGTGGTCCGGGTAACAGCAGTGTCCGCGCGGGCTATGGGCGGTTCTTCACCGCCATCGAGGGACAGACGCTGGCATTTGAAACGGGAAACGCGCCCTACGGCCTTACCTATACTAGCCCGGAGCCTCCCCTTTTCAACAATCCGCTTATTGGGGCCGAGACGGGAACCGTGTACCCCCAACAATTCCCCGTCAGCGTTCCATCTTACAATTCATCGCCCAGGAATCCCGACACGAGCTTGAATTGGCCGTCCTACTTCCCCATCAACGGCATTGACGCGTATTTTCCGCGGAACCGGAACCCGTACTCGGAAAGTTATTTCCTCTCCTTCGAGCGGCAGTTCTTGAGAACTCTCGTTTTTGATGCGAGTTACATCGGCAGCCAGGGGCATCGTCTGTTAGTGCTGCTGGCCGCCAACCCCGGCAATCCGGCATTGTGTGTGAGTCTGAGCCAACCCAGCGATGTGGCACCGGGAACGCCCACGTGCGGGCCGTTCGGCGAGAACCTGGTGTATACCAGAAGCAACGGCCAGGTAGTCAACGGGACGCGGGCTCCGTTCGGCAACAATTTCGGGACGGACGTCTACTTTGACGCCATGGGCAACTCGGCATACAACTCATTGCAAGTCAGCCTGAAACATACCGGCCGTGGCGTTACCGTGCTGGGCAGCTACACCTATGGTAAGTCGCTGGATCAGGCCTCGAATCTCGGCGAGCAGGTGGACCCATATAACTACGCTCTCACGCGGGCTCCATCCTCTTTCGATGTTACGCAGGATTTGGTTGTTAGTTACCGCTACGATTTGCCTTTCGGCAAGCTCTTCCACCACTCCAACCAGGCGACGGCGGGATGGGCCCTCTCCGGAATCACGCGTCTTTCGACTGGCCTGCCGGTGACGCTCATCAATCCCAACGATACCGCTTTGATCGGAAGCTATAACAATGGAGTAAACGGTGTCGGGTTTTCCGACCTGGACGTCGCCGCCGGCCCCCTGCAACTCAACTCCAACCCGCGAAACGGCCGGCCGTATTTTAACACCTCCCTTTTCGGCCTTCCGGCCCTGGGTTCGCCGGGTACGGCATCGCGCCGCCTGTTCTACGGGCCTGGGATGGACAATTGGGACATCGCGCTGCTGAAGGAGACCCAGTTCAGTGAGGCCAAGGTGCTGGAATTCCGCCTGGAGACGTTCAACACGTTCAACCACGCTCAGTTCTTCGGTGCAAATGCCGTGGATGGCAATATCAACGACTCGACATTCGGACAGATCATTAATGCCATGTCTCCGCGCCTGGTACAGGCCGCGCTGAAGTTCAGGTTCTAGGGGCGGCAGCAGGGAGCGGCACAGAATCGCGGCACGGACCCGTTCCGGTGCATCTCACGCCTGCGCACTCTCCAAGGGCATCCGAGAAGTTAATCCGCGAAGCCGTTTTGATCTCCTTCCCCAAGACCGTTCAAGACGCTTAGACTTGTGGCTTATGATTGCGGATTTGATGCAACCGCGGCATCTGCTGGTGATCCTGGCAGTGGCGAACGTGATGTTCGGTCCGAAGAAACTGCCCGAATTGGGTAAGGGACTGGCGGAGGGGACTCGCGGATTTAAAGACGCCATCAAAGGTCCGCCCACAGAATCCGATAGAACCTAAGTCAGCGACCGCGAGGTCCACTCCCTTTACGGTAGCGGGTTAGTTTCGATGCTGAGTCGCGCGTCAGCAAGGGACTGGCGAGGGCGATTCGGCGAGTGGCACGCTCAGCCTCAACGGGCGCGGCCGTTGCCAGGGGTCGCTGCGCCGGCGCCGGAAGCGCGGCTCTGCGGAGGACCCGGTGGATTGGCAGGCGGGGCTTGCCCCTGTCCCTCGCAGCCGGCATGCTCCAGGCGATCGATCTGCCGGTCTTTGGCAGCAATCGAGAGAGTCATCTCGCCCAGAGTCTTCTTTAGAAATTCGTTAGCCGCGGTAACGCCCTGCAACTGCCGCTGCACCTCCAGCAATTGGCGCCGGGATTGCACGCAAACCGCCACGCTGACGATCAGTGCGACGGACGCGAGCAGGACCGGCGCCTTGGGGAGCCTGATCACTCGTAGACGCTCCTGGAGTCTTCGGACGACGGCAGGTGATCGGTGGGACGGGCCCACCAGACATAGAACGTCGGCAGGAGGAAAGTGCTCATAATTAAGTCTACAATCAAGCCGCCGACGATCACGATGGCCAGGGGCCGCTGGGAGTCCGAACCGATGGCGTGCGAGGTAGCCGCCGGCAACAGGCCCAACGTCGCCACCAGCATGGTCATCATGATGGGCCGCAGCCTGCGCGTGGCGCCTTCGATCGCGGCTTCCTCGATGGAGTGGCCGCGCGCGCGCAACTGGTTGATGTACTCCACCATGATGACGCCGGTCTGTACCGACGCGCCGAAGAGGGCCAGAAATCCGACGTCCGCGGAGACGCTGAAGTGGGTTCCGGTAACATAGAGCGCCAACAGGCCACCCACGCGCGCCACGCCCACATTGACCAGGTGGAGGCAGGCCCACTTGGCCGAGCCGAATGCGCCATAGATGATCAGGAAGATGAGGAAGATGGTGATGGGGATGATGATGAACAGCCGGGCCTCCGCGCGCTTCTCGCTTTCGTACTCGCCCTCCCAGTTGATGTGATAGCCGCGGGGAAGCTGGACACCTTTCTTGACTTTGTCGATGGCTTCTTCCACCGCGCCGCCCAGGTCGCGCCCGCGCACGCTGTACTTGATGGGCACGTAGCGCTCATCGCCCTGCCGGTAGATTTCGGATCCTTCGTCGCGCTCTTCGAATTTGCAAAGCTGCGCCAGCGACACGCGCTCGCCGGTGGGGGCCAGCAGACGAATCTTTTCGATGGCCTCTTTGGTGTCGCGATACTGCGGAAGATAGCGCATCACCAGGTCGTAGCGCTCCTCGCCTTGCAACACCTGAGTGAGCGCGTTGCCGCCGACCGCCGTGTTGATGGCATCCTGCACATCCGCTACGTTGATCTGGTAGCGCGCGCAGCGGTCGCGATCCACCAGGAAGTTATCGCTCGGCTGGCCGGTGACGCGGAAAATTCCGAGATCGGTGATGCCGCGCACGCCGCTCATGATTTTCACGATCTGCTCGGCCTTGTCTTCGAGCACGTGCAGATCGGCGCCATAAACTTTGGTGGCCAGTTGTCCCTTGACTCCGCTGACGGCTTCTTCCATGTTGTCGGCGATGGGCTGGGAGAAGCCCCACACCACGCCGGGGAGCTTGTCCAGCTCGCGATTCATGGCCGCGATCAGCAGATCCTTGTTTTGGTGAAACGCCGGGCGCCATTCTTCCTTAGGCTTCAGATCGGCGAAGTATTCGGTGTTGAAGAAGCTGGTGGTATCGGTGCCATCGTCGGGGCGCCCGGTCTGGCTGGAGCACTGGGTCACCTCGGGGAACGAACAAATAATGATGCGCGCCTGGTTGGAGAGGCGAATGCCCTCGCTTTGCCCGGTGGAAGGCGCCAGCGTGCCGCGAATCCAGAGCGCGCCTTCATCCAGATGCGGCAGGAACTCCGACCCGATTCTCTCGCCCTGCAGGAGCCAGAGGGTGGTGCACACCGCCACGATGGAGACGGCAATCATCGACCAGCGATGGCGCACAGTCCAGGTGACGGCACGCTGGTAGATGCCGGTCACGAAGACGATCACGGGATTCTGCCATTCACGCGTCTCTCTGCGGAACACCAGGCTGGCCAGAACCGGAGCGACCGTAATTGAAAAAATCACCGCGCCCAAGAGCGCAAAGGCCACGGTCCAGGCCATCGGCCGGAACAGCCGGCCTTCCACGCGCTGCAGCGTGAAGATCGGCAGATACGCCGTGATGATGATGGTGATGGCGTAAAACACCGGCCTTTGCACTTCGTGAGCGGCTGCCCGAATGCGGTCGGGAATCGACTTGGTGACCTCCTCGTGATGGCCGATATGGCGGAAAATGTTTTCCACCATCACCACCGCTCCATCCACCACCATGCCGAAATCCAGCGCTCCCAGCGACAACAGGTTCGCCGGAACGTGACGAAGCTGGAGGCAGATGGAAGCAAACAAGAGCGAGAACGGAATGGTGATGGCGACGATGATGGCCGCGCGCGCATTTCCCAGGAAGATGAAAAGAACAATGGTGACCAGAATGAAGCCTTCGGTCAGATTGCGCAGCACGGTATGAGTGGTGAAGTGCACCAGGTCGCTGCGATCGATCATCGGGTCGACGGTCACGCCGGAAGGCAGAATGTGGTCGTTCAGCTCTTTGACTTTCTCGTGAATTCCCTGCAAGGCCAGATCGGCTTCGGCGTCCTTGCGCAGCAGCACGATACCGGAAACCACGTCGTCGTTATCGACGATGGTGCCGTTCGGCAGGTGCGTGGCGCGCGCAAACTGGCCCAAGCGGATTTTGGGCCCTTGCGACACCACCGCGATATCGCGAATCCGCACGGGCGTGCCGTTCTTGGTCAGAATGACGGTGTTCTCGATATCGTGAGTGTTTTGCACCAGGCCGACTTCGCGGATGTTGACCTGCTGTAAACCGGCTTCCACGAAGCTGCCGCCGCCGTTGGCGTTGTTGTTGGAGAGTTGCTGCTCCACTTGCCCAATACTGAGGCCATAATCGATGAGCTTATCGGGATCGACGCGCACCTGGTATTCGCGGGTCGGGCCACCGAAACTGGCGACATCCACGATGTTCTCGACGGCCTTGAAATTCTTCTCCACCACCCAGTCTTCAATGGATTTGAGCGCCATGGGGTCGTAAGCCGGATTGGTGGTGTGGAGCGTGAAGAAGTAGATCTGGCCGGCGGGACTCCAGTCGGTCTGCAACTGCGGCGAGACTCCGGCGGCCACCGCGGCGGGCGGAAGACTGACCTGCGAGAGGCGCTCCAAGGCGCGCTCGCGGTCCCGGAAATTCTCTTCCTCGTCGTCGAATATCAGCTTGATGTCGGAGAGGCCGAACAGGGAGAACGACCGCAATTCCGGAATGCCGCTGGTGTCGTGGGCAATGTGGGGCATGCCGTTCATCACGATTTCGAGAGGAATGGTGATCTGCTGCTCGATTTGCTCCGCGGAGATTCCCGGCCACTGGGTAACAATCTCCACGTAGTTGTCGGCCACATCGGGATAAGCTTCGATGGGCAGCGCGTGAAAGGCCACCAGTCCTCCCGCCGCGATGAGGATCATCAGAGCCAAAACCAGAATACGGTTACTCAGTGCGAAGTCGACGACGCGTTGAATCATGGTCCTATTGCTCCACCGTGTTCTGGAAAATCAGTGCTTTCGCCACCACCTGGTCGCCCGGCTTGAGACCCGAATCCACTTCCTGCAATCCTTCGGGGAGCATGCCTCCAGCCACCACTTCCTGGCGCTTAAAATGGCCATTCCCGAGCGGCGCGTACACCCATTCGCGGTCGTGCAGGTGCAGGATTGCATCGGCGGGCACGGTGGCGTACCGGACTGACGTCAGGCCATGGAATGTCGCGGTGACAAACATGCCCAACCGCATCAGACCCGGATTTTCCACTTCCAGCCGGACCTTGGCGGTGCGAATATTGGGATCGACGATGGGCAGAATATTGCTGATGCGCGCCTTGAGAACGCGATTGGGATAGGCAACCAGGTGGATATCGGCGTACTCTCCGATGTGAACCTGCGCCATGTTGTTTTCCCACACATCGCAGATGATCCACACGTGCGACATGTCGGAAATGGTGAACGGGTTCGGCGGCGTGAGTGCCTGGACACCCGATTGATTGGTGATCTCCTGATCGGTAATGGTTCCATCGACCGGGGCAAAAACACTCACGATCCCGGTGGGATGGTCGGGGTCGACGCCCAGCAATCCGAGTTGTTCCCTGGCCGTTTCGAGGACCACCAGGTTATCGTCCTCGGCGTTCTGAGCCACCTCCTGGGCCGACTTGGGAATGGCCCCATGGTCGAGCAGAATGTTGGCGCGGTTGAGTTGGATCTTGGACAGTTCCTCGTTCTTCACCGCCTGGCGGTAATTGGAGAATGCGCCCGCGATATCGGAGCTTCGGACTTTGAACAGAAGCTGGCCTTTCTTGACTTCATCGCCGAGGCGCGCGTCGATCTCCACGACTCGGCCGGTGGCCAGCGAGGGCACCGGCACCTGGCGCGACACATCGGGACTGACTACGCCGGTAACATTCAGCTCCGGCGCGGCAACGTGCTCACCCGCCGCTACCAGGGGAAACTGCTCGGGGTGATCCACTTTGAAGTTGTTGGTATCCATGTCCGGCTGCACTTGTGCGGGCACGATGCCGGTTCCGCCCGGGTCGCTATTCTTGGCTTTCACCCCTGTCTCGCACCCCGTTGCAAAAAGGGCCGCGGCTAAACACACCGCCAATTCAAAAACGCGCAGACGAGTCATTGCATTACCTCCTTACCCACGGCCTGATTCATTTGGGCCGCGGCGGCTAAGTACGAACCAATCAAATTCAAGTAAGCCAGGCGGGTATCGCGGTAGGATTTCTCGGCGTCCAGGAAATCCAATAGAGACGCGCCGCCGTTCTGAAAAGAAAAAGACATGCGGTCGCGCACGTCGGTGGCCAGGGGCAGATACCGGCCTTTGTACGGCTTAAGAAGCGTCACGTTTTGGACCAGCGTCCAGTAAGCCGTATCGACATCGTTAAAGACCTGCGCCACGGCAGCGTCCCGCAATCTCTCATTGCGCCCGATATCCACCTCGGTGCGCGCTTTCTCGCCCTGGTTCCGGTCGAAGATCCGCAACGGAATGGTGACACTGGCGCCGAGCGTGTTATTGGCGTACGGGTTATTGAATGAGGAGTTGTGGGTAAACCACACGCTGTAGGTGGGGTCGGTGGAGCCGTTGGATACCGCAAGCAGGTGATTGACCTTGGACAGCTCCACATTTTCCAGCGCGACTTTGAGGTCGGGCCGCGCTTCGATGGCGCTATTGCGGAATTCCGCGAGCGGTAGAAGGGCCTCCGTGAAGTCGAACGGCCCGGCCACATCGAATTGCTCGATCGGCGTGCGCTCATTGAGGAGCATCAGAAGCTGAATTTTGGACGATCGAAGATTCACCAGGGCGCCTTCAAAGTCGGATTCGAACTGTACGCGCTGCAGTTCCAGGCGATCCAGATCCACTTGAGCGAGGTCACCGGCCTGGAAGCGCGTGCGAAACACCGCGAGCTCGCGATCCCAATAATCCAGGTTCTCCTTGGCGTTCTGGAGCACGGCTTTGGCTTGTAACGTTTGAACGAAGGCGCTGCGCAGGGCGAATAGCAGCCCGCGCTCCTGGTCGAGGTAAGTGGTTTCCGCGATGTCGGTGGACTTTCGGGCGCTGTCGAGGCGTAGTTCCCGCTTATGCGCCCGTTCGTGCAGGTAGCTGATGCTGGGGGAAAAGTCGGTGCCGGCGAACGGCCTCCAAATGCCGTCATAGCGGGCGATTTGGGTTCCGTCCGACGACAGCGCGAAGTCCGGGTTAGGACGAAGATAGGCGGTGATTTCAGCGGCGCGGGATTCGTCGATATTGAGTTGAGCGGCCAACAGAGTGGGGTTGGCGGCCTCGAACCTCTCTTTGATCTGCTGCCAGGTAAAGGAAGTTTGGCCGAAGAGCGGGGCACACAAGAATGCCAGAATGAGGATTCCATGGCCGGGGCGCGGCCGCAGAATAGGCCTGGTGCTTTCCCAAACAGTAATAGGTGATGGCGCCATCTTCATATATGGAGGCCGATTGAGACTAAGATCAGAGTTTGACTTTAGCGCGGACGGGCCGGGACGGCGGTCGATCTTCTGTTCCGCGGCGGGTAGTCTTTCGATCAATCAGCGAGGCAAATGGGCAAAAAGAAGTAACCTGTGCCGATGGAGACAATCCGGCGATCATTCTTTGGGACAAGATTGGTATCTTTCGGGCGAAGCGCTTGGCACAGGTACGATGCGCCCGTAAGATTACCTCAGCAACCGGAATGAGCAGCATGGAAAAACAGACAGAGCAGAAGCACATCCGCCTGGTCCTCGTCGATGATCAAGCATTGTTTCGGGAGAGCCTGGGCCGGTTTCTGGCAGCCCAACCGGGGTTTGAAATCGCAGGCGAGTGTGGCACTGCCGCCGAAGCCCTGGAGATTTTGAAGGGTTCCGCGGTGGATGTGCTGCTGTTGGATCTGGATGCCGGTACGCCAATCGGAGACGACCTGATCCCGTCAGCCGTGCGCGCCGGTTACACGGGCCATTTCCTGATCGTGGCTGGATCGGCCGGCGCGAAAGAACTGGCTGCGGCGATCAGGCTGGGCGTATCGGGAATTTTCCTGAAGTCGGAGGCGCCGGACCGCCTGGTCCAAGCCATCCGGCTGATCGCCAGCGGGGCCGTATGGGTGGACCAGAAGGCGATCCGGATTCTGGCGGACCAACTGACCGGGTGGACGCAGACGGACCATCAGGAATCCGCGAACCGGCTGAGCGACAGAGAAGAAAGAGTCCTGCTGGGAATCCTGGGCGGTCTTACCAATCGAAAGATTGGGGACAACCTGGGCGTTTCGGAGGGCACCGTGAAATCGGTGGTGCAGCAGTTGTTTGTGCGATCCGGCGTTCGCACGCGGAGCCAGTTGGTGCGCCTGGCGCTGGAAGGCTCTTTAGGCAGCGGCGGCGACCTGGCGAGACGGGTGCAGAGCGCGCATCCGGCGGGAGAACCGGCGGATTCCCCGGAGCTCGAACGGCCAATCCCGGCGAATCCTCCGGTTGCCAAGCCGTCGCGCGGCTAAATCTCCGGATTGGCCGTTCGCGTAGCCACGGTTTCAGCGCTGCACGCGGCCCGAGCCGCCGCCTTTGAGCAGCGCCTGGACCTCGTCGACTGTAACACGGTTGAAATCTCCGGGAACGGAGTGCTTCAGGCAGCTTGCCGCCACGGCGAACTCCAACGCCTCCTGGTGGGAGCCGAGCACCTGCATGCCATAAATCAAACCGCCGGCGAAGCTATCGCCGCCGCCCACGCGGTCCACAATGTGGGTGATTTCGTAGTGGCGGCTGACCAGGAATTCGGAGCGATTGTACAGGCAGGCCGACCAGCCGTTGTGCGAGGCGTTGTGCGATTCGCGCAGGGTGATGGCGATGGCGCGGAGGTTCTGGAATTCGCCCAGCACCTTGGCCGAGAGCTTTTCGTATTGGGAGCGATCGATCGCGCCGGCTTCCACATTGACGTTGGCCTGAATGCCCAGGGCCATCTGCACATCCTCTTCGTTGGCGATGGCGATATCCACCGAGCGCACCAGCTCGCGCATGACTTCGGCGGCGGGCTTGCCCCACTTCCAGAGGTTCTTGCGGTAGTTGAGGTCGCAGGAGACGGTGAGCCCGAGGGCGTGCGCGCGGGCCACCGACTCCAGGGCCAGATCGGCGGCCGAGGCGCTGATGGCCGGGGTGATGCCGGTGATGTGAAACCAGCCGGCGCCGGCGAAGATGGCATCCCAGGAGAGATCGCCGGGTTTGGCGCGGGCGATGGCGCTGCCATCGCGATCATAGACCACTTTGGAGGGCCGCTGGTTAGCGCCGGCTTCCAGGAAATAGACGCCCAGGCGGCCCTTGCCGCGCACGATGCGGGAGGTGTCGACGCCGAAGCGGCGCAATTCGGCGATGGCGGCATCGGCGATGGGGTTTTTGTCCGGCATCACGGTGACGAAGGAGGCCGGCAGCCCAAAGGCGGCCAGCGCGACGGCGACATTGGCCTCTCCGCCGCCGAAAGTGGCGACGAACTGCGGGCTTTGGAGGAACCGCTCGAATCCGGGCGGGGCCAGCCGCAGCATGAGTTCCCCGAAGGTGACGGTAGGTTTTGGCATAACGGTCGGAAGTACGTAATAGAGTAGCAAGCGGCAGGCGGAGTGGGCCGAGGAGCCTCGCGGAAAAAAAGGCGGCAGAATCCGGGCAGCGCGTTAGGGCAGACGCAAAAAGGGCAGGCCCGAAGGCCTGCCCCTGCGAATCCCAACGGAATAACGGGAGATTTAATGAGCCGCGGCGCGCTTGCGGCGGAAGATGCCCAAAGCCACCAAGCCGGCCCCGAACAGGAGGTACGAGCCAGGCTCGGGGGCATCCTCGGCGAGGGCGGAGATATCGTCGTCCTCGAAATCCATGGGGAAGGACACCACGCTGTCGCCGGCCACATCGACTCCCACGTAGCCGACCAGTTCCTGAATGCCAGTGATGGGGCCGGGAATTGCGGTGGCCGTCCAGAAGGGCGTGGGAGCAGCGCCTGCGACGCCCACCAGCGGGGTCACCAGGCTAAACGAGCCGGCGCCGGGAGCGCCATTCCAAACGCCGCCGTTGGCATAGTAGTCCATTTCGCCCTGGGCGTCTGCGGTGACGGGGGTAATGCCGTCATCATTGGTAAACACGCCGCTGATGCCCACACCGGCCGACCCGGCAGCCGACGGATCAAATTCGTCGCTGACGAAGGCCACAATCACGTTGACGCTGGGGCTGCCGGCGGTGGCATTATCCACCGTCATGGTCACATTCTCAAGGGCTTGGGTGGTCAGACCTCCAGCGTCGGTGGTGGTGAAGTTGATGACGCCCGAAATATCCACGCCGGTACCGCCGACGCCGTTAGCGAAGAACGCGCTGGATTCGTTGCAACTGGCGCCGATGCCGCAATTGGTGTTGCCGGCCACGTTGATGGTATTGAACGGATTGGGCGCCACACCGCCGGCCGGCGCAAAGAAGTTCCATGCCCCGCCGTTCACCGAATAGGCGATTTCGCCGGCGCTGGCGATGGCGCACGCCGCTAAGAACAGCCCGCTTGCTGCCAGAGTCCTATAAAACATTTGCTGCCCCTCCTGGATTCGACATGTTCGATTTTCTACTTAAAAAGTACTATTGCGCAACCCCTTTTGAGGGTTTTCTTGAGAGCCTAGTACTAGTACCATCATCGAAGCGCTGGGACTTCCCCTGAATTGTCTACGGCCAGCCTGTTGCGAAAGCCCCGCCTTCCCCCGCATCTTGTACTGCAGAAAGCGGTTGTAGTGACAGACGGCAGTCAGCCCTAGCGCGAGGACGGCTGAAAGATCATCTCCGACCGCGCGTCCACTTTTTGGAATTCCATGGGGTAGCTGCGCAGGTAATAGTAGTCCTCCCACTCGTCCCGGTAGTGGCTGGAAAGAATTTGCCCGGATTGGCCGGTCATCACGTTCAGCAGGGAGTGGTCCCAATCGGCGAGATCGGCGTCCATACGCATAGAAGGCGCCAGGGTACGGGTGGTCTGTTTTATGGTGGTACCCCAGCCGCTCATGGGCACCGGGGCGATATCGAAATACTTTCCCACCAGCGGCACCTGGTGAGTGACCGGGTGGGCGATGCCGATCCTCTGGTAGAAGCCGTATTGCCAGCGGCCGATATCGCGGCCCTGCATGCGGCGGCCTTCGTCCACGGCGTCCACCAGGGCGCGCAGGAGCATCTCATCGTAGTCGTCGAACCAGCCGGCGGGGCGCTCGCGCAGCAGTTTCTCAACCACCGCCTGGGCCAGTTTGTAATCGTAAGCCGTCCCTTGACCCGGGGCGGCGTTCTCGGCCACGGCCAGGCGCACCTGGAGATAGGCCAGGGCGACGATGAGCGGGGCGGCAAGGCGGCGGTCCATCTGGCCGTTCCATGCGCGCAGCAGGGCCACCGCGGGATCGAGCGAAGGGTTGTGCGCGTTGCGCTTCTCATAGGCCAGCACCATCTGATCGGCCAGGAATTTGCCGAAAGCCGAGTAGACGTCGCCCTGGACACGCAGCAGGTCTGGCGCCTTCCAGCCCTCGCGCGATTCCAGCAGATGGCGGATCTGCACGGAACGGTCGGGCGGGGCGAAGCCTCCATTCACGGGGTACGGGTAGTTCACCGGAAAGGTGCACTGGTTGGCGCTGTCGATGATGCCGCTGGGCGGATTGTAGACCGCCGGCAACTGGTCGAAGGGGATGAAGCCGCTCCAATCGTACTTTCCGGAGGAACCGTCCACCGGCACATCCCCCAGGTAGCCGGTGCGAATGGGGAGTTTGCCGGCGGCATGATAGCCGACGTTGCCCTCCACATCGGCGTAAACGAAATTCGAACCAGGTCCCGGAAAGCGTTCCAGGGCGGCGGTGAACTGCTGCCAGTTGCGGGCCCGGTCGATGTCCAGCATGGGGTATTGCATGATGCCGGGAACGGCCAGAGTCCAGCGTAGGGTCATCTGGACGCCGTTTTCGGTGAGGAACAGGGGACCGTGCCGGGTCACCCAGACTCCCAGTTCCACCGGGGCGCGGCCCTTGACGCGGATGATTTCGCGCTCCAGGCGGGCCTGGGCCGGTTTTCCATCGTAAACATAGTGGCCGGTCTTCTCGTCGAGCTGTTCCAGGTAGAGATCCTGCACATCGAACTGGAGGTTGGTGATGCCCCAGGCGATCCACCGGTTGTGGCCCACGATGACGCCCGGAACGCCCGGCAGGGAGACGCCAGAGACATCCAGATCGGGCGCCACCAGGTGCACCATGTACCAGATGCCGGGCAGCGAATACTCCAGGTGAATATCGTTCGAAAGGAGCGGCTTACCGGAGGCCGTGTGGCGGCCGGCCAGGGCCCAGGCGTTGGAGCCGGGCGGCGATTCCCATCCCGCGCGCACCGGAAACAGGAATTGCACCTTGGCCGGATCGCCGGCGTTCAGCATGGCACGTTTGAGGATTTCGTCGCGCCAACTGGTGGTGAGGTCGCGGAACATGTAGATGCACACCAGCAGCGAATCGACCACACTCCACGGGCGCGGCTGGTAACCGAGCAGGGTGAACTCAACCGGCAGGGCCCGCAGGTGAGTGGCGATGTAGGCATTCACGCCGCGGGTGTAGGCGGCCATGGCGGCGCGGTCGGCCGCGGGCAGTGTGATGTAGGCGTTCTCGGCGATCCGGCGGAGGCGCAGGCGGCGGGATTCGCGGTCGGTATCGAGGGCCGAAGGACCCACCACTTCGGACAACTCCCCGGCGGTATAGCGACGCAACATGTCCATTTGCCAGAGACGATCCCCGGCGGTCACATAGCCCTGGACGAAGAGGGCGTCTTCCAGGCTGCCGGCACGGATGTGCGGGACGCCGCGGGCGTCGAAGGCTACTGAAACCGGCGCCGCCACAGGGGCCTGCACGGTGCCGGAACGCTGCGGCAGAGGCCGCCAGACGTACCAATAAACGGCCGCCGCCGCCAGCAGGAACAGGAGAGCGATGGCATAGTTGACAAGCCGAAGGATGCGCTGAAACATTGAGAAACAGTAAGTCCAATGATAGCCCGGCGGAATGGGTGCTCACGCCGAGGCACGGAGAAAACGGAGGCTACGCGAAGAAAACAAGAGAATTTCTGCGCGGACGGGCGTACCGGGATAAGCCGGGGCGCACGGTGCCCTGAGGAACCGTGGGGCGGAGGCGCCTGCCCGGGAGAGCGGAAGCGGCAGCAGTGCCTTTGACGCGGAGCCAACACGCCGACTGTCGTCGTTCCTGGAACCAGGAACTGCCGCGGGAAGACTGCCTTGACGCGGGGGTGCCCTTTGGGCCGGAGGAAAGGAAATGGCTTTTCCGCGAATTCTCCGCGTCTCCGCGTCAGGCTTTTGGGGCCGGTTGGGCTAGCGGAACTGCAGGGTGATGCGGTCGTCCTTGGGGCCGTAGTAGATCTCCAGGTCCTTCATTTTCTGCTTCTCCATAGGGAAGTAGAGCAGGCCGCTGACGGGTTGGTCGGTTTTCTTTTCGGGTAGGATCTTG
>DATJRE010000370.1:0-11090 GCA_035505095.1 Bryobacteraceae bacterium | reverse complement strand
CACCAGCAAGAGCCGCGCGCGCATCAAGTGGCCCTGGTTCATCGGGCTGTTCTGCCTGGCCGCGCTGGCCAACACCTGTCTGCCGCAGTTTCACGACACCTTTGGCGAGTTGAACCGGCTGGGCCGTCTGGGCCTGACGGTGACCCTGTTTCTCATCGGGACGGGAATCACGCGGCGGACCGTGCGCGAAGTCGGGATGCGGCCCTTTGCCCAGGGGCTGGTGCTGTGGTTCGTGGTGGCCACCGGCTCGCTGATGCTGATCCGCGCCGGCTGGGTACGGTTGTAAGCCGCTGACGGCTATCGGACGGCGCGCCGCTCGGCGATCATGGATTCGAACAGCGGCGTCTCCGTCTCGGCCGGCGTCCAATCCCTGCCGAGGCTTCCCTGGATTACGCCATCCACGAGGCCGTTCAGGTAGATTTCGTCGCCTGCGTGCTGGGTGAATTCCACCTCCATGCGGAGGGGGTCCAGGCCGAGGGTCTCGACGCAGGCATCGATCAACGCGGCGGCCAGGCGGGACCGCTGCTCCGGCGGGCGGCCGCGGCGAATTTCACAGCACAATACGGCGGCCGGCACGGCCTCTTCGGGACCGCAGTGCCAGACGTTGCCTTCGCCTAGTTCGCGAAAAGTCACGATCACCAGGTCGGACGTGGTCTGCATGATTTCGGCGTAGGTGCGGCCAAGGCGTTGCGCCAGCCCGCGTTTCAGCCCGGACGGATACCGGGCCGGGACATCCAACTGTAGATACGGCATAAGAGTTTCTCCTTGTGGGTTCCTGTTGTGTGTTTCTGTCGTCCAATGTGGACACTGTCAATATAGACCACCATGTGGACAATGTCAACATAGTTTGCGAAACTTTTTTTATGAGCAGCCAACAGCCCGGCCCGGGCGAGCACGCCTACCACCACGGAGACCTGCGGCGGTCCCTGATTGACGCGGCTATGGCCCTGGTGCGCGAAGAACAGGATTGGACATTTTCGCTGCGCGAGGTGGCCCGTCGCGCAGGCGTCAGCCACAACGCTCCGTACAATCACTTTCGAGACAAGCGCGACCTGCTGGCGGCGGTGGCGGTGGCCGGCTTCGCGGCGTTGCGCGACCGCATGGCAGCGGCGGTCGAGGGGATCGAAGGCGCCGAAGCCGCGCTGGTGAAAAGCGCCTCGGTGTATGTGAAGTTCGGGGTGGAAAATCCGGCGCATTACCGGCTGATGTTCAGTTCGGCATTGGCCACGCCGGCGGAGGGCCGCCCCGAACCAGTGGCAGACGCGGGAGCGGAGACCAAGGCGCTGCTGGAACAGATTCTTCGCCGGGGCGCGCGGGCGGGTGTCTTTACGGCCTCGCTGAACCGCAGGGAGGAATTGCAGGTTGCGGTGCTCTCGGCCTGGTCGGCCGTGCATGGTTTGACCATGCTGGCGATTGATGGCTTGACTGGCGCTCCAGGGCTGCCTGTTGAGCGGATCGCCGAAAAATTGGCCCGTACGTTTTGCGGGGGTCTGCGGCGCTGACGGCGCGCTGGGCCGGCGCAGAGCCTCAGCTCGCGGTGCTTCTGCCTGGTCGGCGTTGCACGTCCTCACGACGCGCGGTGGCCCTCGCCGCTCGAACGCCGCCACGCTCAGCCGCGTAACAGTTGCGGATGCCTGGCGGCCACGGTCAGGATCAGCTCGCCGAACAGGGTGTTGGCCCAGGCGAACCACTTGCGTGTGAAATGCGTGGCATCGTTACGGTCGAAGGATTCGTGCATAAAGCCGGTTCCGGCGTGGGTGGCTTTGAGGGTGGCGAGGCACGCCGCGATCTCCTTTTCGTCGCTGCTGGTCAGGGCGCGGCCGATAATCCCCAGCGGCCAGATCATCCCGAGGCCGGCATGCGGGCTGCCCAATCCCTCGCCCGCCGTGCCGCGGTAATAGTAAGGATTATCCTCGCTGAGCGAAAAGGCCCGCGTGGCGCGATAGAGCGGGTCAGTGGCCGGCAGGCTGCCCAGGTAGGGCATGGCCAGCAGGGCCGGCATGTCGGCGTCATCCATCAGCACGGCGCTGCCGTAACCATCCACTTCGTAGGCATAAATCTCGCCGCGGCGCGGATGCCGGACCTTGGCGTTGTGCGCCAGCGCTTCGCGCAGCTCGGCGGCGAAGTCGCCGCACTGACGGGCAAATCCGGCGTTGTTCAGCACGGTGGAGTGGATCTCGCGCAACTGCTCCAGGGCGGTGACGGCGAAGAAATTCGAGGGAACCAGGAAAGGGAAGATGCAGGCGTCATCGGAGGGCCGGAAACCGGAGTGGATCAGGCCGCAGGGGCGTCCGGGATTGCCGTAACCGCCGTGGGGCAGGGAATCGGTGGCCACCGGGGAGCTGCGCTGGAACGAGTAGGGGCCGCGGTCCTTGATGCGCTGCTGCTCGCGAAACGTCTGGACGATGAGCGCCGCGGCCTTCTGCCAGGCATCATCGAAGCAGGCCGCGTCGCCGGTGGCCTTCCAGTAGCCGTGCGCCAGCCGGACGGTGAAGCAGAGCGAATCGATCTCCCATTTGCGCTCGTGCAGCTCCGGTTTCATGCGGGTGAGGTCTTTGTCCCAGGGGCTGCCGGTGGGCCCGTAGTTGAACGCGTTGGCGTAAGGATCGATGAGCACCGAGCGGGTCTGGCGGTGGATGACGCCGGCCAGCATCCGTTGCAGCTTGGGATCTTGCCTGGCCAGCGGAAGGTAGGGCCAGACCTGCGCGGTGGAATCGCGCAGCCACATGGCGTCGATATCGCCGGTGATCACGAAGGTGTCCGGCTTGCCATCCAGTTCGCCGGCGCGGACGGTGGTGTCGAGAGTGTTCGGAAAGCAGTTCTCGAACATCCAGGCGAGTTCCGGGTCGGCGATGGTCTTCTTGACTTCCTGGATGCGGGCTTCCACCGCCGGGCTGGTAAACTTACGCTGTTCGAGAGGCGGCCGGCGGCTGGTAAAAGGGGCGTCCGCGGACAGGCGGGCGGTGCGGAGACCGAGAGCGGCTGAGGAGACGAGGAAAGCTCGGCGAGTGGTCATGGGACTACTTCTATGGAAACACATGTCTCCCGGCCGGCGCTTGAAACGGAGACGCGAGCGTTCCTCCCTGTCTCGCTGCCGTGTCGCTGCCGCCCGGCGGCCGGACGGTTCCTGATACACTATCTTCACCCGGAAATCCTAGGAGGAAGCATGAGAAGAACCTGGCTAGCGATCGTTTTAAGCCTCTGCGTGGCCGGTGTAGTGGCGGCGCAGGACGAGCCACCAGCGCAAGTCCCGCAGGGTGGCGGCGGAGGCGGCTTCGGAGGCGGGCGCAACGCCGGCAACGCCCCCGAACCCCAGCCTTATGACCGCGTCATCAACAAGGACGCCAAGACCACCAAGGGATTGTTCATCGTCCACCAGATTAAAGAGCGGTATTACTACGAAATCCCCAAGACCGAATTGGGCAAGGATTTCCTCTGGAACTCCCAAATTGCGCGGACCGCGGTGGGCGTAGGCTACGGCGGCAACCAGTTGACCGACCGCGTGGTGCGTTGGGAGCTGCGGGGCAACCGCGTGCTGCTGGAAGAGGTCAATTTCAGCGTGGTGGCCGATCCCACGCAGCCGATCGCCTTGGCGGTACAAGCCGCCAACAACGATTCCATCATCATGGCGTTCCCGGTGGCGGCCTTCTCCAAGGAGGGCGCGCCGGTAATCGAGGTGACGCGCCTGTTCAGCACCGACGTGCAGGAGTTCAGCGCGCGGCAGCGCATGGGCGCCAGCGGCGTGGATGCCTCGCGCTCTTTCGTGGATCACATTCACCCGTTCCCCGATAACATCGAAGCCGAGGCCACCATCACCTACACCAACAATGGCGGGCGCGGAGCCGCCGCCGGTGGAGGGCGCGGGGGCGGGGGCATGGGCATGGCCGCCATGCGCGGCAACAGTGCCACGGTGGTGCTGCATCACAGCATGGTGCGGCTGCCCGAGAAACCCATGACGCCGCGGCTATTCGACGAACGCGTGGGCTACTTTACCACCAACACCATGGATTATTCGCGCAACGAGTATTCCACCAAGGAAACCCGTTACATCGCCCGCTGGCGCCTGGAAAAGAAGGACCCCAACGCGGCGCTCTCCGAACCGGTGAAGCCGATCGTGTACTACATCGATGCCGCGACCCCCACCAAGTGGGTACCCTGGCTGATTAAAGGCGTGGAAGACTGGAACGTCGCGTTTGAGGCCGCCGGCTTTAAGAACGCCATCATCGCCAAAAAGGCGCCCACGCCGGAGGAAGACCCCGAGTGGAGCCCCGAGGATGTGCGCCACTCCGTGATTCGCTGGCTGCCCTCTACGGTGGAAAATGCCTCGGGGCCGCATATTTCCGACCCGCGCACGGGCGAAATCCTGAACGCGGACATTCAGTTCTACCACAACGTGATGACGCTGGCGCGCGACTGGTACTTCGTGCAGGTGGGGCCGCTCGATCCGCGGGCGCAGAAATTGCCGCTGCCGGACGATTTGATGGGCCGCCTGCTGGAATACGTGGTGGCGCACGAAGTGGGCCATACCCTGGGCTTCCAGCACAACATGAAGGCTTCGAGCGAGTACCCCGCGGACAAAATCCACGACCGGAATTTCGTGCACCAGATGGGCCACACGCCCTCCATCATGGATTACTCCCGATTCAATTACGTGGCGCAGCCGGAAGACCATATCGACCCTGAGGATTTGATTCCGCGCGTTGGCCCTTACGATATTTGGGCTACGCATTGGGGCTATGCGCCGATTCCGGGCGCCAAGACCGCCGACGACGAGAAGGCTACCCTCAACAAGTGGTCGAAGGAGCAGGATGACAAGCCGTATTTGCGCTTCTCGACGGCCAATTCCGCGGGTTCCGACCCCGGCGACGAGACCGAGGCAGTGGGCGATGCCGATGCCGTGAAATCCACCGCGTTGGGCATGAAGAACCTGCAGCGCGTGTCCAAAATGCTGATGTCCGCCACGGCTTATAAGGATGGCGAAACCTACGACGACCTGGCCGAGGTATACGGCCGGATGCTCAGCCAGTGGCAGCTTGAAATGAGCCACGTGGCGCAGATCGTGGGCGGCTTCAACAGCCAGGAAAAAGTGGTCGGGCAAGAGGGCCGCATCTTCGTCCTGGTGCCCAAGATCCGGCAGGAAGAAGCCGTGAAATACCTGGTGGACAATGCCTTCACGACGCCGCTGTGGGTGGTGGACCCGGAGGTTCTGCGGCGCATCGAAGCCGTGGGCGCCATTGACCGCGTTCACAACGCGCAGCGCGCCGTGATGACCGCGCTGTTGAACAGCGCGCGGTTCTCGCGGCTGATCGAGCAGGAGGCCATCGATGGATCGGCGGCCTATTCGCCTACCGAATTCCTCGCTACCGTGCGCAAGGGCATCTGGAAAGAACTGGACGCGCCGCAGGTGAAGGTGGACGCCTATCGCCGCGCCTTGCAGCACACCTATCTGGATTTGGTCAACTCCAAAGTCAACCCGCCGGTCACCGTGGCCGCCGCCGCGTTTCCGGCCCAGGATGCTCCGGGCGGAGGCCGGGGAGGCCGCGGCGGTTCGACGAGCGCCGACGAAAAGCCCATGTATCGCGCCGAGCTGCGCACGCTGGCGATTTCCGTAAACGCCGCAATTCCGAAGGCGGCTGATCACGAAACCAAGGCGCACCTGGAAGGCGTCCGCGACGAGATCGCCAAGATCTTGGATCCGAAATTCCTGCCGCCAGCTCCCACAGCCGCCGCCGGGGGCCGCGGACGGGGAGGTCTCTGGTAGGACGGGAACTGCGCAGGCACGGCGGTTTTTCAGAAGAGCGGCGGCTCCGGCGCGAAGCTGCCGCTCCTGAAGTTCGAATCCGGCGGTGAAGCGGCATCCAGGCATCTGTGTGCCGGGCTGCATCCCGAAATTCGTCGAACACACGCCGCAAGGCGACTGTGTACGGGCGGTGGTTTACCTTCTGTACAACCGAGCGCTTGGTCTCAATGCCAACACCGACTACGACGGGCAAGGAGTTCCGGTCGGGCAGCCTAAATCCTCAAGGTTGAGTTCCCTTTTGTGGTTTTGTCCGTTGACCTGCGGATTGTCCCCAGTTCGTTCCGCAGCGCCTTGAGAGAGGCGCGCGAGTCTGCTTTACTCGAATCGTCCGCAGATTGGGCCCCAAACAAGAACTTGGGGAATGAAGCCTCGGTTCCGGCCGGGTGCGTCGCGCGCCGGGAGGTTGGGCGCATGGGGCTGTCCCCGACGATTGCGGCCTCGCAGGAAATGCGCACCGGCTAGGTACTCAGGAAACGAGGCGGGCGCCGCGAAGGCAGCCGCGGAGGAAGTGACACCCATCCCAACCGGCCCGCGCGGGTAAGCTGGCCGTTCACCCGCTCCACGGCTTGAAGGCGACTGTGGCGGCGCTGTCTGCGAAACGCATATGTTTCAGTCATGTTACAATTCGGAAACGGCGCTGTAATCTAAAGGTCAGGTCCTCCCAACAGGCCGGCGATTGCTTCCAGAGCATGCATCAGTACCTTGGCCACCTCTCCTCGTGCGATCCTCTGCATCCTTATCTGGTGCATGACGTTCTGCCGCAAATCGGCGTCCGCAAAGGTGCGGCCGAGTTCCGCGTCTTCAGCATGAAGGAGGGGAAAGTCTATCTCTACGAAGAGCGCCACAGTTGCGCGCAGGTAGTCGGCAAGTTCTTCGTAAATGGGGGCAACCATAACGGCCAAGCCATCCAGCGCATGCGCAAGGAGTTCGACAATCTGGAGCTCCTGCGCGGCCACGGGCTGGCCGGATACCCTCATCACGTGGTCCGCCCGCTCGGTACGAATGCCTTGCTCAATAGCATTTTGGTGGAAGAATACGCTAAGGGAGTCCCGCTGAGCGCGTTCGTCAATGAGGCGATCCACGAAGGCCGATCCCAGGCGCTGTTCGAGAAGTTAACCGCCCTGGCGTACTTCCTGGCCACCTTGCACAACCGCACCGCAAATGGGCAAGGGGTGGATTTCCAGCAGGATTGTGCCTACCTGGACCGGCTGGTGCGCAAACTGGAAACCAAGCACGTGATCGGCGCCTGGGACGTGGACGAATTCTCGTGGCTGCGCGACTGCTGGCGCAAGAAGCCGCGGATGTGGGAGGATAACCAGGTGCTTGTGCACGGCGATGCCACACCCGCCAATCTGCTGTTCGGCCGGGGCCTGAGCGTTATTGCGATCGATTTGGAACGAATGAAACGCGCCGATCGCACTTTCGATTTGGGGCGGATTGCCGGCGAACTGCAGCACTACTTCCTGCAGGCTACCGGTGACAAGCACCCCGCCGAGCCCTTCATCGGGCACTTTCTCTGGGAATATGCCTGCCACTTCCCCGATCGCGGCCGCGCGTTTCGCTCCATCACCGGCCGCTTGCCCTTCCAGATGGCTCTCACACTACTGCGTATCTCTCGAAACTCCTGGGTAAGCGCTCCTCACCGCCAGCGGCTGGTACAGGAAGCCAAGATCATTTTGCGGACACCATGACGGCGATCCGCGCGGTGCTGTTCGATGTCAACGGAACCCTGATCGACATCGAAACCGATGAGTGGATGGAGGAATCCTATCGAGCCGTCGCGCACTTTCTCACTTATCAGGGCATCGCCTTGCACCGGGGCGAAGTGCGCGACCTGTACTTCCAGATCATGAAGGAACAGTTCGCGGCGAGCACCGAGATCTACCCCGAGTTCGACGTGGTCGCGGTCTGGCGCGAGGTGGTGCGCCGGCATGCCACCGATTGCACCCGATCGCTCGAACCGGAGAAGCTCCGGCAAATGCCTTTATTCCTGGCGGAACTGCAGCGCGGAATTGCGCGCAAACGGCTGATCGCATTTCCGCAAGCGCAGGAGACCCTGGCCCTGTTGAAAACGCGCCATCGCCTAGCGGTGGTCTCTGACGCCCAAAGCGCCTACGGTTTACCGGAGCTGCGTGCGGCCGGCCTGGCCGGTTACTTCGCGCCCGTCATCATTTCGGGCAACTACGGCTATCGCAAGCCGGACCCCCGTTTGTTTCAAGCGGCCCTGACCGAATTGCAGGTCTTCCCGGAAGAGGCGATATTCGTCGGAAACGACCGCTTCCGCGACGTACTGGGAGCGCGGCAGGTGGGGATGAAAACGATTTTGTTCTGTCCGCATGGTAACCCTGGGGGTCCACACGAAACCGAGCCGGACTATCTTCTCTATCAATATGCCGATCTTCCCCGCGCAATCGAGTTTTTCGAGGCGCGATAGCAGGGCCGAAGGCACTTCGGGAAGTGCCGGGCAGATCATTCTATGCATGTCACGGGATTGCTGTTCTTCAACGCGGACGAGATCTCGCGTAATATTCGGATGACTCGCCTGGAGTCGCGGATTTCTGCCGCGATATTCGTGTTTGCCGGGCGTATTTCCCCGCCAATTTGGTAACTTTTCGGCTCGCCGGCAGTATAAACAACAGGCGCCGTGAGGCCGCTGCGACCGGCTGCCGGAATACCTTCGGTCGAGGTGACGAATGGGAAGTCTGCTTCAGGACGTGCGGTACGGTTTAAGAAACCTGCGGCGAAATCCGGGCTTCGTGCTGGTGGCGATACTGACCCTGGCGCTCGGCATTGGCGCCAATACCACGATTTTCAGCGTGGTCAACAACACCCTGCTGAAGCCCCTTCCGTTTCCGGATGCCAATCGCCTGGTGCTGGTGTGGGAGACCTTCGGCAAGGGCCCGGACAATTGGAATATCGTTTCCGCACCGAACTTCTGGGATTTCGAACGGCTGAGCAAGTCCTTCGAGTCCATGGCCATCTTCGATTCCGCCGGCAGAGGGTACAACCTCTCGCCGACACCCAGTTCGCGGGAGGCGGAGCAGGTCTCGGGCCTGCGCGTATCCGCGGGTTTCTTTTCCGTGCTGGGCGCCAGGCCGCTGCTGGGCCGCACGTTCCTGCCCGAGGAAGAGTTGCCGGGCAAGGATCACGAAGTCGTGCTCAGCTACGGACTGTGGAAGTCGCGATATAACGGCGACCCTTCGCTGGTGGGGAAGACCATCCGCGTGGATGGCGCGGACTTCACCGTCGTCGGCGTGATGCCGCGCGAATTCGAGTGGCAATTCTGGAGCGGCCCGCGCCGCCTTTGGGTGCCCGTGGGATACACCAAAACCGATTACGGCCGCGGCGACAACAGCTTTATCTCCATCGCGCGTCTGAAGCCCGGCGTCACGGTGGCACAGGCACGAGCCGAGATGGAGGCGGTGGGAAAGCACGTGGCCGCGGAATACCCCACCGAGGACGCCGATATGGGCGCGACGGTGACTCCGCTGGCCGACTTCGGAATCGAGGGACTGCGCACCACCATGCTGACGCTGCTGGCCGCCGTGGCCTTCGTGCTGCTGATTGCCTGCGTCAACGTGGCGAACCTGCTGCTGGCGCGCGGGGCAGGGCGGCGCAAGGAATTTGCCATCCGGCTGGCGCTGGGCGCACCGGCATCGCGCATCGCGCGCCAGTTGCTCACCGAAAACACCTTGCTGGCGCTGGCCGGCGGGGCGGCCGGGTTGCTGGTGGCCGCGGTGAGCACCAGGGTTTTGTTTTACGCGTTCAAGCTGGGAACGCTGAACCTGCCGCTGCGCCACATCGACGCGATCACCATGGATGGGCGCGTGTTCGCCTTCGCACTGCTGGTTTCCTGCATAACCGGACTGCTGTTCGGCGTGGGGCCGGCCGTCACGGCGCTGCGCACCAACGTGAACGAACCCCTGAAGGAAGGCGGGCGCACGCAGGCAGCCGGCGGCCACAGCCGTCTGCGCCAGGTGCTGGTAGCGTCCGAAGTAGCCCTGGCCCTGGTGGTGCTTTCCGGCGCCGGACTGATGATCAAGAGCATGACGCGGCTGCTCGGTGTGGATCCCGGGTTAAATCCGAAAAACGTTTTGATCATGGGGATGTCGGTTCCCCAAGAAGAGATCTACGTGGGGCCTCCCGGGCTGCCGCGTTTTTGCCAGGATCTCGACGAGCGCGTGGGAGCCATCCCAGGCGTGGTATCTGCCAGCGCGGTAGCCCACTTGCCTTTCCACGGCAACGCCGGCCGATCCTTCCAGATTGAGGGGCGGCCGCCCGCCGATCCCGGCCACCTGCCAGGCGCCAGTTACACCGTGGCTTGCCCGAACTACTTCCGGACCATGGGAATTCCGGTTCTGAAAGGGCGCGAGTTTACGCTGGATGATACGCTCACCGCGCAGCAGGTGATTGTCATCAATGAAAAAATGGCTCATGACTTCTGGCCCAGGGAGAACCCGGTGGGCAGAGCCATCCGCCTGGGTGGTTTGAATGGGCCGCGCCTCACCGTCGTAGGGGTGGTAGGCGATGTCCATTACCTGGGCCTGGACGCCCCTGTACGCCGCCAATTTTTCCGGCCGTACATGCAAGCCGGTTGGCCGGTGATGACCGTAGTGGTCCGCTCGATCGGCACGCCGGCCGCCTACACTACGCCGGTGAAGCAGGCTCTCGCCAGTGTCCTGCCAGACTGGCCCGTGTCAGGCGTCGAGACCATGGAAGAGGTGGTCCATAATTCCACGGGATCGCGCCGTTTTCCGATGCTGCTGCTCAGCGTCTTCTCGGTGCTGGCCCTGGTGCTGGCTGCCGTAGGCATCGTGGGCGTGGTGGGACACTCGGTGACGCAGCGAACCCACGAGATCGGCATTCGCATGGCGCTGGGCGCCGAGACGGTAGACGTGCTGCGGCTGATGGTAAACAGCAGCATGGCGTGGGTCTTGGTGGGACTCCTCGCCGGCGTGGCGGGTTCGGCGGGACTCACGCGATTGCTCACCGGAATGCTATACGATGTGCGGCCGCTCGATCCCGCGGTGCTCGGCGCAGTATCGTTGCTGTTGGCCGCGGTTGCGTTGCTGGCGAGTTACTTTCCCGCGCGCCGCGCTGCCCGAATCGACCCCATCGCGGCGCTCCGCTGCGAATGACGCGGGCGCCGCTAGCGGGAGTTTACAAGATATCGGGGGATTTCGGGGCAAGCCATTCCTGGGGAAGGCTTTGCACCTAGTGGCTGGTATGACCTAACGGGTCACAGGGACGAATCTCTGGAGGTCGAGGAGGGAGAAGAGGCGTTGCTGGA
>DATJRE010000369.1:0-4033 GCA_035505095.1 Bryobacteraceae bacterium | reverse complement strand
CAAGTTCCACCGCATCGAAGTGAAGGTCAAAGGCTCCGGCCTGCACGTGCGCTCGCGCGACGGCTTTTTCGGCGAACCCGGCCGCGGCAATCAGCCGCTGGAGCACACCCGCGCGGCCGAACTGGTGCACGCGCTACAAACGCCGTTCTCGGCCGGCTCGATTCACCCGCGCCTCACGGCCATTTTCTCCAACCTGCCGCAGGCCGGCTCGTTTATCAATGCCTTCGTTTACTTCCCCGCGAACGAGCTGAAGTGGTCCACCGAGGCGGACGGCAAGCATAAAGCCTCGGTCGATCTGGCCGCCGCGGCATTCGACGAAAATGGCCTGGCCCTGGCGCCCGTAGATACCACCTTCGCTTTGCAGTTGACCGCCCAACAGTACGCCGCCGCCATGAAAAAGGGCATGGTGTACGGCATTCACGTTCCCATCCCCAAGCCGGGACCCTACCTGCTGCGGGCAGCCCTCCGCGATCCGGCCACGGAAGGCACCGGCTCGGCCCAGCAGTTCGTGGAAGTGCCGGATGTTGCCAATGGCCACCTGGCGCTTTCGGGGATCGCCATTCAGGAAGCCGCCGCGCCGGCCAGCGCCGCTTTGCCGCAGAGTTCCGGGCCTGGCGAGGACGTCACCGGCGGGGCGGCCCGCCGCAGTTTCCACCGCGGCTCGGTGCTGGTTTATGACTACGACATTTTCAACGCCCGGAGCGACTCGGGCCAGCATCCCGATTTGGACGTGCAGACGCGGATGTTCCGCGATGGCGCCCAGGTGATGGACAACAAGGCAACCTTTGGCTCCGCGCCGGGCGCCTCCGATCCGCATCGCCTGCGCGCGCAAGGGCGTCTGACGCTCGGGGGCGCCCTGCCCCCGGGCGAATATGTGCTCCAGGTGATCGTCACCGATAAACTCGCCAGAGGAAAAGCGGGGACCGTCACGCAGTCGACCGATTTCGCCGTCGAGTAGTGCGCGACGGCGGGAATGGCCGGAAAGGCTTGACGCGGAGACGCGGAGGCGCGGAGGTTGCGCAGGGCAAAAGCGGGGACCGTCACGCAGTCGACCGATTTGCCATCGAGTCGCACGCGATGGCGAGAATGGCGGGAAAAGATTGACGCGAAGGCGCGGAGGCGCGGAGGTTGCGCAGAGGAAAAGCGGGGACGGTCACGCCGTCGACCGATTTCGCCATGGAGTCGCGCGCCACGGCGGGAATGGCGGGGAAGGCTTGACGCGCAGGCGCAGAGGAAAGCCAGGAGAGATCGAAATGCCTTTTCCGCGAAGTCCTCCGCGCCTCCGCGCCGGGTTTTTGGGACCGACGTTTCTGGAGGGAAAGAGCGGAGAGTATGTCTGTGGCGGTCGCGTTCGGGGACCTGACCGTGAGGGCGAGCGGGGGAAGACATGGGGCGTTAGAGGGTGAGCGGGGCGGAGTTCACGGAGATCGCGCCGGTGGCGACGGCTGCGACGGTGACTTGGGGGTGCGGGACGGGACCGACGGGTGGAGGACTTTGGGGCTTGGGGGATGGGACGGCGGAGAGTTTGGGGCGCGGAGGCTCGGGGTTGGCATCGGCGAGTTGGTTGGGAAGCTCTTTGCGGAGATTTTTGAGGCGCTTGAATTCTTCGACGGCGCGGCGATAGTTGCGCTCGCTTTGGGCCTGGTAGCGCAGGAAGAGCGGCATGATGGCGGACTTGCCGGCCAGACGGCAGAAGCCTTCGGAAAGGTCGTCGCCGGAGTCTTTGGCGCCTTCGGTGCCTTCGGCTCCTTCCGAATCGCCGAGGACGGCGGCGAAGATGCCGGCTTCGAGACGGGCCACACGCAGCAGGGAGAGCTGGGCGAGGGCGATGCGCTCAACGGCGAAGAGTTCCTGGGAGTTGACGGGCTGATAGTCGGCGATCAGGTCGGCACGAAGGTTGTCGAGGGTTTGGCGGTCTTCGACGCCGGGGATGGAGAAATCGGCGCCGGTAAAGGAATGTTTGCGGGCGATCTGGGCGTTGGACATAAAGTGTTCCTCAACCGAACACTTAACAGGGGAGATCGGGGCTGGCGGTGGTTTTGGCTGTAAGTGGTTGGAAACAAACGGTCGATTTTTGATGAACTTTGTGACCGTATGAGCGGAGCGACTTTTTTGGGCCGTTTTTGCCTGCAATGCGGGATCTCGCGCGATAATGGACGGTGCCTATCGGAACCTAGAACAGGAGTGTGGCATGGCTGAAAACGATCCTCTTCGCCGGGATTTTCTTAAGACTGCGGGCGCAGCCGGGCTGGCGCTGAACGCCGCCGCTTCGGCTTTCGGGAAGTCCGCTTCGAAATCGTCCACGGGCCGTGTTATCGGCGCCAACGACCGGATCAACGTGGGTGTGATTGGCTACGGAGGGCGCGGCACGTACGTGGCGGGCCAGTTCACCAAGTACGGGCGGGCGCATGACAATGCGTGCCAGATTGTGGCGGTGTGCGACGTTTACGAGAAGCGTAAACGCGCGGGCGCGGACCTGTATAAGGTTAAAGGCTACCTGGATTATCGCGAACTGCTGGCGCAATCGGATGTGGACGCGGTGATCGTGGCCACGCCGGACCACTGGCACGGCCGGATCGCCCTGGACGCGATGGACGGCGGCAAGGACGTGTACCTGGAGAAGCCCATGGTGCACACCAACGAAGAGGCGCGGCTGCTGGTGAACACGGTGAAGGAGACCAAGCGCGTGCTGCAGGTGGGGTCGCAGACCACCTCGGCGGACATCTGGTGGAAGGCCAAAAAGGCGATTGCTGACGGGATGATCGGGCAGATGATCATGAGCCAGGGATCGTACCACCGCAATTCGTTCGGGGGCGAATGGAACGACGGATGGCCGATCGACCCGAACGCCGGGCCGGATGGAAAGGGCGAGGATTTCATCGACTGGAAGATGTGGCTGGGGCCGGCGCCCAAGCGGCCGTACAACGGCGACCGGTTCTTCCGCTTCCGCAAGTATTGGGACTATTCGGGCGGGATTGCCACGGACCTGTTCTATCACGTGGTGGCGCCGCTGAACGTTTGCTGGGACGAGCCGCAGTTCCCCGCACGGGTGATGGCCACGGGCGGGATTTACGTATTCAAAGACGAGCGCGAAGTGCCGGATACGTTCCACCTGATGGCGGACTACGCCAAGGGGCACTCGCTGGTGCTGAGCTCCACGATGGCCAACCGCACGCACATTCCGGGGACGATTCGCGGGCATGCGGGCACCATTGAACTGGTGAGCCACGGGATGTTCGAGTCGCTGGTGCCGTACATTACGGTGACGCCGGCGGTGGAGCGGAACCCGGCGACGCGGCGGCAGGAGCCGATCGGCGGGCCGACCTACGCGGAGAAGTTCGGGACCAAGCCAATACAGATACCGATTGACCAGGCCGACCCGATGCAGGCGCACGTGGGCAATTTCCTGGACTGCATGCGGACGCGGCAGAAGCCGCATCTGGATGTAGAGACGGGGGCGCGGGCGGTGGTGCTGATCAACCTGGCGGTGCAATCGTACCGCGAGGGGAAGGTGCTGTACTGGGACGAGAAGCGCTGGAAGGCGTCGGATAAGCCGGTGAAGGGGTAGCTGAAAAGAGGATTTCACGCGAAGGCGCCAAGCTCGCCAAGAAAGCCTGAGGGGATGGCGCTGTACCGGCATTTGGTAATCGGTGGTCGCGGTGCGGGGGATGCGGGGTGGTTGGGCGTGACTGGCCCGGGACATCCTTCACGCTGATGGACGTGAGGTGAGCGGTTTTCTTGGCGGCTTGGGGGCTTTGCGAGAGATCATTGCGGCAAGCATGGGCAATTGTGGGGATGCCGTCCTGGATGGGCGCCAGGTTGAAAAGAGGATTTCACGCCAAGGCGCCAAGCTCGCCAAGAAAAGCCGAGGGGCTGGCGCTGTACCGGCTTTTGGTAATCGATGGTTGCAGTGCGGGGGATGCGGGGTGGTTGGGCTTGACTGGCCCGGGACATCCTTTGCGCTGATGGACGTTAGGCGAGCGGTTTTCTTGGCGGCTTGGGGGTTTTGCGAGAGATCATTGCGGCAAGCATG
>DATJRE010000368.1:0-3642 GCA_035505095.1 Bryobacteraceae bacterium | reverse complement strand
CTCCCGTCTATCGAGGGCAGTGTCCACCTGGTCCGACATACGGCAGGCCTTTCGAATGCTGGGGCGCGCGCCGGCGGTCAGCCTGATTGCGGTTCTGTCGATCGCCATTGGAGCCGGCGCCACGGCGGTGGTGTTTGCGGCGGTGAAGGCGGTGCTGATCGAGCCGTTTCCGTACGCTCATCCCGAGGCGCTGGTCCAAATTCGCACCGATTTCGCGCGCGGGGGTAGCCCGCATCAAGCCTGGGTTTCCTGGGACGATATGCAGGACGTGGCGCAGGAAAACCGCAGCTTCCGCGGGATGGGCACGTATCATTACGCGCTGTTCAACCTGGGCGGTGAATCCGGCTCGTTGCCGGAGGCGCTCTACGGGCTGTCGATCTCGGCGAGTCTCTTTCCCACGCTGGGCGTCAGCCCGATGCTCGGGAGGGGTATCCTTCCCGAGGAGACGCAACCCGGACGCGAGCACGAGATGATCCTCAGCTACGGGCTGTGGGTGCGGCGGTTCCACAGCGATCCTGGCGCGGTGGGGCGGGTGGTGCAGGTGAATGGGCACGGCTGCCGGATCATTGGGGTGATGCCGGCGGGGTTCGATTTTCCCATGCGCCTGGCGACCAGCGTCAGCACACCTTCGCGGCACATGGAGTTTTGGGCGCCGCTGGCGGTCGATCCGGCCAAGCCGCACCGCGAAGGCACGGGCTACGCGGCTGTCGCGCGGCTGCGGCCGGGCGTGTCGCTGGCACAGGCCCAGCAGGATTTAGCGGCCATCGCGGCGGGGCTGGCCCGAAGGTATCCGCGTACCAACCAGGACCGCACCCTTCATGCCGTGCCGCTTCGCAATGAAACGCTCGGGTTCGCGCAGACGGGGCTGCTGCTGTTGATGGCGGCGGCGGCGATTTTCCTGCTGATCGGGTGCGCCAACGTGGCCAACCTGCTGCTGGCGCGGGCGGTGGCGCGGCAGCGCGAGATGGCCATCCGCACGGCGCTGGGCGCGGGGCGGGCACGGCTGGTGCGCCAGTTGGTGACGGAGAGCTGCGTGCTGGCGACGCTGGGCGGGCTGGCGGGTTACGCAGTGGCGGCGCTGGCGTGGAGACTGCTGCCGGCGGTGGCGCCGATGAGCATTCCGCGGCTGGACGCAGCGCGCGCGGATTCCACCGTGCTGGTCTTCGCGCTGGCGGTCTCGGTGCTGACCGGCATTTTGGCGGGCCTGGCGCCGGCGTGGCGGGCGGGGGCGGCGGAACCGGCGGGCGCGCTGCGCGAATCGGGCGGGCGCGGCATGGCCGGGGCTTCCAGCAATCGCTTCCGTTCGGCGCTGCTGCTCTCGCAAATCGCGGTGACGGTGGTGCTGGTAGTGACGGGCGGGTCGCTGGCGGGCAGTTTCGTACGGCTGCTGCGCACCGATCCAGGTTTTCAGGCCGACCGCGTGCTCGCCTCGATCATCGTGGCTTCGGGCGACCGCTACGTGAACCATCCGGAGGCGCAGGCGCGGCTGTTTCGGCGCATCCTCGATTCCGTGCGTGTGCTGCCGGGCGTGGAATCCGCGGGGGTGGTGAATCCGCTGCCGTTCAGCGGCGATAACACCGGCGGGCGGGTGACGGCTACCGAGGCGGGCGTGGCGCACCCGGAAACGCAAGCCATCACGGAAGTGGACCAGGTGAGCGCGGGGTACCTGGAGACCATGGGGATTCCGCTGCTGGCGGGCCGGATGTTCCGGCAGGAAGAGGAGGACCCGGGGCGCGATTCCGCAATCGTCAACGACCTGGCGGCGGCACGGCTGTGGCCGGGCGGAAACGCGGTGGGAAGCCGGGTCTGCATCGACTGCACGCCGGGCGGGACGCCACACTGGAAGCAGGTGATTGGGGTGGTGGGCAGCATTCGCCACGCGGCGCTCGACCAGCCGCCGGGGCTGGAGGTTTACGTGTCCGCCGGGGCGCTTTCGTCGGCCGCTTTTCTGGTGGTGCGCAGCCGCCGGCCGTTCGGCGAACTGGGCCGGGCGATTCGGCGGGCGGTGGCTGCGATCGACCCCAACCAGCCGGTGTTCTTGAGCGCGGGGATGGCGACGCTGATCGGCGACTGGCTCTCGGACCGGCGGTTCATCGTGATGTTACTGGGCATCACCGGGGCGCTCGCGTGGCTGCTTTCGGCGGCGGGAGTATACGGCGTGGTGGCGTATATGACTTCGCGCCGGACGCAGGAGATTGGCGTGCGGATGGCGCTGGGGGCGACGCCCGGGCAGGTGCAGGCGCTGATTTTCGGGCAGGGCATGCGGCTGGCCGCGGTGGGGGTAGCCGCAGGGTTGATGGTAGCGCTGGGGCTGGCGCGGCTGTTGCGGCACTGGCTGGCGGGGATGCAGGCGGACAATCCGCAGTCGATGGCGATTGCCGCGGCGCTGGTGGCGGGGACCACCGCACTGGCCTGCTGGATTCCGGCGCGGCGGGCGACGCGCATCGACCCGGTGGCGGCGCTGCGCGAGGAGTAAGGCGTCTACCAGGAGCTGCGGAGTTTCCTGGCGGCAAGTAATACAAACGACCCCATTCCGGCGAGGGATGCCAGCGCGCAGGCGCGGGTGATGGCGGAGACGTGCCACGGGACCCCGGCGGGATCGGTAACCACGGCCGCGGAGGGGGCCGGGAGCGCGACCAACAGATTGCCGGCGGCGCAGAGGGCATAGTAAAGAACCGCGATGCGCCAGTAAGTGCGGGGCAGGCAAGGGGTACCGGGTTGGCGCGACAGATACAGGGCGAATAACTGGTAGATGATATAGACCGTCAGAAACCAGCCGAAGAAGTTAGTCAGCGGCGCGCCGAAATAGACGCCGCCCCCGCGCCAGATCCAGCAATGCAGCAGGGTGGACCAGACCGGCTCCATGGCAACATCCCAGGCGACCATGGCGAAGGCGGCCACCAGGGGCACGGCCAGCACGCGGCCGCCTGAGACCGGCGCCACGGGACCGCAGACTAACAGGCGGCCGAGGACGAAGGCGAGGTAACCGATTCCCAGATAGGCCAGCCCGAGGGTTACGGGGACCAGGAATAGCTTGGGACCCATCACGCCGCTGAAATAATAATGCCCGAAAGGGAAGCCGGTGAGGATGCTGAGGTTTTCGAAGACATTTCCGGTGAGGAAACTGAGCGCGGTGAAGAGCAGAATGCCTCGGACGCGGTAGGCCAGCGCGCCGTGGAGCAGCGCGAACAGCAGCGGCGGGAAAACGTGGAGGACCACGAGGAGGAGCAGCGGCGCAGGGAAGAGCTGCAGCAGGCGGGCGAACGCGTAGATCGCGACGAGCGCCCATAGCGCGGCGTTGGTGAGCGGAGGAATGGGACGATTGGCCACCGGCTGATTTCGATCTTAGCGTGGGAGCGGGGGCCTGGGCTCACCGCGGAGAGGCGGAGGGCGCAGAGGCGGCGCAGTGTGGGGAAGTTGTGAGAATCTGGGTGTTTTCAGACTGTTTTTTCGCTCTTTGTCGTGTCGTTCCTGGTCGTTCTGTTCGTTTGCGGCGCTCGAGGCGCCGGGACATTGGAACCGGTTCCGTAACCCGTCCGACAACGACCGATTCTCTCCGCCCAGAGAGAACTTGCCGCTGCCGGTCGCCTTCCGAAAGCTCAAATACGCATGCCAACCGGACTTTAAGGCCTCTGATCAGTT
>DATJRE010000367.1:0-16765 GCA_035505095.1 Bryobacteraceae bacterium | reverse complement strand
CCCGGTTGATGGCGTGAGCGTGATGGTCCCCGAACGGGCGGCTGGCTGGGTATTGCTCAGTCCGCTGCCTTGCAGGGTAGCGGTGCTGCCTCCGTTGCCGGTGGTTCCGGAGGTGATGGTCAGCCAATAGGTGCCGGCCGTAGAAGAGGCGGTCCACGTGGTGGAGGGAGTGCAGCCGCCTCGCGGGGCGACGGAAATCGAAAAGGATTGCGTGGACGGAGTGCCCGACGCCGGGACCGCATTGGTCAGGGTGACCGCAGCCGGAGAGGTGAAGGCGCAGACGGGCGTGATGGCCGTAACGTCGGATGCCGTGGCGGATGCGGACCCACCGCCGGAAACGGTAGCCGAACTGGTGACGCTGGCGGCGGCGTTGGCGGCCACGTTCACAGTGACGGTGAGGGCCGGATAGCTGGCTCCGGCGCTGAGCGCGTCGGTGCGGGTGCAGGCGGCGCCGGAGCAGGTCCAGCCGGTGCCGGCTATCGAGGCGAGCGTGAGGCCAGTGGGTTCGGTGTCGGTCACCGTTACGGTACCGGATGTCGGAGCGGCCGAGGCGGCGTTGCTGACGGTGACGGAGTAAGTGGCGCCGTTCTGTCCCTGGCGGAACGCGGCGGCGTTGGTCTTGGTGATCGAGAGCGCGGGAACGGCGGTGATGGCTGTAACGTCGGATGCCGTCGCGGATGCCGAGCCTCCGCCGGAAACGGTGGCGGAACTGGTGAGGCTGGTGGCGGCGTTGGCGGCGACGTTGACAGTGACGGTCAGGGGCGGATAGCTGGCTCCGGCGCTGAGCGCGTCGTTGCGGGTGCAGGCAGCGCCGGAGCAGGTCCAGCCGGTGCCGGCTATCGACACCAGCGTGAGGCCTGTGGGTTCGGTGTCGGTCACGGTGACGGTGCCGGATGTCGGAGCGGCCGCGGCGGCGTTGCTGACGGTGACGGAGTAAGTGGCGCCGTTCTGGCCCTGGTGGAACACGGCGGCGTTGGTCTTAGAGATCGAGAGCGCGGGAACGGCGGTGATGGCCGTAACGTCCGATGCGGTGGCGGATGCCGACCCTCCGCCCGAAACGGTAGCCGAACTGGTGAGGCTGGCGGCGGCGTTGGCGGCGACGTTCACAGTGATGGTGAGGGCCGGATAGCTGGCTCCGGCGCTGAGCGCGTCGGTGCGAGAGCAAGCGGCGCCGGAGCAGGTCCAGCCGCTGCCGGCTAGGGAGACCAGCGTGAGGCCGGTTGGTTCGGTGTCTGTCACGGTGACGGTGCCGGATGTCGCGCCAGCCGAGGCGGCGTTGCTGACGGTGACGGAGTAAGTGGCGCTGTTCTCGCCCTGGTGGAAGGCGGCGGCGTTGGTCTTAGAGATCGAGAGCGCGGGAACGGCGGTGATGGCCGTAACGTCGGATGCCGTTGCGGATGCCGAACCTCCGCCCGAAACCGTAGCCGAACTGGTGAGAGTGGCGGCGGCGTTGGCGGCGACGTTCACGGTGACGGTAAGAGGCGGATAGCTGGCTCCGGCGCCGAGCGCGTCGGAGCGGGTGCAGGCGGCGCCGGAGCAGGTCCAGCCGCTACCGGCTATGGAGACCAGCGTGAGGCCGGTTGGTTCGGTGTCTGTCACGGTGACGGTGCCGGATGTCGGAGCGGCTGAGGCGGCGTTGCTGACGGTGATGGTGTAAGTGGCGCTGTTCTCGCCCTGGCGGAAGGCGGCGGCGTTGGTCTTTGTGATCGAGAGCGCGGGAACTGCGGTGATAGCCGTAACGTCCGACGCGGTTGCGGATGCTGAACCCCCGCCCGAAACGGTGGCCGAACTGGTGAGGCTGGCGGCGGCGTTGGCGGCGACGTTCACAGTGATGGTGAGGGCCGGATAGCTGGCTCCGGCGCTGAGGGCGTCGTTGCGGGTGCAGGCGGCGCCGGAGCAGGTCCAGCCGCTGCCGGCTATGGAGATCAGTGTGAGGCCGGTGGGTTCGGTGTCGGTCACCGTTACCGTGCCGGATGTCGCGCCAGCCGCGGCGGCGTTGCTGACGGTGACGGAGTAAGTGGCGCTGTTCTCGCCCTGGTGGAACGCGGCGGCGTTGGTCTTAGAGATCGAGAGCGCGGGAATGGCGGTGATGGTTGTAACGTCCGATGCGGTTGCGGATGCCGAGCCTCCGCCCGAAACGGTAGCGGAACTGGTGAGGCTGGCGGCGGCGTTGGCGGCGACGTTCACAGTGACGGTAAGAGGCGGATAGCTGGCTCCAGCGCTGAGCGCGTCGGTGCGGGTGCAGGCGGCGCCGGAGCAGGTCCAGCCGGTGCCAGCTAGGGAGACCAGCGTGAGTCCAGCGGGTTCGGTGTCGGTCACCGTTACCGTGCCGGATGTCGCGCCGGCCGAGGCGGCGTTGCTGACGGTGACCGAGTAAGTGGCGCCGTTCTCTCCCTGGTGGAACGCGGCGGCGTTGGTCTGCGAGATCGAGAGCGCGGGAACCGGGGTGATAGCCGTAACGTCGGCTGCCGTGGCGGATGCCGATCCACCGCCGGAAACGGTAGCCGAACTGGTGAGACTAGCGGCGGCGTTGGCGGCGACGTTCACGGTGACGGTGAGAGAGGGATAGCTGGCTCCGGCGCTGAGCGCGTCGGAGCGGGTGCAGGCAGCGCCGGAGCAGGTCCAGCCGCTACCGGCTATCGACACCAGCGTGAGGCCTGTCGGCTCGGTGTCGGTCACCGTTACGGTACCGGATGTCGCGCCGGCCGAGGCGGCGTTGCTGACGGTGACCGAGTAAGTGGCGCTGCTCTCGCCTTGGTGGAACGCTGCGGCGTTGGTCTTGGTGATCGAGAGCGCGGGAACGGCGTCAGTGGGTAGTGCCGGCGGATTGGCGCCTCCGGAACCGGAAACCACCGCTGCCTTCACCCAGTAACCGGCGGTGGACGATCCGGAGGTCCAGACCACCGGAACCTGCCCGCCAGTGCTCAGTTCCAGGGTGGTGGGTGCGGTGTTCTGATTGCCGTCGCTGGTGAGGGCCACGGCCGCGTTCCACACCCCATTGCTGGTTTGCCGGTATACCAGGTTCCCGCCGGCATTGGTGTAAAACGCCCAGAGGTTGGCGCCATCGGTGGTCAGCGACGGCGAGGTGCCCGCGGGGTCCAAGGCTGCCGGAACGGTCCAGGACTGCCCCGCGTAGGCGGCATAGTAGACTCCGCCCTTGGCCGGCGAGTACACCAGGTTTACCTGGCCGTTGGAGGTGACCACGGCGCTCATGGACTGGCCCACGCCGCTAATCGATCCGGGCAGCAATTGCGGCGCACTCCACGACTGGCCGTTCCATGCCGACCACGCCAGCGAACCTCCATCGGAGTAAATCACCGCCGGGTGGCCCTGATAAAGCACCATCGCCGCGGGACTTGCGCTGGATTTATTGATTTGCGCGGTGCCCGTCCAATTCACTCCGCCGTTATCGGAATAATAGCCCGTTAAGTTGCCGCCGGTCTCCAATGCCAGCCACAGGCGCCCGCCGGCTTCACTTACTATGGGACTGGGAAGGTCGGCGCCGCCGCCGGAGGGATAGACCGGGAAGCCCGTGTCCTGAGCCATCACCCCGGCGGAGTTGATGGCGAATTTTTGAAAAGTCTGGTTGTAAGTGGGCCACTGAATCGAGCTGATGTTGATCTGGCCCTGCGGGTCGACCCATATGGAAGTGGTGGGTGAGTAGATCACCGTGCCCGCGTTGGAAAGCGCCAACTGGCCCTGGCCGCTCCAGGTGAGGCCGCCATCGAAACTGAAGTTGTAAGTGGGGTATTGCGGCTCTCCGCTGGCCGGCCCGATATAGACCGCTACTAAGGTGCCGTTGCTGGTGCGGACTAAGTGGCGCTGGAACCCGAGATTGGTGCCGAAGCTATTGGGTCCGGTGCTATAACCCAGGGTGGCGATGGCGATGGTATTGGCTGCCTGCACGGTGAAGGTGGGTTCGTTGGCGGTCTGGCCCACGCCGGTCTGCACTCGGATGTGATAGGTTCCCGGAGCGATTCCCGCCGGGATTACGGCGCCAGTAATACTTTGATCGCTGGCCACTGTGTACCCGGTAAGCGGCGTGCCGGAGTTGTCGTCCAGGAAAACGCTCTGGACGGCACTGGCCGATCCTCCTCCGAAGAAACCGCTGCCGGTTAAGTTGACGGCGGCGGGGGCGTTATTCGGCGCCAGCGAGAGGGACAAGGCGGTTACGGCCGGCCCGATAGCGGCGCTTTGCGGCTGGAAGGCGTAGAAAGTATTAGTCAGGTCGCTGGTGAAGACCAGACCGCCGGCGATGACCACCGGCCCCCAGGCGGCCGTGCCGGTGTAATGCCATACTTCGGCGCCGGTGCTCTTTTGGAGCACATACAGGGTGCCGTCCGCGCCAGGCACATAGATCAGGTTCCCGGAGATGGCCGGAATCTGCAGCGGGGTGAACGGCGCGCCGGTCTTGAAGGTCCACTCGACCGAGCCGGTGGCCGCATTCAGTGCATAGAAGTTTCCATCGGCGGCACCTGCGTACACCGTCCCTTCGCTGACAATCGGCGTATCGGCGGCGGGCATGGAAACGGACCACAGCACCGGGACCTGCACGCCGCTCGAATTAAAGCTGACCCCGGCTACGTTCAACGCCATCATACTGCCTTGGTCAAGGGCGTAGAAGTAGACCACCCCATTGGACACCGCGGGCGAGGAGTTGTCGTCCATTTGGCCCCAGGTCCACATCTGCCATCCGGTGGTGGCGTTGAAAGCGTTCAGTTGGCCCAGCATATTCACGTAGGCCGTGTAATTATCGACTGCGGGAACCCTGAAAGAATCATCCGTGAAGGTGGTTTTGTTGTCGGGGCTGTAGTAACTATCGGGGTTAGGGATCACCCAGGCTACCGGGTCCTGGATCACATGGAACGCTTCGGTGCCGTCGTCGGTGCGGACGAATTGAATGTACGCCATGTTGTTCCATGCGGCGGCGCCTCCGAAGGGCCAACCCCCGTTGGTGTTGTAAGCCGACTGCGTGTTGGCCCCGGTGGCCGCATCGAACGACGCGGTGAAGTCGGTGGAAGCGTTCACGATCCGTCCATCGACGGCCGTAGGGTAGTTATAAAACTGAAACAGGTAGGTACCGGCCTGGGCGTATCCGGGATTGTCCCACTCCCAAAGTTCGGCGCCGGTGGCGGGATTCAAACAGAACACGCGATTGGCATTATTGCCGCCCTGAAGGTAGACTTGGCCCTGGTAGTAAATCGGCAGCCAGAAATAGGGCTGCGGAACGAACTTACCGTTGTCTCCGAGGTCGTAAGCTTCGGTATCTTTCCAGGTCCAGGCAAGCGTCAGCGGCGGAGTAACTACCTCGGATGTTTGCCCCGTATGGCGGGCATCGTGGAAGGCCATCACCCAATCGTCCGCGCGGGCCCGCGATAAGTGGAAAAAGAGAATCAGGGAGATCGCCAGCGCGAGCGGCCGCGCGCAAGCGAAATTGATAGGTAACTGCGCAGTTCCTGGGCCTGGATGGTCCAACATTGCAAATCCTGGTGCTGCTCTGTAGTGCCTGCCGGAAGGCAAAAGTCAGCTCCGGTTCACGCTGTCGGGGCGCTGGACCAAAGCTTTCGGTCAGAATATCACCATGCCGGGCTTTGTTGCAAAAAATACTGTTCGGCACATGTCTGGTAACAGAAAGTACCTTTCGGAGGCCGAATTGTTAGTGAAATCACACTGGAAAGTCAATCAGTTAAGCGGTTGTCGGGCGTGCGGAGAGGCGCGGTGTGCCCGGCCGGGCCAAAGAGCGGCCGAATGACTAAATCGGGGTGGCGAATTTGCTTCTTTGTTTTCGCTGTAATTTCGCCCTAACCTTCGGTCTAAATGCGGTCCTAACATTCGGACTATAGGTCCTCCACAACGCCACTAACTTAAGTCAGATTTCCCGGCGAAATCGCCGAGGGCGGTTGGAGGGACCGCCAATTCCGCGCGCCGGACCGCGGCCTTTTCAGAGGCGCCGGAGTCATCCGTGACCGGCTTGGATGCGCCGGCGCGGCGGCCGGGCGACGCGCCAAGGTCCAGTCCGGCGGTGCGCAGGGCGCGGGGCCGCGCACGGCGCCTGGGGTGAAGGTTACGGTTGGGCGTTCGTGTAGTGCGGCGACGGCGCGGTTCGGGGAACCCCAGCCTCGCGATGCGTTCACCTCGATGGCCTCTGCCTTCGCCTTTCCTACTTGGCAGTTTGGGCCAGGATGTCGTACACCGGCTTGTTATCGGCGTAGACGCGCCACTGGCTGACGAGGCCGTCTTCGACTGTCGCCAGCCAGGCGGCCGGAGTACGCCACGATTGGCCGGCGATGGTGCCTCCGGCTGTGCCGAAGACGGCCACCACGTTACCCTCGGCCAGAATGTGCTCGTGAGCCACCCAGTAATCCGGGCAAAGCGAATAGTATCCCCGCCAGCCGGCGCGCATCTTCTCGCGGCCTCGGACCTGGTTCCCGAGCGAATCGATAAACTCGTGGTCCTCGGTCAGCCGTTCGGCGAGGCGGTCGGCATCCCGCTGGTTGATGGCACTGAGGAAGGCCAGAACCGCGTCATGAGGCGTCATGCTGCAACCCCGCGGCGCGCTCGGCGACCAGCGCCACGCTGGCCCAGTCCAGGTTGCCCTGGCCGTGCGCGATGGCGGAAAGGAACTGGTCGCGGAGCAGGCTGGCGATGGGCATGGGCGCGCCGCATTCCTCGGCGGCAGCCAGCGCCAGGCGCACGTCCTTGGCGCCCAGCGTCAAAGCGAAGCCCGCAGGTTCGAACTTCTGCTCCACGATGGCGCGTCCGTAGATGTCGTAGACGGGCGACGCGAACAGGCCGCTCATGGCATCCAGAAATACCTGCGGCTGGATGCCGGCTTTGCGCACCGTAGCGAAGGCCTCGGCGAAGGTTTCGAGCACGCTGGCAATCATGAAATTGCCGCACAGCTTGATGGCGTTGGCTTGCCACGGCTCTGTGCCGCCCACGATGGTCTTGCGGCCGATCGCGTCGAAAACCGGCCGGCAGCGCTCGATCGATTCGGCCGGACCGGCGGGCACCACCACCAGTTTGGCGGCCTCGGCAGCTTCCGGCCGGCCGAAAACCGGGGCCGCCAGGTAGCCTTGGCCTTTGGCTGCGTGTGCGGCGGCGAGACTGCGCGAACAGGCCGTGCTGATGGTGCTGGACGAAATATGGATGGCGCCGGCGTCCAGCCCCGAGGCGATTCCGCCAGGGCCGAGGGTGGTTTCGTTGGCCGCGTGATCGTCGGCCAGCATGCTGATGGCGGCTTCCACGCCGCGGCAGGCGCCGGCGGGCGAATCGGCCACCTGCGCGCCATCCGCCACCAGCGCTTCGGCTTTGCCGCGCGACCGATTGTAGACCGTCACCTGGTGGCCGGCGCGCAACAGGTTGCGGGCCATGGCCGATCCCATCCGGCCGAGTCCCAGAAAAGCCAGTTTCATTCCTTCAGGATAGCCCGCGTTGCCGGGGCCCTCTTGCCGCGCCGCAAATTTCCTGTAAGGAAAACGGCGGTTTGCGGACTACCGGAACAGCCACATGATTCAAGTGCAAAACCTTCGAAAAAGCTTCGGCCGCCGGACGGTGGTGCGGGACCTGACCTTCGCGGCTCCCAATGGCGCCATCACCGGATTGCTGGGTTCCAACGGGGCCGGAAAGACTACCACTCTGCGGATGATCACGGGCGTGCTCCAGCCGGAAGCGGGGACGGTCCGCATCGACGAGGCCGGCGGGGACGCTTCGGCGCTGGACCGCCAGCGGCGGCTGGGCGCGCTCCTCGACCACCAGGGAATCTATACGCGCCTCACGGTGCGCGAGAATCTGGCGTATTTCGGACGGCTGCGCGGGATGCCGCCGGAGGTCCTCGGCGCCAGCGTGGAGCGGGTGGTGCGGACGCTGGGCCTGGAGCCGATTGCCGACCGCCGCACGGCCGGCTTCTCGCAGGGCGAGCGCATGAAGACGGCGCTTGGCCGCGCGCTGCTGCACGCGCCGCAGAACCTGCTGCTGGATGAGCCGACCAACGGTCTCGACGTGCTCACGGTGCGCTCGCTGCGCGAGATCCTGCGGCGGCTGCGCGATGCCGGCGTCTCGGTGGTGTTTTCGAGCCACGTGCTGGAAGAGGTGCGAGCGCTGTGCGACCGGCTGGTAGTGATTTCGGCGGGCAGCCTGGTGGCGGAGGGATCGCCTACGGAAATCTGCGCCCGCGCGGGCACGGCCTGCCTGGAGGACGCATTTGTGAAACTCACGACGGCGGAGACAGCCGCATGTTGAACGCCTCGATGGTGGTGGCACAGAAAGAAGCGGTGGACGGGCTGCGCGATGTGCGGTCGGTGATCTCGTCACTGCTCTACGCGCTGATGGGACCGCTGGTGGTGGGGCTGGTATCGCTCTCGAAGGCGGGGTCGGATGGCAAGGTCATCGGCGCGATGATGTCGATTTTCACGCTGGTGGCGGCGTTCGTGGGCGGCATGAACGTGGCCATGGATGCGGTGGCCGGGGAGCGGGAGCGGCACTCGCTGCTGCCGCTGCTGCTGAACCCGGTGCGGCGGCTGGATATCGTCATGGGCAAGTGGCTGGGCGTGGCTCTCTTCGCGGTGGCGGGATTCCTGGTCAACCTGGTGGGATCGGCGATGGTGTTGCGCATGCCGCCGCTGGTGTGGCTGCCGGCGGCGCTGGGGCTGCTGCCGCTCCCGCTCTTCGCGGCCGCGCTGCAACTGCTGATTTCCACGGTCTGCCGCAACGTGAAGGAAGCGCAGACCTACCTGTCGCTGATTGTGTTTCTGCCCATGGGCATCGGCATGTTCCTGGTGTTCTTCCCGGCGGCCAATCGGGCGTGGTGCAGCTACTTGCCAGTGGTGGGGCAGCAGTTGCAGTTGCAGGCGCTGATGAGCGGCGGCCGCGTGCCGCTGTTGGGAACGGTGGCGCTGGGATGCCTGACCGCCGGCCTGGCCCTGCTGATTTTGGTGGCTACCGCCAACCGGCTGCAGCGTGATGAAATCGTCTACGGGAACTGACGCCGCGCTGAGGGACGCGGCGGCCTGCAATCTCTTGCCACGAGCCGCGCTGGAGCAGACTTTCGACCGTCTCCTGGCCGCCCACGGGCCGGCGCTGTCGCGGCTGGCGGGGAGCTACACCAACACGCCCAGCGACCGCGACGACCTGCTGCAGGAAATCGCCATCGCCATCTGGCAGGCGCTGCCGCGGTTTCGCGGAGAGTGCTCCGAACGGACGTTTCTGTTCCGCATCGCGCACAATCGTGCCATTGCACACCTGGCGCGCACCCGTGCGCAATTGCCGGGAACGCCCGAAGAGGTGGAAGCGCGCGATCCGGCGCCCGACCCCGAATCGGGCCTGGCGCAGGAGGAACGCGCGGAGCGTCTGCGGAGGGCGGTGCATCGCTTGCCGGTGGTCTACCGGCAGGTGGTCACGCTGACGCTGGAGGGCCTGGGATATGGAGAGATTGCCGAGGTGCTGGGCATTTCGGAGAGCAATGTGGGGGCGCGCCTGACCCGCGCGCGGCAGATGTTGCGCGAGTGGCTGGAGAATCGCTGATGAGCATGGATGCCGAGTTGGAGGTGTGGCGCCGAGAGTGGCAGTCGGAAAACGCGGTCCCGGTGGACCTGCGCCGGACCGTGGAGCGGCAATCGCGCTGGATGAGGGTCGCGCTGGCGGCCGATATTCTGGTGACGGTGGCGATTGGCGGGGGAACGCTGGCGCTGGCGGTGCGGGCGCCGCGGGCGGATCTGATCGTGCTGGCCGTGGGGACGTGGCTGTTCCTGGCCGCGGCGTGGGCGTTCTCGCTGGCGGTAAACCGCGGCGCGTGGTCGCCGGCGGCGTTGGATACGGCTGCGTTTGTGGAGCTTTCGGTGCGCCGCTGCCGCGGCCGGCTGGCGGCGGTCTGGTTCGGAGCGGGTCTCTATCTGGCGGAGATCGCGTTTTGCGTGGGATGGATATACCGGGATTCCGCGGCTCCGCGGAAGCCGCTATTAGCGTGGCTGTGCTTTGGTCCGCTGAACTGGGTGTGGGCGGTTACGGTGGTGTTCTTCGCGGGGTTGATGTGGTACCGGCGGAAGAAGCGGGCGGAACTGACGTGGCTGCTGGGGCTGTGCCGGGAATCGAGCGGACGGGAGGACCGGTAATGGGCCCTAAACGCCGTGGGCCAACAGGACGATGCCGGCGGTTACCAGCAGCGATCCGGCCGCCCGCCGTGCGCCGACTTTTTCGCGCAGCAAAAACCGGGCGAGTACGGTGTCCAGGACAAAGCTGCCCGCCGATGCCGGCACGGCGAAGCTCAGGGGCGCCGTCTGCAGCAGCCGCATGAAGGCGAAGAACGAAATGCCCAGGCAGACAATGGAGAGGATCAGATAACGCCGCCGGACGATTTCGCCGAGCAGCCGCCGGATGCCGCGGGCATCCATGCTCTGCTGGCCGGCGCGCTTCATTTCGTAGCTTTGCAGAAGGTCGCTGACCACCGTGGTGACGATGGTGATCCAGACCAGCAGCCAGGTCATTCGGTGGTTCCCGCCTCCTTGGTGGTGCTATGGGAAGTGGAGCCGACCAGGGCGGCTCCGGCGAAGATCAGGGAGATGGCCAGCCAGCGCGTGGGCGTAACCTGCTCATGGTTGAAGACGTGGCCCAGGACGGCGGCGAGCACATAACCCAGGGCGGTCATGGGCACCACGAAAGTCAGGTCGGCTAGGCTCAGCAGGGCCAGACGGGCCAGCAGCGCCAGAATCAGCATGAGGATTCCGGCGAACACGAAGGGGTCCAGCATCGAAGTAAGATACGACAAAGGATTCGAGGACAGCGTCTGCGGCAGGCGGTGGGCGCCCCAGCTCAGACAAAGGTTCCCGAAAGCGCTGAGCGCGAGTAAAAGTACCAGCAGTAGGTAAGTACGAGCTCTCACATCCCTTATTATCGCACTGCCAGGCAGGCCCGCCACGCGAAGTCCTATGACTGGGTGGTACGCGCGGCGGCCCTGAGAAAGGGTTGACGCGGGCGGGAAGGCGGGGTGGTGGGCGCGGCGCTGCGGGTCACTTCTGGCCGGTGGTGGTGAAGGCTATCGCGGCCGGAGTGCTTCCCGCCGGCGCGTTGAGCGCCGTTCCGGGGGCTTGCGGAAACCTGCCTGACGGCTGTCGGGGTCATCTGGCGCGCCAGCCCAAGGCTGAGGGGAAGTCTCCCGGAACCCTGGGTCGACCCCGGAGCCGCGTGGCCCGATGGAACACCGCCAATCAGGCCGCCGCCGGCTTCGGCTTTGCGGGTACGCCCTCGGCTAATTACCGCCCTTTTTGCGCGTCCCGGCCTTCTTACGGCCACCGCTGCGGCTGCCACGGCCGCCACTGCCTTTCTTCTTGCCCTGCGCCGACAACACGAGCGGCGCCGCTAATAGCATGCCCATCAGGGCCACACTGAGAGTTCTCTGGAAGAGTCTGCGCATCGTCACCTGCACCTCAGCAAGCCCATGGTAAATCACCGACTTGTGGGCGCGAAAGAGGATTGCGAAAAAATAAATTTTGGAACTTCGTGCTGCCCGCGCGGCTTCCCTGCGTCGGCCGCCAGGTTCCTGATGGAATCGCTTGCAGTGTATCCAATTGGTCCCTGGCTGGCCAATTCCTGGAGGATCGCACCTGTTCGCACACCCGGCGCGGGGTGCGGGGAGCCGGATGGCGTGCGCCAAGGAGTGTGATCGCGGGGCAGGCGATTTGCCCGCGCCGCACGCCGGCGACTATCTCAATCTACTGCCCGCGGCGCGCCGTTTGGGTGGGTGGCGGCGTTTGCGTCTTCACCCGGAACACCAGGGGGATATCGGCAATCGTCATCAACTCCGATTCGGACGGGCAGTTCAGACACTCATCGCCGCGGCTTCGAAACCAGAGGTACATTTCGAACATGTCGATGGAATTCACGGCGTCGCTGTCGGGCATCCAGTACGTCTTGTAATTGGGCTCCAGCGGGCGGTAATGCAGGGTGGTCGGCTGCTGATGCAACTTCCAAGCCGCCAGCCTTGCCGCGCGTATGGGGAGCATGTACATGGCCTTGAAAGCCGCCGTTCTCTGTAGCGGCACGGTGAACTTGATCAGCTTCCCTGCGGCGCCAAAGTCGGAATAAGGCCGTACCGGATAACCCTGGGCATTCAGATCGGAGCAGAGCCATGCCGGGTACAGGAATAACAGCCCGCCCGGCTTCAATACACGGCGGATTTCCCGCAGCGCCTGTTCGGGATTGGGCACGTGCTCCAAGACCCAGATTGTCCACACCGCATCGAATTCGCCGTCCCGGAAAGGCATGGCCCGGGCGTCCGCCTGCACAAAGCGCTTATGGTATTTGGCCCGCGCCGTCGCCGAGATATCCAGCCCGGTATAATCGTCCACCACATCCTGGAGCCGGCCCTCGCCCGAGCCGACATCCAGGACGTGCGCTTTGCTCAGATGATTCTTCTCTACGAACTCCTCGACCTTGTCGCGGATATGCAACAACTCCGCCTGGTCCCTCGCTACCACCTCGTAACGCGCCTGCTGGGCATCGAATGCCACGTTGTAGAAGTCCTGCGCTTCGGGCGTGGGTTGAAAGTGAATGGCTTCCGGAGGATCTGTCCGGCTGGGGTAGAAATGAATGACGATTGCCAGAAAAACCAGCGCGTAAACACTTAGGCAGGCCTTGAGTGGTGACGGACGGCGAAGAACCACGAGCTAACGGTAAGGCCCCTCACTCTAACAAGCAAGTCAGCTTTGGTTAACAACTCCCCGTCAACTTGTCATAACGCGCGGCATGGATTCGGAAACGATCCCACCGCCGGCAGCATGGCTTACATGCCCGGTGGGATGCCGCCGCTTCGGCTTTGCGGGTACGCCCCTCGGCTGATTACCGGCTTTTTTGCGCGTCCCGGCCTTCTTACGGCCGCCGATGTGATTACCACGGCCGCCACTGCCTTTCTTCTTGCCTGCGCCGGTAACACCCGCGGCGCCGCTATTGGCATGCCCATCAGGGCCACATGGTCAATCACCGGTTGCGGGCGCGAAAGAGGATTGCGAAAAATAGATTTTGGAACTTCGTGCTGCCTGCGCGGCTTCCTACGCCCCCGCGAACCGGCTACGGGTTGATTTCGACGATGGCGCCATCCGCGACGAGGTTCCAGATCTCGTCCATCTCCGCATCTGCCACGGCGATGCACCCGCGGGTCCAGTCGCGCTCGGGATGCCCGCGCCCGGCAGAGTCTACTCCGTTCGGCAAGCCGTGGATCATGATGTCGCCGCCGGGGTCCACGCCCAGTTCCGCCGCGCGCTGCCGGTCGGCCTGGTTGGGATAAGAGATGCGCAAGGCCAGGTGGTAGGCGCTGCGTGGATTGCGCCAGTCGATGGTGTAGCGGCCTTCGGGAGTGCGTCCGTCGCCTTCCTGCAGCTTGTGCCCCACCGGGTCGAAACCCAGGGCGACACGGTACGAGCGCAGCACGCTGGCGCCCGAGAGCAGCAGCAGTTCGCGCCGGCTTTTGTTGATCACCACGCGGTCCACGCGCGCCACTCCGCATTGCCTTGGCACAACGCCCGCAGTATAGCGCGCCGCCCGCGCCGAACCGCAAACGGATATTCGCATCTATATATAAGGATACGGCGGCAGGCGCCAGGCTTGCCCGTGGCAGGTGCCCGGCGGCGGTTTCGCAAGGTGAACCCTCTGGCCACCCGGCTTGCACCCGGATGCCGCAGTCTGATATAAATGCGCTACGTTCTTCGAGCCATGGTGTCAATTATGTCTGAGAAGAAGAGAATCATCCCGGCAAAGACCGCTGAAACGCGAGTGGGCAAACCCCCAGGACCCAAACCCCTCAGGAACTCCGAACCGGGCGCCGTAGCCACTCAGACCGCCGCCGACACCTCCGTCCCGCCCGCTGACGGCCCCTCTCAACTGGGCAGCTTCGAATCCGCCATGAGGTTGTTTCACGCCCGGCGCTTCGAACAGGCCCGCGAGCTGTTCACGGCGGCCTCCGAAGGATCCGAGCGCGATATCGCCCAGCGTGCGCGCCTGCACATCGCCATGTGCGACCGCCGCCTGCAGCAGGGCGGCCTCAGCCTGTCGTCGGCCGAGGAGTATTACAACTACGGGGTGGCGCTGATCAACACGCGCAACCTGCTGGAAGCCCGCGCCAGCCTGGAAAAGGCCCTGGAGCTGGCGCCCAATACGGACCACATTCACTATGCTCTGGCGCTGGCGCAGGCGCTCAGCGGCGATTTCGCCACGGCTCACCAGAACCTCAAGCGCGCCATCGAACTGGAACCGCGCAACCGCGCCATTGCCCGGCAGGATGCCGATTTCGCGCCGCTGGTCAACCTGCATCCCTTCGACACCCTACTGTATCCGGAGAAGAAGCCCTGGTAGATGGTCCGCGCGGCGCGGTCGATGGAGATGGAAAATTCCCAGCCACTGCGAGTGGTCGCAATCGGCGGAGGCACGGGCCTGTCGGCGCTGCTCTCGGGCCTCAAACATTATGCGCGTCAGGAGAACCTTGCGACGCCGCCTGTGGACATCACCGCCATTGTGACGGTGACCGACGACGGGGGCAGCTCCGGCCGGCTGCGGCGCGAATTCGACGTCCTGCCGCCCGGCGATATCCGCAACTGCATGGTGGCCCTGAGCGAAGATTCGGCGCTGCTCTCGCAGCTCTTCCAATACCGCTTTCCGGCCGGGCGCGGCCTCAAGGGCCATAGCTTCGGCAACCTCTTCCTGATGGCCCTCACCAAGATCATGGGCGATTTTCCGGACGCCGTGAAGGCTTCGGCGGAGGTGCTGAAAATTGCCGGCCGCATCTTCCCCTCCACCGCCGCGAATGTGGCTCTGGAAGCCACCCTGGCGGATGGCAGCACGGTGGTGGGCGAAACCCGCATCAGCCGCAGCCGGCACCGCATCCAGCGCGTGCGCCTGATTCCGCGGAGGGCCCGCCCGCTGCCCGCGGCTCTGACGGCGCTGGCCGACGCCGACCTGATCACCCTCGGCCCCGGCTCCCTCTTCACCAGCGTGGTTCCCAATCTGCTGGTGCAGGGCATTCCCCAGGCCATCCGCCAGTCGCGCGCCGTGAAGGCCTACTTCGTCAACCTGATGTGGCAGCCGGGGGAAACCATCGAGTTCCGCGCTTCCGACCACGTGCGGGCCATCCATCAGCATGCCGGCGGGCGCCTGCTGGATTACGCCGTAGTCAACATCCGGCCCATTCCTTCAGCCATGAAAAAGGCATACGCGCGGGAGGCCATCATGCCGGTGGAAAACGATATCGACGGCCTGTTCAAACTGGGCCTGGAGGTGATGGGCGGCAACCTGGCGCAGTTGAGCGGCAAGGTGCGCCACGACCCTTCGGCCCTCGCCGCCGTGGTGGTGAAGCTGGCGCAGGAGGGCCGGCGCCGCAAGGCCGCGCGCCATAATGGGAAGTGATGCAAATGCCCCTTACCGTTGTGATCCTGGCCGCCGGGCTGGGCACGCGAATGAAATCGCGCCAGGCCAAGGTGCTGCACCGCGCCGGAGGCAAGGCGCTGGTGGAACACGTGGTGGATACCGCGCTGGAGCTGGCCCCGCCCGAGCGCGTCTTCGTGGTGGTGGGACATCAGGCCGAACAGGTCCGCAAGGCCGTGCGCACGCCCGGTGTGGCGTTCATCGAGCAGACGGAGCAGAAGGGCACGGGCCACGCCCTGATGGTGGCGCGCGAGGCGCTGGCGGGGATGCGCGGGTACCTCATGATCCTGTACGGCGATTCCCCGCTGCTGCGCGCCGAAACCCTGCGGCAACTGATGGCCGAAGCCGCCGCAACGGATGCCGCCGGCGTGCTGCTTTCGGCTCATATGGACGACCCCACCGGCTACGGCCGGGTGATTCGCGATGGCCGCGGGCGCGTGCAGGCCGTGGTGGAGCAGAAAGCCGGCACGCCGGAACAACTGGCCCTGCGCGAAGCCAACATGGGCATCTATTGCTATCGCGCGGACCTGTTCTGGAAGCACGTGGACGAGATCCAGCCGGACAATCCGGCGCACGAGTATTACCTCACCGATATGGTGGGAATCCTGCATCGCGCCGGACATGCGGTGGCGGCCATGACCATCGCCGATGCGCGTGAAGCGCTGGGCATCAACACGCGCATCGAGCTGGCCGAAGTGGACGCCCTGCTGCGCGACCGCAAGCGGCGGGAGCTGATGCTGGCGGGCGTTACCATCGAGAATCCCGAGACGGTGACCATCGATGGCGGCGTGCGGATCGGCATGGACACCGTAATCGAGCCGTTCGCGCGGATTCTGGGCAACAGCACGATTGGGGAGAATTGCCGCGTGGGCGCGGGCGCGGTTCTGACGGACACGGAGCTGGCGGACGAAGTGGAGATCGGCCCGTACACCGTGATCACCGCATCGCGGCTGGCGCGCGGTGCGCAGGCCGGTCCTTTCGCGCGGCTGCGCCCGGGGGCGGAAGTGGAGGAGCGCGCGCATATCGGCAACTTCGTGGAGCTGAAAAAGACGCGCCTGGGCGCGGGGTCGAAGGCCCAGCACCTGGCCTACCTGGGCGATTCGCAGATCGGCCCGGGCGTGAATATCGGCGCCGGCACCATTACCTGTAATTACGATGGCCACTTGAAGCACCCCACGGTAATCGGCGAAGGGGCGTTTGTGGGCAGCAACTCAACCCTGGTGGCGCCGGTTGAAATTGGCGCCGGGTCTTATATCGCCGCTGGATCGGTGATTACCGAGGCTGTGCCCGCCGACGCGCTGGCGGTGGGCCGTTCGCGGCAGGTGAACAAGGCAGACTGGGCCCGCAAGCGGCGCGCGCT
>DATJRE010000366.1:0-32728 GCA_035505095.1 Bryobacteraceae bacterium | reverse complement strand
CTTTGCGAGAGATCATTGCGGCAACCATGGGCAATTGTGGGGATGCCGTCCTGGATGGGCGTCAGGTTGAAAAGAGGATTTCACGCCAAGGCGCCAAGCTCGCCAAGAAAAGCTGAGGGGCTGGCGCTGTACCGGCATTTGGTAATCGGTGGTCGCGGTGCAAGGGATGCGGGGTGGCCGGGCTTGACTGGCGGCACATCCTTCACGCTGATGGACGTTAGGCGAGCGGTTTTCTTGGCGGCTTGGGGGTTTTGCGAGAGATCATTGCAGCATCCATGGGCGATTGGGGGGATGCCGTTCTGGATGGGCGCCAGGTTGAAAAGAGGATTTCACGAGAAGGCGCCAAGCTCGCCAAGAGAAGCTGAGGGGCTGGCGCTGTACCGGTATTTGGTAAATCGGTGGTCGCGGTGCGGGGGATGCGGGGTGGTTGGGCTTGACTAGCGGGACATCCTTTGCGCTGATGGACGTTAGGTGAGCGGTTTTCTTGGCGGCTTTGCGAGAGATCATTGCGGCAACCATGGGCAATTGGGGGGATGCCGTCCTGGATGGGCGTCAGGTTGAAAAGAGGATTTCGCGCCAAGGCGCCAAGCTCGCCAAGAAAAGCTGAGGGGCTGGCGCTGTGCCGGCTCTACCGAGAGATCATCCCGGCATCCATTGGGCGGGGAATCCCGGTACGATGGGTGCATGACGCGCAAGACATTTCTGCGGCTGGGCGGTGCGGCGCTGACACCGGGGCTGGTGGGGATGCCGGCCCGGGGGCAATCGGGGCGGCCGAAAAACGTGCTGCTGCTGATGGCCGACCAGCACCGGCGCGACTGCTTGGGCGTGGAAGGCAATCCGAACGCCCACACGCCGAGCCTGGACGCGGTGGCGCGGTCGGGGGTGCGATTCGAGAGCGCCTACTGCGCCAACCCGGTGTGCACGCCGTCGCGGGCCTCGCTGCTGACGGGGCTTTACACGCACCATCACCAAACCTGGTCGAACGCCACGCCGTGGCCGTTTGAGCACAAGACCGCGGCGCATTACTTCGGGCGCGCGGGCTACATGACCGCGCTGATCGGGAAGATGCACTTCGTGGACGCCCAGACGCACGGCTTCGACTACCACCTGGACTTCAACGACTGGTTCGAGCAACTGGGGCCGAAGACCAAGCTGTATGCGGACGAACTGAGCCGGGCGAATTCGGGATCGGGGATGCCGCAGATCGACGACCTGTGGCGCGACGCGGGCGATCCGTGGAAGGGGAGCCGGACGTCGGACGGGCGCAAGGGCGCGGTGGCGGTGGGAGGCGCTTCGAAGATTCCGGAGGCGGACCACTTCGAGAGCTTCGTGGCGCGCGAAACGGTGCGGTTTCTGAAAGAGCACGGGAAGCAGCAGCCGTTCTTCGCGATTGCCTCGTGCCTGAAGCCGCACGATCCGTTCATGCCGGCGGCCCGGTTCGCGGCGATGTTCCGGGCGGAGGACATGAAGCTGCCGCCGACGTGGGGGAAGGTGGACCTGGCGCGGGCGCCGCAGGAGGTGCGCAAAGCCATTGAACGGGACGCGCCTACGCCCGAGCTGAGCGACCCGGCGCAGGCGCGCCGCCGGATCGCTATGTACTACGCCAACCTGGCGCAGATGGACGATGCCATGGGCAAGGTGCTGGCGGGCCTGCGGGATCTCGACCTGGAGGGAGACACCGTGGTGATCTACACCTCCGACCACGGCGAGATGCTGGGCGACCACGGGCTGTGGAACAAGTTTCAGTTCTACGAGGGTTCGTGCGGCGTGCCGCTGATGGTGCGGGCTCCGGGGATCACGGAGCCGGGGAGCCGCTGTGCAACGCCGGTGAGCCTGGTGGATGTATTGCCGACGATGGCGGAGGTGTGCGGCGTGCCGGCGCCGGCGATGGATGGCAAGAGCCTGCTGCCGCAGCTTCGCAACGTGCGCGAGCCGCGCGGGGAGGCGGTGTTTGCGGAATTCAATTTGCGGACGCCGCACGCCAAATACATGATCCGGAGCGGCGACTTCAAGTACACGCTGCGAGTGAACGATGTGGACGAGCTGTACGACCTGCGGTCGGATGCGGAGGAGATGCACAACCTGGCGCTGGAACCCGGCGGGCGCTCGCGGGCGGAGCGGATGAGGAGCGACTTGTTGGCGTGGTACCGGCCGCCGGAGCTGAAGGAGTGAGGGGGCGGGCATAGGCGTTAAGACAGGGGCATTCGAACATGACCCGCGGCGTGGGCGGTTCTGCCGGGTGAGCGCGTTCGGGCGCGACTTCAGAGAAGCGGACTTTCGAGCGGCCTTTGGGGCTTCCTCTTCCGCGGAATAGGCGTTTCACGGCGGAGTGCGTGCTCGGCGGTCAGAAGGCGGCTTATGGTTCCTAACTTTCCTAATCCGGGAAACTTCCCCCGAAGCTAGTTAGCATGGGCGGTCTCGCCGGCACTGAAGGCTCGGCGAACTTCCGGGAGGACGTCGGAGGCGCACCATTGTTCCCATTTCGCAATGCCGGGGTGTTCCGGAACGCCCGGCGATTGCGTCGCGTACCAGGTTCTGAGGGCGCCAGCAAGGCCACCCACGCATTGCCTCAACTCTATTTGCTGTATATCCTCGAGATCCCCGGAGCACCCCGTGTCCCCGAGTTGGTCGGTCGCTTCGTACCAAGGAACCAAAGACGCACTCAGGAGAGTGGCGTCCGGTATCGCGATGGCCCCCGGGGATTCGGCAAGGAGGAGGGTCAGCTGGACAAGACAGGAGACAACTCCGGGCCTACGTCTCAGGGCTACCCGTTCCACCATGCCGGCAACCAGGTTTGACGGAAGCTCGGGTACGCGGTCAGACGCGGAAAGCTGGGCCCAATGGCGGATTGCCTTGGCCGCCGCCCCAATCGCCCTTTCGTCATCCGAACCAAGGTCCTCGGATATCGTCTTCACGACACTTGACAGTTCGGCCGGGCGGTGTAACAGGACATAGGGAAGCGCCTCCGTTGGGAAGGCCGCGACCTCCCTCAATTCTTGTAGCAATGTGAGCACCCTACGCCACTGGTCCTCCTCTGCGGACTCCATATTTGGCAAGACGATACGGGACAGGAAGGCACCGACCTGGGCCGCCGTTGCTCGCACAGAGTCGGCCGCCCCCATCAGATCCGGGGTTTTGAGGTCAAAGGCTTGCCTGTCGTTGGCCCACCACTCTAAAGCTCTTGTGTAAAGTTGCTTGACTTCCTCTCCGCTCCAATCGACCGTTCCATTGCGTTCGCCTCTCAGCAAGACGACCGGCCGCGAGACCGCCAGCGCTTGGTAGATGAAGCCGAGCCGCGCCTCGACGCCGCCAAAGCGTAAGCGGCCATCCGCGGTGCGGCTTACCATATTGCCCAGAGGCATTGTAAGGACGTATTGTTTGACGATGGAGATGGCATCTATGTCGGGAGGGGCTGGAAGTTTCAGAAACGCGTCCGAGGAGAATCTTTCCAGGTCAGGAAGGCAGGCCGCATTTCTTCTCTCCCAGAGGAGTTCGCCGAATTTGGTCTGCTGCTCTTCTGACATTAAGCCGGCACCGTGAACTCCAATAAGCCGGAGGACTGCCGTCCAGCGGCCTTCCCCAGACTCGCTCTTGGCGCGCGTTAGGAGCCACCCGGTCGCACTTTGAATTCTCGATAAAACTTCGTCACTTAGGCTCGCTCCTATAAGGCTCGCTCCCGGAAAGAACTGCATCGCGTCTGGCGACCATTGGCCGAACGCGATCTCTGGCTGGATGCTTTGTTCGGGAAGCGGTGCCCTTATCAAAGTTGGAAGCCACTCCAGGAGCAGCGCAGGATCTGCCGCAAAAAACAGGCGCCTGAACCAAGGAACGCAGGAATCGTGTAGCTTTGCGTTCATCCGCACGCTAGGATGTTGGTGAAGACGAAGAACGGTCGGCAGTGTTCCGCTCAGCGCGTCCATATCAGCGCGGAAAGCAAGCTTTGAGAGCACCTTGGCGAGTACGTCCAGGAGAGTTTGGGTGGTCGATCCCATTGGAATCGGGCCCGCTATCAACGCAATCTCGCCATTTAGTACGTTCAGACACCAGGAGTAGAGCCGCCTCGCTATGGTCGGGTCTATGGACCGTGCCTGGCTTCTGTCGGCCAAGAAAGCGTCGCTACGGGCACGGATTAATAATGCAGGGCTCTCGAAGCCGGTGTAGGGGGTAATCCAGCGGCAGGCGTTTGGCAGGGCGTCTCCACCTACGACACCGGGCAGGCAGACCGGAATGCCGACTTGCTCGTTGAGCCGGATGCGGGCGAATGCGGGCAGGAGTGGGGTCAGGAGGTCCCACGCGAATTTCCGCGAGATCGTCACTATCCCGGGGTCAAAGCCAGGAATGCGCTCCACGGACTTTGGAGGCTTTGGGGCGTTGGCCGACAGAGCGGTGTCGAAATACTCCATGTAGTCCCAAGGATCGCACTCGTACAACTTGAGCTCCTGCCAGCGCTCTTTGAATTCTTCGTAGACGTCACCGTACTTTTTCCAGTCGAGGACAGGCTCGACGCGTGCAAGCAGATAAGTGCACCAGCCCTCGATCGATAGCAACTCAATATTCCCCGCACGGATTCGCAGGGATCTCCGAACCTCCGATAGCGCTGACCGAAGAATTGTTCGTGCTTCCCCGAGGTCGCCAAGTTCGGCAACCAGTGAGGCCTTGTGCAAGTTGGCGAGAGGCGACCGTGGGGATGGCTGCCAATTCGACAAAGTGTGTCGCGCTGCAGGCCGGTCAAGGTTCCACATCTTCCACAGAGCCGTCTCGTACTGGACTCTATCGCCGTCGATCCTGTGTTTATCGGCCATCGCGTCGATTTTTGTATTCAGATCGTCCCAGGCACGCGCGTCGTAGGACTCCCGCGCATCGCGTTGCAAAGCGAATGCGATCTCAAACCACGCGGAGATGAGATTCTGGTTCGGCCGGATCTTGCCTTGCCGAACGGCGTCCGAGATCTCATCGACCGTGCGCCGAAACTCGGCGGCGTCATCGGACGAGAAGGGAGCCATAATGATTTCGAAGCGCCAGTTGATTTCACGAAGAACAGCGATGCGGTCTTCTATAGGCCAATCCTTCGATGCCGCAATTAACGCCACATAGCAGTTCTTCGTCGCTTGCCAGAGGGTCGATCTCGTTCGTTGCGGCGCTACAATCCACCCCGGGTAGTTCTCCCTCTCAAAACGCCATCGGTCCCTTACCCCCACAACGTCTTCGTGAGTGAGACGACCCCCTGGTGACAAATCGATGCTCGCAGGAATGGTGCCGCCGGTGCCAGCCGGTTCGGGGATTCCCGGCCTTACGTGTGGGGACTGTCGTCCCAAACCTGGCCAGTCCCCGTACCAGAACTCCCGTCCGGCCAGCAAGCTTGCAAGAAACCATTCGATGCCAACGCGAGGATCGTTCCCCACAATCGGCGCAAGGTCGATAGGGGTGACGCCTCGGCGACCCAGCAAGGCGCGCTCCGTATTTTCAAACGAGAACGCACCCACCAAGTAGATCGGAGCATGGTGCTCTCCTAGATGGTCTCGAATCCAGCCGATCCACTCGAGAAAATTGGGGTCGTCGCCGGAAAAGCCGATCAGGACAAACGCGTTCTCCAACAGTGACTGCTGGACGCAGTTCACGAACGGCGCCCATTTTTGCGGGTAGGTCCGATAGTCTTCCTCGGAGGCAATGAAGGGCCCCAGCGGCAGTGTTCCGTGCAACTTCACGATTCTCGGCGCAATCGCAGTGACCAACTCCTTAGGCTCAGTAACCGGTTGGTACGCCCTGCCGTTGACTTCTGTCCTCTCCAGCAGCGTGTCATAGTTTGTCGTGAAGACATCAGCCCAGGGAAGCCCTAATAGGAGCCGATGCAACTCGCCGGGCTGATGCTCCTGATCGGGAATCTGCTCACGAATCAAGAGTTCGAGCTTCCGTTTTCCAAATTCGGCCTCGTAATCGCTGGCAATTCGCAGGGCGCTCATTCGATTGAGGCGCCTCTCTCGGTCCTCGTCCGACTCTGACCCGCGGGGGGACCATGCAGCAAACATGGCGCGCGCGAGTTCCTGCCATAGCGGAAATCGAGAACGCGCTCCAGGCAGCGGTTCGGCGTTGAGGCTAAAGCCCGATCCCACCATTACCGCAGCTCGCGAAGTCGGTCCCTGCCACAGGTCTCTTTGCAGTTGCCTCAGGTGTGGAAGGTCCGGGAAGTTCATAATGTAAATCCGGTCTCGATGGTACACCGGATTCTGCAGCGTCGTGTAAACTCTGTGCTGGGAAGGCCCCAACCGATGCACCGATTGGAGCCGAATCACTCCCCATAACTCGGAGCCTAACCGCCGAGGCGGCCCGGTCGGAACCCTATAGAATAGCCGAGGGATCCCCCAAACCAGCGAGGTGGCGTCCGCGGGACACGTATCGGAATGTAGGAGATTACTCCCCATAAACGCTGGCGTCAAGCGGACGGCGATTGTTCTGGCTGAACGCGGCCCGCAGAACTTCAGCGCCACTCGACGGATTACGCGGACTTGAGGCGGGGCGGGAGGGAGAGCGCGGGGGCGGACGCAGTCGGCAGGATTGGTTCGTATTCCGGCGTGCTAAAGGGCTTGAATCCTTTGGACCATGTCATCACCGCTTTGCACAGAACACGGAACTGGAGAGGGGCAGGTGGATAGTTCACCCGCTCGACAGTGATTGTTGGGGAAGAACCGCCATCCAGCAGGCGGATCAGATCAGCGCGGAGGTATCGCGGGCAGTAGCCGATCAGGTACATGTCACGCTCGAATGTCTCTGCTGTCCGGAGCGCAATGGCGTCCGGGTCCTGGGGATTTTGGACATCCCGCATTGCCAGGAGTTGCTCGCCGGTTTTCAGAGTGAGGGCGCGATCCGCAGACGAATCCGGCATGTGTCGCAACCCGTGGGCCAGGAAGTGGACTTGGTACTCGCCATCCTGCGTCTGCTCGGGGCACGGAAACACTTCCAGAGTATCGGTCACGCGTTGGCCGCCGCTACGCGCCAGGATTACTACGGGATCTTGCTCCGACTCCGGAACGCTCAACCATTTGAGATAAGCAGGGTACTCGGGACGGCTGTGAGGCAGAACCCGGTTCGTGAACAGAGGAAAAAGGTGTTCCGAGACATAGATGGTCCGCAACTCGGGGAATGACGCGAGCGGCTGAAAGCCAGCAACGGCAGCCGCCTGTTCGGCGCCCTTGGTGTACTGAAATGAGTAGAGTTGATTCGACGACTCAAGCCGCCCCACCGGGTACCACCGTCGTGACGCCGGGTCTTGCCACGCCAAAAAAAGCGTCCTCATTGCAGATCCTTCCGCATGGCTAGTAAACGCACCCTGTTTTGACAAATCACTGTTGTCGCGAACTCTGCCGCAGTGGCCGAAATCCGATCCTGGGGAACATTGCCTACAATTGTACCGATTTCGGCGCCTGTCATCAGGCCTAGTCTTTCAAGCCACCCCAAAGCCGCCCGCGGCGAGCCGTGTGCCGCCTCTGCAAACGCCTCCGACGTTAGCAACGCGCGGGCGTCGGCTTCGTGCTTGAACAGCGCGGAGCGGGCGCGCTTGCCAAACGCGGCGACGTCCGAGTTCCGATCCCGCGTCCAGAGTCGCCGGGCACGGTCGTCATCGCGCAGGTTCCGACCGAGGCTTGAAGCATGATCGAAGGTCGGGGCAAGATGGAATTTACCGCCGACCGTACGTATGAATCCCCAATTCTCGTGGTGCCGATCCGTGTTTCCGACGACTGCATCGAGCAGCAGGTAGCCGATGAAGGCGTCGTAAGCGTTCGCGACGTAAGGCGGAGGGTCCCAATTGAGCGGCAGGCCGGGATCCCGTCGTCGGAGAGTGTATACGACGCGCTCAACGGTATGTGCCGGAACGTGGAACTTGGAGATAGCACCGATGGCATAGTCCGGGTCAGCCTCCGCAAGAAGTTCATTGCCGAGGACGAGAGCCGCGCCCCGCTCACAGAAGTTGCGGCTGACCACACCGCGAACCACACCGGAATCCGTCTCCCAGTCCGCCATCTCGTCGTGGCATGAGGCAGCTTGAGGAAGGCTGCTACCTGTTCCGCTATCTTCTCAGCCCAATCTTCGCCAGTGCCAGGGCGGGCCTTCTTGAATAGAAACCGATGATCGTTATACCAGAACTTGTCCTTGGTGCCGAGCGGCTCCGCTGCTTCCGGCGCATCCGCCCGGATACGAACAATCTGAAACATGCGAAGACCTCATCATAGCCGGGTGCGCGTTGTCCGGTGTCGGGTTTGGTAATCCAAAGCGTTCGGGAGCTACCGTTGTAGCAGCAATTCCCCGAAAACCTGCTCCCGGTCGCAGGGCTACGGCCGACCGCCGTGGTTCGCCGCGTTTTCTGGCCCTGAGAATGCCGGTGGTTTCGTTGTGGGAAGTTGTAAGCCGCACGCAAACCCCGGATAGATCGCTCAGGCGAGGTCGTTTGCCAACGGCTTATTTGATCGCCTACGGAGGCGGGGCGGCGAGGGCCATGCCGCGAAGCGGGGCCAAATAGCGATGTAGGTTAAAATAGACGGCTGGGACGGATTCCAGTGAGAACCGCCGATGTCTTCCTTTTTGCGCCTGCTGCCTTCGGTGCCGGACCCTGGCATCACCGGGATTATCGACATCCTGGTGGTGGCGTTCCTGGTGTACCAGGCGTTGATGGTGGTGCGGGGCACGCGCGCCGGGCACATCCTGATCGGCATCCTGATCATGGTGTCGCTATACGCGGTGGCCACGGGGCTGCGGCTGGAGGCGCTGCGCTCGCTGCTTTCGTTTATCGTGCCGTACCTGGGACTGGCGGTGATCGTCTTATTCCAGTCGGAGATTCGCCGCACGCTGGCGCGGCTGGGGCGCAAGCGGTGGTTCGGGACGGGCGAGTTCCACGCTCCGGAAGTGGTGAGCGAGATTCTGCTGGCGGTTGAGCAGTTATCGGAGCACAAGACCGGCGGGCTGATCGTGCTGGAGCGGGATATCGGGCTGCGGACGTTTATCGAAAGCGGCGTGCCCCTGGATGCGATCATTTCGCGGGACCTGGTGGTGACGATCTTCACGCCGGGCTTACCGCTGCACGATGGGGCGGTGATCGTACAGCGGGAGCGGCTGGCGGCGGCGGCGTGCTTTCTGCCGCTGACCACCAATCCAGCGGTCTCGAGCCAGTTCGGAACGCGGCACCGGGCGGCCATAGGGATCACCGAGGAGACGGACTGCCTGTCGCTGGTGGTGTCGGAAGAGACCGGGCGCATCTCGGTGGCGTCGTTCGGAGAGCTGCACTCCGGCCTCACCTTGAAGGAAGTGGCCACGCTGATCAACCTGCACTTCGAAACGCCGCAGCAGGGGATGGAGACGATTGAGGAATCCACGGCCGATATTCCGCTGCAGGAGGCGGGACCCACGGTCAGGCCGGGTGAGAGGACCCGGTGATGAACAAGCTGCGCTCGCTGCTGTTTGAGAACTTCGGCTGGAAGGCGCTATCGCTGGCCAGCGCCATCACGCTGTGGTGGCTGGTGGCGAGCGAGCCGGAGCTGGCCGGGTTTGCGACGGTGCGGCTGGAGTACAAGAACCTGCCGGAGGACCTGGAGATCAGCTCGGAGCCGGTAGGGTCGGTGACGCTGGAATTGCAGGGGCCGTCGCTGGTGCTGCGGGGCGTGGGGGATGGCGGGGTGCAGCCGGCGGTGGTGCTGGACATGTCGGACGTGGCGCCGGGGGAGCGCACGTTCACCATCTCGCACGCCGACGTGCAACTTCCGCGGGGCGTGCGGCTGGTGCGGGCGATTCCCTCGGAAGTGCGTTTCGCGTTCGACCGCCACATGGTGCGGGAGATTCCGGTCAACGTGCGGCTGACGGGGGCCGGGAAGAACGGCTACGTGGTGGCAAGCTGCCAGGCGGCGCCGGCGGAACTGCGGCTGGTGGGGCCGGCGGGGCGGCTGGCGCGCATCGTGTCGGTGGTGACCGATCCGGTGGACGTGTCGAACGTGGTGGGGTCGCAGGAATTTCGGGTCAATGCGTTTATCGACGACCCATACGTGCGTTTTGAAGGTTCGCCGCAGGTCACCGTGACGGTGACGATGCGGAAGAAATGAACAGGATCCCCGGAAGGACTCCGGGAGAACGAAGGAGAACGATTGGGCAAAGAGCTATTCGGCACCGACGGCATTCGCGGGGTGGCGGGGGAATATCCGCTGGACCGGGTGACGGTGTTTGCGTTTGGGGTGGCGCTGGGCCAGGATGTGCTGCGGGCGCGCCGCGGGGCGGAGGTGCTGATTGGCGCCGATACGCGGGAATCGGGCGAGTGGATCTCGCAGATGGCCGCGGGAGGATTGGAGAGCTGCGGGGTGGCGGTGCGGTACGCGGGCGTGATTACGACGCCGGGCGTGGCGTACCTGACGCGGGGCGGGCCGTTCGCGGCGGGGGTGATGATTTCGGCCTCGCACAATCCATATCGCGATAACGGGCTGAAGGTTTTTTCGCACAGCGGCTTCAAGCTGCCGGATGGGGAGGAGCACGCCATTGAACAGGAGATTTTCCGGCTGCGGGAGCAGGGGCTGAAGCCGGTGGCGGCGCCGCTGACGGTGGATGGCGAATTGGCGGGGCAGTACCTGGAATTTCTGATTTCCACCTGCACGGCGCGGTTTGAGGGCCTGCGGATGGTGGTGGATTGCGGTAACGGGGCCAGTTACCGGCTTGCGCCGGAGCTGTTCCGGCGGCTGGGCGCGGAGGTGCGGACGCTGTGCACCGAGCCGGACGGGCGCAACATCAATCTGGACTGCGGGGCGCTGCACATTGAGGCGCTGCGGCAGGCGGTGGTGGAAGAACGGGCGGACCTGGGAGTGGCGTTCGATGGCGATGCCGACCGGGCCATTTTCGTTTCGGCGAGCGGCCAGGAGGTGAACGGCGACGGGGTGCTGCTGGCCTCGGCGCGGGCGCTGAAGGCGGCCGGGCGGTTGGCGGGCGGGACGGTGGTCTCCACGGTGATGGCCAACCTGGGCCTGGAGAAGGCCCTGGAGCGGGACGGCATTCGGATGGTCCGCACGCCGGTGGGCGACAAATACGTGCTGGAGGAGATGGTGCGGCTGGGGGCGGTGCTGGGAGGGGAGCAATCGGGGCACGTGATTTTCCGCGATTACGCCACCACCGGCGACGGCATGCTGACGGCGCTGCGGGTGGTGGAGACGGCGCGGCGGGCGGGAGCCACGCTGGACGAATTGATGGACGGGCTGGAGATTTATCCGCAGAGGCTGGTGAATGTGCGGGTGCGCGAGAAGAAAGAACTGACCGAGGTGCCGGCGGTGGCCCATGAGATCCGGCGGGTGGAAGAGGCATTCGGCGGGGCGGGCCGGGTGGTGGTGCGGTTTTCGGGCACCGAGCCGCTGGCGCGGGTGATGGTGGAAGGGCCGGATCTGGAGCGGGTGGAAGGATTCAGCCAGAGCATCGCGGAGGCGATCCGGAGGGAGATGGGGGCGTAGGACGCGGCGCGGCACGGGCGGGCAGGCAGGGTTCGAGTCGGCGGTTGCGTGTACGCGCGACTGGATACAGCACTGGAATTGATCGAAGGGCATGCTGGAAAACATCAATTTAAAGAAGAAGCTGTCGCGCGAGGAGTATAAGCGCGCGCTGCCGGGATGGCAGCAGAGGCTCTATGACCTGGAGAAGGCCTGCTGGGACCACGGCGTGTCCACGGTGATTGTATTTGAGGGGTGGGATGCGGCGGGGAAAGGCACCGCCATTGCGGCGGTGACGCAGCGGCTGGACCCGCGCGGGTTCAAGCTATACCCGGTTACCGTGGCGCGCACCTATGAGCAGCAGCGGCCGTGGTTGTGGCGGTTCTGGCTGAAGGCGCCCAACCGCGGGGAGATGGTGATCTTCGACCACAGTTGGTACGGGCGGGTGCTGGAGGACCGCGTGGAGCGGACGGTGCCGGAGAAGGCGTGGCGGGACGCGTACCGCGACATTGCGGAATTCGAGCGCATGCTGGCGGACGACGGCACGGCCATTTTGAAATTCTTCCTGCACATCAGCCGGAAGGAGCAGAAGGAGCGCTTTCAGACGCTGGAGAAAGACCCGCTGGAGGCGTGGCGGGTGACGGACGCGGATTGGGCGCGGCACAAGAAGTACGGGGAGTATTTGAGCGCCACCGAGGAAATGCTGGAGTGGACGGAATCGGAATATGCGCCCTGGACGATTGTGGAAGCGACCTCGAAGTGGCACGCGCGGCGGAGGATTTTCGAGACGCTGATCGGGGCCATGGAGAAACGGCTGGGGGCGGACGCGCCGGCGAGCGTGGAGGTGAACGGGGCGGTGGCCAAGGACGCGGAACTGCGGGAGGCCATGGAATCGCTGGGCGGAGGAGCGGCCTGATGTTGGAGACGGTGGATCTGACGCGGGCGCTGGACCGCGACGCGTACGTCCGCGAGATCACGCGGCGCCAGATTGAGCTGCGCGAGCTGGGATACCAGGTGTACCTGCAGAAGCGGCCGGTGGTGATTGCCTTCGAGGGCTGGGACGCGGCGGGCAAGGGCGGGGCGATCAAGCGGATTACGGAAAAACTGGACCCGCGCGGGTATGTGGTGTATCCGATTGCGGCGCCGCAGGGCGAGGACAAGACGCGGCACTATCTGTACCGGTTCTGGAGGCGGCTGCCGGAGCGGGGGCAGATCGCGATTTTCGACCGGTCGTGGTATGGGCGCGTGCTGGTGGAGCGGGTGGAGGGATTCGCGAAGGAAGAGGAATGGAAGCGGGCCTTCAAGGAGATCAACTCGTTCGAGCGGCAGTTGCGGGACTTCGGAACGATTGTGGCGAAGTTCTGGATTCATATTTCGCAGGAGGAGCAGTACCGGCGGTTTGAGGAGCGGAAGGCGATCGGCTATAAGGCGTGGAAGCTGACGGAGGAGGACTGGCGGAACCGGCAGAAGTGGAGCGTGTACGAAGAAGCGGTGGAAGAGATGCTGGTGAAGACCAGCACCAAGACGGCGCCGTGGTGCCTGGTGGAGGGGAACGACAAGTATTGGGCGCGGGTCAAGGTGTTGTCGCGGATGGTGGAGATTCTGTCGGAGGAGTTGGGGTATAAGCCGGCGGACCCGCTACGGGGAAAGAGAGGCGTGGGCCTCACCGCCAAGATGCGGAGGGCGGGGAAGAAGCGCGCAGAGAAGCGGAAAACCTGACGCAGAGGGCAACCGCCCAGCCCCCGTCAGTGCCCAGGTGCTATCATGCGGATTGCCTCAACAGGAATCCCCATGCAAATGAACGCCTACTTGGTCCGCAGCTCCATTGTCGCGGCGCTCGGCGGCCTGCTCTTCGGCTTCGACACGGCCGTCATCTCCGGCGTCACCTCGGCGCTGAAGATTCAGTATTCCCTCACCCCCCTCACTGTCGGGTTTACCGTTTCGGCCGCCCTGGTGGGCACCATCCTGGGGGCCCTGTTCGGCGGTATCCCTGGAGACCGGTATGGCCGCCGCGCCAGCCTCCGCATCACCGGGATTCTCTATCTCCTCTCCGCTCTCGGATGCGCCTTCGCCTTCGACTGGTCCTCGCTGGTCGTCGCGCGCTTCGTGGGCGGACTCGGCATCGGCGCTTCTTCGGTGCTGGGCCCCATGTACATCGCCGAAATCGCCCCGCCCGCCTCGCGCGGCAAAATGGTGGGGCTGTTCCAGTTCAACATCGTGTTTGGCATTCTGCTGGCGTATTTCTCCAATTACGTGGTCGGCTCCATGGGCTTTGGCGAGGCGGAATGGCGCTGGAAGCTGGGGGTGGCGGCCATTCCAGCGGCGATCTTCTGCCTGGCGCTCTTCGGCATTCCCGAAAGCCCTCGCTGGCTGGCGCAGAAGGGCCGCACCGGTGAAGCCGAGGATGTCCTGCGCGGCACCGGCGACCCCGACTACCGCAAGGACCTGGCCGAAATTGTCGCCTCCGTCCAATCCCACCAGAGTGCGGGCGCCAAAACCGGCGCGTCCGAGCCGCTCTTCCAGAGCCGCTACCGCTTCCCCATCTTCCTGGCCGTCTCCATCGGCATGTTTAACCAGCTCTCGGGAATCAACGCCATCCTGTATTACCTCAACGACATTTTTGCCGCCGCCGGTTTCACCAAGGTCTCGGGCGACCTGCAATCGGTGGCGGTGGGCGCCACTAACCTGCTGTTCACGGTGGTGGCTATGTCGGTGATCGACCGCCTGGGCCGCAAGAAGCTGCTGCTCATCGGCGCTGCCGGCACCAGCCTGGCGCTGGCCGGTGTGGCCGCCATCTTCCTTAGCGGGTCGCACCAGGATTGGCTGGTGTGGTGCCTGGTCGCTTTCATCGGATTCTTCGCCTTCTCGCAGGGCGCCGTCATCTGGGTGTATCTGAGCGAAGTCTTCCCCACGCTGGTGCGCGCCAGAGGCCAGAGCCTCGGCAGCTTCACCCACTGGGTGATGAACGCGCTGATCTCCTTCACCTTCCCCTCGCTGGCGGCGGTTTCCCGCGGCGCCCCGTTCGTCTTCTTCGCGCTGATGACCGTGGTGCAGTTTTTCGTGGTGCTGGCCGTGTATCCCGAAACCAAGGGCTATACGCTGGAGGAAATGCAGAGCCACATGACCGCGGGCTAAGCTGCTGGCTGGCTGGCGCCGGCCCTCACACGCGGTAACGGCGACTAGGGGCGCCCAACCCTATTTCCCCCGCTGCAACGCACGCCACAATCGCGGGCCGCTAACGAAGAGCCTGACCCCCGGGGCTGCTCCGGAAGGGAGCGCCGTCATCGGCGTTGGCCAGCCTTCAGCCGTCCCTCTCCCGCACGCTACACTAAAAGCAGATGTACCGGTTCCTGTATCTGCTTCTTTTCTGCCTGCCGCTCCACGCCGAGAACGTGCTCACCTTGCCGTTTTTCAACCACTCCAATTCGGCCAACCTGGATTGGATCGGTGAGAGCATCGCCGAATCGGTGGGCGATTCGCTGGCTTCCGAGGGGGTGCTGGTCATCGACCGCGCCACCCGCCTGGAGGCCTACAGCCGTCTCGAAATGCGGCCCTCCGCCGAAATCACCCACGCCTCCATCATCAAAATCGGGCAGGCTCTGGATGCCTCGGTGGTGATCTATGGATATTATGAGTTGCTGCCGCCCGCCGATGGAGATACGCAGTCCAAAGGCTCGCTCCGGGTCACCGCGCGCCTGCTGGATTTGCAGCACACCCGCCAGGGGCCGCCTTTTGGGGAAGTGGGCGCCCTGGAAGACCTCGCCAACCTCGAAGTGCATCTGGGCTGGCAGGTGCTCTCGTTCCTCCATCCCCAAACCGCGCCGTCCGAGGACGAGTTCGTCAAAGCGCGCCCGCCTGTGCGCATCGATGCCGTGGAGAACTACATCCGCGGCCTGCTGGCTACCGCGCCCGAGCAGCGCCATCGCTTCTTCACCCAAGCCGCCCGCCTGGACGAGCACTACTCCCAGCCCTGCTTCCAACTCGGCGAAACCTACTGGGAGAAGAAGGATTACAAAGTGGCCGCCGGCTGGCTGGAGCGCGTCGCCCGCAAAGACCAGCACTACCTTCGGGCGCAATTTTTCCTCGGCCTCTGCCGCTTCTATAACGGCGATTTCAGTGGCGCCGCGCAGTCGTTTCAAATCGTGGCCGCGTCGGTGCCGCTCAACGAGGTCTTCAACAACCTGGGCGCCGCGCAGAGCCGCCTGAACGAGCCGGCCCAGGCCATCGCGAGTTTCCAGAAGGCCTCCGATGGCGACAGCTCGGACGCCGACTACCACTTCAACATCGGCTACATCCAATGGCGCGAGGGGCACTTCGACGAAGCCGTCACCAGCCTCAAGGCCGCGCTGGCTCACAAGCCCAACGACGACGAGGCTACCACGCTGCTGAACCGCGCGCTGCAGCGCGAAGGGCCGCGCCCCGGCGATCCCAAGCTGGAAGCCCGTGAGCGACTCAAGACCAACTACGACGAGGCGGCCTACCGCCAGCTTCAGGCGGCCCTGGCCAAGTAGATGGATCCGGCTCAGCGCCTGCGCTATTCCCGCCAGATTCTCTTCCCCGCTATCGGTGAAGCGGGGCAGGAAGCCCTGCTCGCCGCGCATGTGGCGGTGGTCGGCTGCGGTGCGCTGGGCAGCTTCCACGTCGCCGCCCTGGCGCGCGCCGGCGTCGGACACATCACCGTGATCGATCGCGATTACGTGGAGCCAAGCAACCTGCACCGCCAGTGGCTCTTCGAGGAATCCGACGCCGCAGAGGCGCTTCCCAAAGCCGCCGCCGCCGCCCGGCGCGTCGCCGCCATCAACTCTTCGGTCGAGATTCTGCCCGTGGTGGCCGATCTGACCGCCTCCAACGCCGCCGGGCTGCTGGCGCCCGCGGAGCTCATCCTGGATGGCACCGACAACTTCGACACGCGCTACCTGCTCAACGATTTCGCCATCCGTAACGGCATCCCGTGGATCTACGGCGCGGCCGTGGGCAGTTATGGCTTGACTATGCCGGTGCTTCCGGGCCGCACTGCCTGCCTGCGCTGCGTGTACCCCGATCCGCCGCAATCGCCGCAGCCCACCTGCGAAACCGGCGGTGTGCTGAACGCCATCGTTTCCGCCATCGCGTCCCTGCAGGTGGCCGCCGCGCTGAAAATCCTGACGGGCCACGCGGCCGAAATCGAACCGCGGATCACCACCATGGACATTTGGGAGGGCCGTATCCGCCAGGTGCCCGCTCCTCCGCCCGACCCGGATTGCCCCACCTGCGCGCGGCGGGAGTTTCCCTACCTGGAGGAATCCTGCCGTGAGCCGGTGACCCTGTGCGGGCGCAATGCCGTGCAGATCCATGAGCGCGGCGCGGTCGACCTGGCCGGCCTGGAAGCGCGGCTCGCGCCGCTAGGCCAGGTGCGCGCCAACCCCTTCGCCCTGCGGTTCACCGCCGCTCCTTATGAGCTGACGGTCTTCCCCGACGGACGCACCATCGTCAAAGGCACCAGCGACCCCGGCATCGCACGCAGCCTCTACGCCCGGTACATCGGCTGACATCGTCGGAGTTTCTCCTGCCGGAGCTTCCGCCGCATCCGCCCCGGCCGCGTGTTGGGAATCGGCCGGGGCGGGAAACAGGGCGCATCGCCCTACTACTACTACTTCTTGTTGTATTCGGCGTCTACCTTATTTACGTAGTCGATGGTCTGGTTGTAGGGGGGAATGCCGTGGTATTTCGCCACAGCCCCGGTTCCGGCATTGTACGCCGCCAGGGCGTGCCACAAGGCTCCGTTGTACTTCTCCAGAAGCTCCCGCAGATAGCGCGCGCCCGCGTCCACGTTCTGCACCGGGTCCTGGGGATTGGCGCCGAGTTCGCGCGCCGTTTCGGGCATCAACTGCATCAGCCCGATGGCTCCTTTGGGCGAAACTGCGTCCGGCTGCAGGCCCGATTCCACGCGCATCACGCTGCGCACCAGCTTGCGCGGCAGCCCGTACTTGTCGGCGGCGGCATCCGCCAGTTGGGCGGGAGTGGCCGGTGGCGCGGGCGGCTTGGCCGGTACGGTACTAGCCGGCGGTGGAACCGCGGCAGACGCCGGCGCGGGGCCGGGCGTCTGGGGCACCGCTTCGTCGGCTTCGAAGCGCGCCACCTCGGCCGCGTCCATCTCTATGTAACCGCTACCGGTAAATAGCTTTACCTTGCCCCCCGCCATCTCGTGGCGATCCACGTGCAAGCGCGCGCCGCTTGCCAGCACGGCGGTCTCGCCCGCGTGGCAAATCCCGCCGGCGGCCAGAATCAGGAACCATCCAAGCAGACGCATTCGACCTATACTGTAATATTCTGACGCATTTTGTTCCCGAACCGTGTAGTCCGGGGGCCTTTCTGCCGATTTGTTATTTTGGAAGTAGCTCGTTCAGGCTATGCCTTTTCACATTCAGCCCCTTCGCGAGTTCCTGGTTCGTCCGGCGTTGCCCTCCAGCCTGCCTCGGTTGGCAGAATTGGCCTACAACGTGCTCTGGAGCTGGGAACCGATTGCCCGATCCCTTTTCCGCCGCATGGACCCTAATTTGTGGCGCGAATGCGGTTACAACCCCGTTCTGATGTTGGGGCGTGTCTCCCAGGCCACCCTGCAACGCATGGGGAACGATCCGCGTTACCTGGCCCTCTATAAAGCGGCCTGTGAGACCTATGATGCCAAGACCCATAAATCGGCTCCCGCGGATAGCAAACTGATCGCCTACTTCTCCGCCGAGTACGGGCTGACCGAATGCCTCCCGGTGTATTCCGGCGGGCTCGGGATCCTTTCCGGCGACCACCTGAAGTCGTCCAGCGACCAGGATTTCCCGCTGATCGGTCTCGGGCTGCTGTATCAGCAGGGCTACTTCCGCCAGTTCCTGAACCCCGATGGCTGGCAGCAGGAGCGTTACCCGGTCAACGACTTTTACACCCTGCCCGTCCAGCCCGTCAAAGATGCCGACGGGCAGGATCTCAAGGTGATGGTCAAGCTGCCTACCGGCAACGTTTACATCCAGGTCTGGAGACTGGAGGTGGGCCGGATTGCGCTCTACCTGCTGGACACCAACATCCCGGACAATGTCCTGCCGCAGGATCGCGACATCACCGATTCGCTCTACGGCGGCGATAACGATACCCGTGTCCGGCAGGAGATCGTGCTGGGAATTGGCGGCATGCGGGCGCTCAAAGCCATGGGCCTCAAGCCCACGGTTTTCCATATGAACGAGGGCCACTCCGCCTTCCTGGCGCTGGAGCAGATCCGCCTGTACATGCGCGACGAGGGCCTGACGTTCGAAGAAGCCCAGGAAGCGGCCCGCACCAGCAACATTTTTACTACCCACACGCCCGTCCCCGCCGGCATCGACCTGTTCGACCCCGGGCAGATGTATTATTACTTCTCGGAATATTGCGCCGAGGTGGGGATCGACTTCCAGCAGCTTATGGCCCTTGGGCGGCGCAACATTTTCAACCGCGACGAGCGCTTCTCGATGGCCGTGCTGGCGCTCAACACTTCCTCTTACCGCAACGCCGTCAGCCGCTTGCACCGCCACGTCTCGCAGGAGATGTTCCACGACCTCTGGCCGCAGTTGCCGGTCTGGGAGGTGCCCATCACCTCCATCACCAACGGCGTCCACGTGCCGAGCTGGCTGAATAGCGACCAGGCCGCGCTCTACGACCAATACCTGCAGCCGGACTGGCGGGAGCGTTTCAACGATACCAGCGTCTGGGAGCAGGTCAAAGAGATCCCGGATGAGGAACTGGTGGAGGTGCATCGCCGCCGCAAGCGCCGCCTGGTGAGCTTCGTGCGCTCGCGGCAGCACGATTCGGCCGTGCGCCGGCAGGCATCCGCGATGGAGGTGCGGAGGGCCGCCGAAGTGCTCGATCCCAACGCCTTCACCATCGGCTTTGCGCGGCGCTTCGCCACCTACAAGCGCGCCACCCTGCTGTTCAAGGATGTCGAGCGGCTCAAGCGCATCCTGCTTAATAAGGATATGCCGGTGCAGGTGGTGATTGCCGGCAAAGCCCACCCCAAGGACCAGCCCGGCAAGAGCTACATCCGCGAGGTGGTGCAGCTTTCCCGCGATCCGGACCTGTGGAAGCACGTGGTCTTCCTGGAAGATTACGACATGAAGGTGGGCCGCGAAATGGTCCAGGGAGTGGACATCTGGCTGAACAATCCGCGCCGCGGGGAAGAGGCCTGCGGCACCAGCGGGATGAAGGCTGCCATCAACGGCGTGCTGAACATGAGCATTCTGGACGGCTGGTTCGACGAAGCCTATGAACACTGCGGCGGATGGGCCATCGGCGACCGCGAACCCTACTCCGAAGACCAGGACCAGTTACACGCCAGCGCCATCTATTCGCTGCTGGAAAACGAGATCGTGCCCATGTTCTACGAGCGCCGCGAGCAGACCCCGCGCGAGTGGATGCGGCGGGTGAAGCAATCGCTGCAGTACATCACCCCGCAGTTCGATTGCCGCCGCATGGTGCGCGAATACATGACCGAGTTATACGATCCGGCGCACACCCAGCACCTCCGGCTGCTGGACGGCCATTTTGCCATGGCGCGCGAGAAGGCGAGCTGGAATCAGCGCGTCCGGGAGGTGTGGGAGCGCGTGAAGTTCCTGGAAGCCGACCCGGGCCCATCGGGTTCCCTGATCAGCGGCCGGCCCGTGCCGGTGCGCGCCGCCATCGACCTGGCTGGTCTGGCGCCCGCCGATGTGCGGGTGGAGGTGGTGATCGGCCGGGTGGACAACAACGGCCACCTGGAAGAGACCGAAGTGATGGTGCTGCCGCCGGTCGAACAGCAGGGCAACGTGGCCGTGTTTGGCAAGGACATTGTCCCCGAACGCACCGGACGGCTGGGCTACGCCCTCCGGGTGAGTCCCAACCATTTCGATGACCCGCTCACTCGCCCCACCACCAGCCCTTTGAAATGGAGCTCGGTGGGGTAGGGCGGGGGGTCCGCTTCACCGCAGAGGCACGGAGGGCGCGGAGGAAACGCGGAGAAAGCCTGTCCAGAAACGCCTACAACCGAACTCGAAAGCCTGACGCGGAGGCGCGGAGATGACCTTTCGGCTGGCGGGGCCGGCCTCACCGCAGAGGCGCGGAGGGCGCGGAGGCAACGCGGAGAAACGACGGCGGCCGACGTGGAGGCTCGGCGGTGAAGCGGAATCCGTCTCCCCTAAAAGCAACGGCCCTCCCGGGTTGACACCGGGAAGGCCGCGGAGATTGAAACCAGGTTGCGATTCGAACTAGGTGGTGGACCGCTTGGCCGTCACTTCGCTCGTCATGGGGTTGCCATCGCGGCCGGGACGGGTAATCTTCAGGCTGATGGAATCGCCCTCGATGGTGCCGCTGTACTCCATGGTGATGGTGTTGTCACCCATCTGGCGGCTGACCTTGAAGGAGATGTTGTTGCCATCGATCTTGCCGTCCGAGATCTGGGATTCCATGTTGCCGTTGCGGCCCGGCTGGCTTACCGTGCCGGTGACGGTCCCACCCTCGGCCTTCAGGTTGAGGGTTACCGTTGTGGGATTGCCACCGCGGCGGCCCTGTTGTTCAAAAGTCCACTTGCCGCTGACATCCGCCGCGAAGGCGGCCAGTGACAGTGCAAGCAGGATCGTTGTTGCAAAAAGCAGCTTTTTGGTCATAGGTATACGCTTAGGCGTTGGGGGTGTCGGAAACGTTACCACCCTGCCCTCTGATCCTGTCCCGACAGGATTGAAAAAAGCCGGAATCAGGGATTCACGGTGGGCCTGCAGGGCGGGAGAGCGGTCGAGCCGCCGGAAACTTTGTCTACCGCCCATAAAGGACCGGGCCGGTCCTGGTATGGTATTCACCGGGACCGGCCCGCCAGTGGTTGGGGCTTCGCCCGCATTTTAGGTGGTGGAGCGTTTGGCGGCGATGTCCCGGGTGGTTTCTCCGTTCCGCCCGTTGCGGGTTTCCTTGAGGTTCAGAGTATCTCCGGAAAGTGTACCTTTGTACTTGGTAACGAATTCATTCCCGTTGTATTCCCTCTTTACCTCAAAAGAAACGTTGTCTCCATCGATCTTACCGTTGGAGATCTCGGTCGCTGCCGGAGCTCCGCCGCCACCGCCGCGGCGCCCTCCGCCCATGCCACCCATTACTGTGCCGGTTAACGTACTGCCATCCGCCTTCAGGGTGAACGTCATCTGACTGGTATTGCCGTTCCGCCCTTCGACTTCGGCGACCCACTTGCCCGTCACATCCGCCGCTACCGCGACAAACGCGACGACAAGCAAAATTGTCGTGACAAAAAGCAGCTTCTTGGTCATAGGTGACCAGGAAGGCGTTCCCCCGGCTGCCAATGTTACGGGTGGCAGGGCGGTGGCGCCAGATGTCCCCGCAATGCGGCAAATTGCCACCATGAGGACCACAAGATCTGCAAATCCATTGAGAAATCGGAGGTTAGCGATTGGCAACCGGGTTGCCATTGAGCTTAGCGCTACAGTCTGAATGGGGCCGGAAGCAGTGCCAGGATCGGTGGGGCAAGTTGCGTAAAGCGGGTCTGAACGGCAGCACGGTGGCATGGGCTCTGCTGATCGCCCTGGCCTCGGCTTCCTGCGGCGTCCTGCTGGATTGGCGGGCGCCTGGACTGAGCCGGTACGCCTACGACTGGCTGTTGCAGCGGCGCGGCCCGCTCCCGGCGCCCAACGACATTGCCCTGGTAGCCATCGACGAGAAGAGCATCCAGCGCTACGGCCGCTTCCCCTGGTCGCGGCAGGTGATCGCCCGCACCATTGACGCCCTGGCCGCCGCCCAGCCCAAAGCCATCGCGCTGGATATCCTGTTTGCCGATCCCACCGACGCCGAAGACGATGAGATGCTGGCGCAATCCATCGGCCGTGCCGGCAATGTGGCGGTGGCGGCGCAGTTGGTGGAATCGCCGGTCAGTGGAGGTCCTTCGCAATGGCTCATGCCGCTGCCGGCGATTGCGCGGGCGGCCGCGGGGGTGGGGCACGTCAACGTGCAGACGGAATCCGACGGGGTACCGCGGCAGATTGCCGTGCGGGCTTCGGACGATCGCGGCCAGACGCTGCTTTCGCTGGCCGTGGAAACGGTCCGGATCGGGGACGGCACGCCGGAAAGCGCCGTGGTCGCGACGCCGCACGCGCTGCTGCTTGGTTCGCGGAGCATTCCGGTGGAGGCCGGGCCGCCGCCCGTGGTGCTCACGGCGGCCGCCGGTGCGCCGCGGCTGATCCGCGACGGCCGCATGACCATCGATTTCCTGGGCCCCACCGGCTCGTTCGGCCCGGTTACCTACAGCCTGGCCGACGTACTGGGCGGGGCCATCTCGCCCGGCAAGTTCCTTGGCAGATACGTGCTGGTCGGTTCCACGGCCGCTTCCATGGGCGACCGCATGGCATCTCCCTTCGTGCACCAGCCGGACGCCCGCGGCGACCAGCACGGCGCCTTGATGCCGGGCGTGGAGGTGCTGGCCAATGCGGTGAACACGATTCTCCGCGGGCGCTATTACAGCGGGCTTTCCGGCTGGGCGGAGTTTTTCTGGTCGGCGCTGATCGCCCTGGCCACCCTGGCGGCCCTGGAATCGGCCCAGGGCGGAGCCGAGTTCTTCAAGCAGTTGGGGGTGCTGGGGGCTTTGGCCGTCCTGCTGGTGCTGGCCAGCTACCTACTTTTTACCTGGTTGCTGGTCGTTCCTCCCCTGGTTCCCGGCCTGGTGGCGATTGCGTCCGCCGGGATTCTGACTTTGCTGCACCGTTCCCTGGCGGCCAGCGCCCGGCTGGACACCACGATTCACGAAATCGCGGCTTCCGAAGAGCTGCTGGCGCCGGGCACGCGCGCGCCGGCGTTCGGGCGTTCGGGGGCGTCGCTGGGGCTTCCGCACGGCCTGGAATGGAAGGTGCGGGCGTTGGGGGACCTGAATGCGCGCCTTTTGAACCGCGCCCGGTTTGTCGATTTTGCGCTGCGCTCGGTGGAAGACGGGTTGCTGATTGCCGCGCCGGACGGCCGCATCACCTTCGCCAATCGCGCGGCGGCGGCGATTCTGGGCACGGCGCCGGGCAATTTGACCGGCCAGAACCTGATCCAACGCCTGCTGGACGCGCCGGACCCCGAATTGCTCAACCGGCTGGTCATGGAGCGGTCCAAAATTGAGCGGGAAATCACCATTCGGGGTGTGCGCCCGCGCCATTACACGCTGCGGATGGCGGCAGTTTCGGGCGAGGACCAGGGCGAGGGGCCGGTGTTGGGCATTGTGGCGTCGCTTTCCGACGTTACCCGCCAGCACGAACTCCAGCAGACCAAGAACGACGTGGTATCGCTGGTTTCGCACGAGATGCGCACGCCGCTGACGGCCATACAGGGGATGACCGAACTGCTGGCGGATTACGAACTGGACCCGGCCCGGCGCCGCGAGATGCACCTGGCGATCAACGACGAGGTGAAGCGGCTGGCGCGCATGATTACCCAGTACCTGGACATCACGCGGCTGGAATCGGGAGCCACGGTTTTGCGGCGGTCGCCGGTTCGGCTGGAGGCGGTCATCGACCGGCTGCTGCTGCTGCTGGAGCCGGTGGCCGCGCAGCACGGCATCCGGCTGGTGCGGCAATTGGCGCCCGACCTGCCACCGCTGGTGGCCGATGCCGATCTGCTGTCGCGGGCCATCGAGAACCTGGTTTCGAATGCCATCAAGTACAGCCCTGGGGGCAGGCAGGTGACCATCCAGGCGTCCGCAAGTGAGGATGCCGTGACCGTGGAAGTCAGCGACCAGGGGTACGGGATTCCGGAAGCCGACCTGGCGCGGATCTTCGAAAAGTTTTACCGGGTGCCGCGCGTGCAGGACGCCGGAACGCCGGGCACCGGCCTGGGGCTGGCGCTGGTCCGCGAAATCGCCGAACTGCATGGCGGCTCGGTGGCTGTGCGGAGTGAAGTGAATGCGGGGTCGACGTTTATGTTGAAGATCCCCAGAGCGGAGGCGGTGTGAGAGCTTGGATTCACCACGGAGACGCGGAGAAAACGGAGAAAACGCGGAGAAGAAAATTTGTGTTCTCCGCGCTTCCTCTGCGTTCTCCGCGTCTCCGCGGTGAAAACTCGGCGACTCCTGACTCAACGCCCTGCGGGGCGGAGACGTCATGTTAGTGGAAGGTCAGCTCGCCGGCCCCTGCGCTTCGCGTCTCCGCGTGCATCGTTTTTGGTATCGCCCCTTGAGGGCGGAAAGGCCCATGTATGTCTGAACAACCCCATATTTTAGTTGCCGACGACGAACGCTCGATCCGTTTGATGCTGGAGACCGGACTGAGCCTGAACGGATTCCGTGTGACGACGGTGCGCACCGGCCGTGAAGCGCGCGAGGCGGCCGCGGCGGCGCGCTTCGACGCCATCCTGAGCGACGTGTACATGCCCGATGGCGGCGGTCTGGAACTGGTGGACGCATTGCGCGCCACCTCTCCGAACCTGCCGATCATCCTGATGACCGCGCAGGGTTCTCTGCAAGTGGCGGTGGAAGCGGTGGCCCGCGGCGCCAGCGATTTCATCGGCAAGCCGTTCGAAATCGCGGCGGTGGTGGCGCTGCTGCGGCGTTATGTGGAAGCCCGCAAGGAGGCTGAAATTTCTGCCGCCGAGGACGAGGAACCGGTTTCCGCCGATCTGTCGCATTCCGGGCTGGTGGGGCGCGCGGTGCCCATGATCATGGTCTACAAGCTGGTGGCGCAGGCGGCCCGCAGCGATGCCACGGTGCTGATTACGGGGCAATCCGGAACGGGCAAGGAACTGGTGGCCCGCGCCATCCACGATTTCAGCGGGCGGGCGCAGCGGCCGTTTCTTTCGGTGAACTGCAGCGGCCTGACCGATACGCTGCTGGAAGCCGAGCTGTTCGGCCACACCCGCGGGGCCTTCACCGGCGCCACCATGGAGCGCACCGGGCTATTCGAAGCGGCGGATGGCGGGACGCTGTTTCTGGACGAGCTGGCGTCCACCAGCCCGGCCTTCCAGGCCAGCCTGCTGCGGGTGCTGCAAAGCGGCGAAGTGCGGCGGGTGGGCGCCACGCAAACGCGGCGCGTGAATGTGCGGGTGATCGGGGCGTCGAACGCCAAGCTGCGGGACCTGGTAGCGGCGGGGAACTTCCGCGCCGACCTGTTTTACCGGCTGAGCGTGCTGAGCATTGAGCTGCCGCCGCTGCGCGAGCGCGCCGGCGATGTGGAACTGCTGACGGCCCATTTTCTACAGCGCTTCCGCGCTCCGGGCGCACCGGCGCCGCACCTGACCACCGAGGCGGTATCGGCGCTTTCGGCGTACCCGTATCCGGGCAACGTACGGGAGCTGGAAAACGCGCTGCGTCGCGCGGTGGCGCTTTCGGCGGGCGGGCTGATCACGGTGGATTGCCTGCCGCCGGAGATTGCCGCGGCGCGGCACAAGACCGGCGCGGGGGGATCCTGTGAAGGCCGGCTGGTGGCCGACCGGCCCACTATGGAAGAGTTGCAACGGCGATATTTGCAACTGATCCTGGAGGAAACCGGCTGGAACCGGCGCCGGGCAGCCGCCGTCCTTGATTTAGATCGCCGCACGATCCAGCGGTTGATCGCCCGTTACCAACTGCATGGCCGGACTAACGGGGTAAGCGAAGAAGAGGTGGAACTCGAAGAGGAATCTGCGGAAAGGCCTGTGGATATTGCGTGAGGCGGCGGAGTACTCATCGCGGCGCCTCCACGCTGACTGTCGTCGTCGTTCATGGAACCAGAAACTGGCATGCGAGGACTGCCTTGACGCGGAGGGTACCCTCTGGGCCTGGAGGCCCAGCCGAGGGCCAAGAGAGGTCGAAAGGTCTTCTCCGCGAACGTCTCCGCGCCTTCGCGCCTCCGCGTCAGGCTTTTGGGAGCGGTTGGAGATGTTCCTGGGGAGAGACGGAGAGGCGAAGAAGCACGCGGGAAGAAGCGGAATCGAGTAGCGGCGGGCATTCCGGCCGGGGGAGGCTTTGCCGCGAGCTGCTGATGGCATGCGGCGTGATGCTGATGGCGGCGATTTCCGCCGGGGCCCAGACGGACATGGTGGTGGCGCGCGCAGCCAGCGTGAGCGGTGCCAGCTTTCTGGCAGGTCCCGCGGGCGGCATGGTGGCGTTGACGGCGGGATCGATTCTCAATCCGGGTGACCGGATCGACACCCGCGGCGGCGGCACGGTGACCATCGACCTGAGCGATGGCAGCATGGTGGTGGTATCGCCGGGGTCGCTGATCCTGCTGAAGGATTTCCGCCAGGCGTCCTCACTGCGCGAGCTGTTCGAGATCACCCTAGGGATGGTGCGGGTGAAGATCAATCACTTCGCCGGGCGGCCGAACCCGTACCGCATGAACAGCCCGACGGCCTCGATTGCGGTGCGCGGGACGGAGTTCAGCATTCAGGTGGATGCCCAGGGCGGCACGGCGGTGGTGGTGTACGAGGGGGTGGTGGAGGTATCGGAGCTGAGCGATCCTTCGCAGTCGGCGCTGGTGGAGGCGGGGCGGGGCGTGCTGGTGGTGACGGGGCAGGCATTCCGTTTCTTCACCGCCGGGCAGGGCCACGCGGACGGCGGCGACCACAACGCGGCGTACGATGCCGACCGGCACAACCCGCCGCCTCCGCCGCCGGTAGCGGCCAACGCGCCTCCGCCGGCCGCACCGGCCGCACCGGCCGCACCATCGGCGCCGGCGAGCAACAGCCATCCCGATTCGGCGGTGCATGACGGCGACAGCGAAACGGGCAACGCGGCGCAGGGCGCCAATTCCAGCGCGTACGACCGTTACATTTCGGGGTTGGCGGATGTTTCCCAGCTTCCGTTTCTGATGCGCTACAACGCCTTCGCCGAAAGCCACCTGGACAGCCTGGAAAACCCCGCCTACGCCACTCAGTTTCACGACCCGGAGGCGCGCTTTTTTCTGCTGCCATCCTACAGCGGTACGGCCGGCCTGAGCGGGCGGGAAACGCCGGTGACCCCGGGCGGGTCGGTGCCGGGAGATTACAGCATTTCGCCGCAGTTTTCGGTATTCAGCCCCCTCGGCGGGAGCGGCTGGTTTGTGGGCGGCAGTGTGGCGGCATCGCGCGTGGGCAACAGCACCGGCTCTGCGTACAGCAGCCTGCCGTATGTAACGGGCTACGCTACGGGCGGCGCTGGAGCGCCGGGAGCGGTTACCGGTTTCAATGGATTTGCCGGCAGCAGCGGCTCCATGAGCGATTACTACTCCGGTTCGCTGGTGCTGGCGAAACGGGTGGGCAGCAGCAGTTTCGGTGCGGAATTCGAATCGCTGCGGGGCACCGGAACGGCGCACAGTTTGACGGGCGATCCGGATGACGATGGCGGCGGGACGCCGCTCGAAACTCTGCAATCGGCCTCCACGGTTTCCGAAGACCGCCTTACCGCGGGCTACTCGCTGGACGTTAGCCGCACGGCCAAACTGGGGGTGTTCTACCGGTATGCGTTCATCCGCGGCACGGATGTGGACACCGGCACGTACCCCAACAATTCGCCGGCGCCGGGAGATTCCACTTCGACCGGCGGCCACTCTTCGGAAATCGGGCTGCGGTGGCGCGGGCAATTTTCGAGCCGGCTTTCATACGGACTTACGGCGGGATGGCTGGGATTGTCGCTGGAGGATGGGCTGATCCGCTCGGACGCGGTGAATTCGCACCAGCGCGATCGAGCGGGGCGCGGCTCGCTGGGGTGGGGGCTGGGCTACCAGTTGACGCGGCGGGTGGTGCTGGTGTGGGACCTGGCGGGCGCATCCACGCGGTCGGAAGCCACGCGCTTTGCGGACGCCACCGGCGCCACGCTGCAGAACGGGATTGCCAACAGCCACTTCATTTCGACGCAGGCGGCGGTGATGGTGGACGTGACGCGGCGCCTGTTCGTGAGCGCCTCGCTGATGAACGTGTGGCACGGCAGCCATTGGAATGTGGACCTGTTTCCGGACCAATACGGCAACCGCACGCTGGTGGAGGATTCGTTTTTTCCGCTGTATTCGGCGGTGTACCCGATGGCGCCGCGCTTTTCGGATTTCGGTGCGGGCTGGCGCTTCTCGCGGAATTTCCTGGTGGAGTATCTGTTCTCGACGGATTATGGATTCAGCGGGTCGAGCCACATGTTGATGGTGCGGTATACGTTCGGGCTGAAGCGGGAGTAAGGGCTGGGGGCTTGGGAGAAGTGGTGCAGGCACTATCGGGAACCGTTCGCAGGCTCAGGGGTGGCGATCAAAGAGCCGACTGGTAACCTCAGCCCCGTTGAACGAGGCCGCCGGTTCTACATCTTGCCGAAAGCCGTGCCGAAGGCGAACCGTGCGGGTGAGAAGCGGATTGATCGAGGCGACTTCGAAAGCCTGGGACGCGGCCCCGGTACACTGGCGATTTGTGGTTACGCACTGTTGGCGAGGGGGCAGGGCTGCGGCTGTGGCGCGCAAAGTTTCCTGGCGCGATTCGTCACTGCGCGGCTGCGATGATGCAGAAACACGGGAGGATTCGAAGCGCCGGACCCGTGTAAAATGCATCCATGTTCTCGCCAGCGATATTCTGGCCGGGGTTCGCCGGGCTGATGGCACTGATCGCCGGATTGGTGGCGTACCGCGGGGAGTTCGCGCGGGCGCGCGGATGGGACAAACTGGCCGTGTGGGGACCGGCGTTCGTCGCCACAGGGATCGCGGTGTTTGGATGCGTGCATTTCGCCCAAGCCAGCGGGGTGATGCAGATTGTGCCGGCGTTCCTGCCGTTCCGGTTGTTCTGGACCTATTTCGTGGCCGTCGCGCTGCTGTCGGCGGCGCTCAGTATTGTGACGAAGAAATATGTGCGGTTATCGGCCACCTTATTGGGCGCGATGTTTTTGCTGTTCGTCCTGATGATCCATCTTCCCAATGTCGTATTAGCGCCGAAAAACCGGTTCGTGTGGGCGGTGATGATGCGCGACCTGTCGTTCGGGGCCGGCGCGTGGGCTATCTCGCGGGAAAAACCGGGTGGGGCGCCAGCGGTGGCGGCGCGTTTTGTGGTGGGGGCGGCGGCGCTGTTTTTCGGAGTGGAACAGCTTTTACACCCCGGGTTCCGCCCCGGCGTTCCTTTGCGACAACTGACGCCGGCCTGGATTCCCTGGGCGCCTCTGTGGGGATATGTGACCGGCGGAGTGCTGCTGGTTGCAGGAGCGGCGATGCTCATGGGAAAGCGGTCGCGCGGCCCGGCTGCGATTGCGGGTGCGGCGGTGGCGCTGGGGGCGCTGTGCATCGACGTGCCGGTATTTGCCAGAGCGGCGCGGCCGGAGATGGCGGACGAGTTGAACGTCTGGGCCGATACGCTGCTGTACGCCGGGGCAGTGCTGTGCGCGGCGAGGGTGTTGCCCGGAAAGAAGGACGGGGATGGGTGAGGACTTTCGTGCGAAGTTGACAGCCTGAACGGGCCGCTGCCGACGGGTAAGACATGCGCGGGAGTTGACTTCGCAGGACGGCAGTAAGGTGCGGACGCGGCCGGGCCCGGGGGACGCCTCACTTGCTGGCAAATTGCTGCACCGCCTGTTCGGCCGCCGCGACCTGCCCGGCGGTGCCGCGGATCACGATGGCCTTGGCGGAGTGAAACGAAGTGACCCGCTGAATACGGGCCATGCGGATCTGGGTGACGAGTTGCTGCGTGGCTTGGGGGGTCTGGAGGCCGGGCACAAAGAAAACCCGCACTTCCCCGTCAGCCGCGTTTTCCGGAGTCAGGTAATAGCGATCCTCCGCGGCGGCTTGCGGGGCGGGCTTTTCCAGTTCGCTCACCAGCCACGCGACCGCGTCCGCCTGGTCAGCGGTGCCGAGCACGCAGATCGCCCGCAGGGCATTGAAAGAGGTGATCCGCTGGATTTCGGTAACCGAGCGAAGCACATTGACCATCTCCTGGATCTGCTGCGGTGTTTCGTGGTTCTTCAAATAGAAGATGCGCTGCTGGTTGTGTCTCATATGGTAGGCGCGCGCCTCGGGGTTTTCGAGCGTGGAGCCAGGGGGAAAGGCCACCTGCGTGGCGGCAACGGGCGGGAGGGCATGGCCAGGTGCGAGATCCAATGCCTTGATGATCCACGCGGCCTGCTCTACCTGGGCGTTGGCTCCGCGCAGTACGATGACCTTTGCGGGGTTATATATAGCGATTGGCCGGATCTCGGACATCGAGCGGATCACGTTGACCAGCTCCTGGAGTTGCTGGGGACTGTCCACGTGGGCCGGGTAAAACATGCGCGCCACACTATCGGCGCCGCCGGGGGTTATATAGGTGAGGTCGGCGGCTTTTGTCGGCTGGTCCAACTCGCCGATTATCCAGGCGGCCAGGGCGATCTGATCGGGAGTGCCCGCGACCGTGATGGCCGCGTGCTCCGCATCGACGGGAGGTTTGGGTAGTTGGGTGACACTGCCCACCACGTACGCGATTTCCCGGAGGGCCTGCGGCGATTCTCCGCCGATCAACTGGAACGTCCGCTCCTTATCCGGGGCCGGCGGGGTTTGCCCGAACGTCGAAAGGGCGAAGAGGGCACTCATTCCCAGGGCGGAAAGAACCTTGCGCATATCACTCATACTACACTCCTGGACCACTGACGAGAATCAGACCGAAAGCGTGCAGGGCTGGCAGACGCCTGGAAGGGTGCGCTTCGGTGTCCCCTGAAACCTGTGCCGACCTGGCCGCCGGGAAGAGGGATCGTGCCGGAGGGTGCTGGCCGCGAGGCCGCCGATCCGCAGCGCGCCCGCGATACAATTGCCAGATAATGAAATTCCCGATCGCCGTACTGGCTATTGCTCTTTGCGCGCCCACGTTTGCCGCCGACTATCAACTGAAAGCGTCGCCCTCCACCGTAGTTTGGGGATATTACTGGGCGGGCGCCAAACCGGCGTTGCGCATCCACTCCGGCGACACCGTGACCATCCAGACCCTCACCACCGGCAGCCCCAACTCGCTGGCCCGCGCGGGGGTGAAGGATTCCGACATCCAGCCGGAGCTGAAGGAGATTTACGCCACTGTCAAGCGCGAACTGGGCGGGCACATTCTCACCGGCCCGGTGTACATCGAAGGCGCCGAACCGGGCGACACGCTGGAGGTGCGCATCCAGAAAATCCAGCTCTCCATCCCGTATGCGTCGAACGGGTTCAGCCCCCAGCGCGGGGTGCTGCCGGCGAGCGATTTCGAGCGCGGCCGAACCAAAATCATCCCGCTGGATATACAGCGCAACGTGGCGAAATTCGCCGACAATATCGAAATCCCGCTGCACCCGTTTTTCGGCAGCATGGGGGTGGCGCCGCCGGGGCCGGATAAGGTGAACAGCGGGCCTCCGGGCGTGTTCGCCGGCAACATCGACAACAAGGACCTGGTGGCGGGCACCAAGCTGTTCATTCCGGTTTTCGCGCCGGGCGCGCTGTTTTTCGTGGGCGATGGCCACGCCGGCCAGGGCAATGGCGAGGTGGATATCACCGCTATGGAGACGTCCCTGGTGGGCACGTTCCAGTTCGTGGTTCGCAAGGATCTGCACCTGAAGGGACCGCGCGGCGAAACGCCCACGCATTGGATCGCCATGGGCCTCGATCCCGACCTGAACCAGGCCACCATCTTCGCCGTGCGCGATGCCATCGATTTCCTGGTGAATGAGAAACACCTTTCTCGGGAGGACGCTTATGCACTGTGCAGCGTGGCGGTGGATTTCAATATCACCCAGGCGGTGGATGGCACGCGGGGAGTGCACGGGATGATTCCGAAGAGCATCTTTAAATAGGCGCGGGCGGGTGCGGCCAGCGGGCGCCAAGGAAGGCCGGTGCGGTGGACCCGCGCGGCGGGCGCCGCAGCCAGTGCGGGAAGCGCGGCAGGCGGGTGAGGTGGCAGGCGTCGCAGCCAGATGCGGCGGCAGGTGCGGCGGGGGTGCGGCGAATCGACGCGCAAGCCGGACGGCGGGTGCGGTTGGGGGCGCGGCGAGTAGATGCGGAAGCAGGAGGCCGGGCGCGGCGAGTAAACACGGACGCCGGGCGGCGGGGCGTGGCGAGTCGACGCGGACGCCGGACGGGGGACCGGGCCGGAAGCCGGACAGCGGGGCGTGGCAGGCGTCGCCAAGACGGGGCGGCTACCAGGGACGCTGGCCTTGCCAGTTGCCGGGCGGGTTGTACTCGCAGACCACCACCTGGCGGCCGGGTTGGTGGGCGGCGGCGCAACCCACTTCACGGGTGCTACGCCAGACCAACTGGGTATAGTGGCCGCATTTGCCGTTGCAGGTGTTGGTCCGATAGTTGTAGGCGGAGGCTTCCGCGGCCCAGTCGGCCACCACATCCAGCGGACTGGCGTCGCGGCCGCGCGCCTCGAACAGATTCTCG
>DATJRE010000365.1:0-19170 GCA_035505095.1 Bryobacteraceae bacterium | reverse complement strand
TACCGGACTGGTAGAAAAGTGACAGACGAAGAAATCAGACGAGTGAACCTCACACAGGATAAGTTTCATGGTGAATGGAACTACACCATTCACCCCTCCACGCCTTAATCTAGTTGATACCCTTATTTATTGACGCCGCCTAATGTTCCAGTTTCCATTGATGTTATTGGCCAGCGGTCCGCCGCTGGTCGTCTTCATCCAGAAAATATCCCACTCGCGGTTCGGCCCGGTCGGCACTGCGCCAGTAAGAGGGGCGCGCCGCCCAGCGCCAGAACCGCGGCCACGCTCCAGGAAATCGTCCGATTCATGCGATACCACCTCCAAACCCCGACTATTTTAGACCTTTTGGAACGGGCCCAAAACCGGCCGCGCGCACACTCGGCCTCACCCCTTGCGAACCCGCCCGCCCCGTTGTATGCTTCCGAACATGCCTGACAAGCCTTTGTCCCGCCGCTCGTTTATGGCAACTACCAGCGTGGCCCCGGCCGTCGCGGCCAGCCGGCATCCCGTGGTCGTGCCCAACGTGCTCCTCAGCACCACCAAGCCCACCGAAGAGCTGCTGCGCATCGTCACCATGTACCCGTTTGAGCCGGCCGAAGCCCAGAAGATCAAGGGCGCTTCCTCCAAAGCCAAAGTCGAGCTGACTATCTGTCACTCCCGCGAAGAGTTCCACGAGAAGGCCAGGGACGCCGAGGTGATCTACGGGGATGTGCGCGCCGACACCTTGCAGGTGGCCAAGAAGCTGCAATGGGTGCAATCGGGCGAAGCCGGCATGGAAAACATGGACCCGGCCATGCGCCAGAGCCCCGTGGTGCTCACCAACTACCAGCGCATCTTCGCGCCCGGCATTTCCGAAACCGCCATCGGCATGCTGCTTTGCCTCACCCGCGGCATCGCCAAATACTACATGCCGCAGTTCTACAAACAGCGCACCATGCAGCACGTAGGCACCCCCAAATCGGCCCATCACACCGAGCTGGTGGGCCGCACCATGGGCATCGTCGGAATGGGCGGCATGGGCTCGGCCATTGCGCGGCGCGCTTACTACGGCTTCGACATGCGCATTGTGGCCACCGACGCCAAGCCCCTCCCCCGGCCCGATTTCGTCGCCGAATTGCACGACCCCGGCTGGTTCGCGGAGATGGTTCCGCAGGTGGATGTGCTGGTGGGCGCCGCGCCGCTCACCCCCCTCACCCAGCGCATGTTCAACGAGAAGGTCTTCCGCAGCATGAAGAAGAGCGCCCATTTTCTGGCCATGTCCCGCGGCAAGCTTTTCGATGACATGGCGCTGGTGCAAGCGCTCAAAGAGGGTTGGATCGCCGGCGCCGGGCTGGACGTCTTCCCCGTCGAGCCGCCGCCTTCTTCTCACCCCATTTTCGATTGCCCCAACGTGGTGATGACCGCGCACACCTCCGGCTGGAGTCCCGACCGGCAGGTGCGCCTCATCGATCTCTTTGCCGAAAACGTGCGCCGCTACACCGAAGGGCTGCCGCTGATGAACGTGGTCGACAAGCAGCGCGGCTATTGAGCCGCCAGACCCGCTCTGGAGCCATGACCGCGAAATCTGTTCCCATTACTGCACCACTGGCTCACCGCACAACATCTCGCGCTCGCAAACCTGCCCGCTTGAGCCGCCCGATCCGCGCGGCTGGCTCCCTCGCGCGAGGTGCGTGTTAGGCTGGGTTCAGAGACTCATGGAACTTAACCGCCGCGCCTTTCTGACTGGCCTGGCAGGCCTGGGCGCGTGGCCCGGCCGGGCGCAGCCGCCGGAAACAGCCGCCGACGTCACCCTCACCATCAGCGAAACCGAGCTCGAAATGGCGCCCCACCGGCGCGTCAAAACCACGGTTTACAACGGTGCTTTCCCAGGCCCCCTGTTGCGTCTGCCGCAAGGCCGCCCCGTCACCGTGGAGGTCGTCAACCAAACCGGAATCGCCGAGCTGGTGCACTGGCACGGCCTCTTTATTCCGCCCGAAGTGGATGGCTCCATGGAGGAAGGCACGCCCATGGTGCCGCCCCACGGCCGCCGCCGCTATCAGTTTGTTCCTCGCCCCGCCGGCTTGCGCTGGTATCACTCGCATATCTATGCCGGCCGCGATCTGCACCGGAGCACTTACACCGGTCAATCCGGCTTCCTGGAAATCACCGGTGGTCCCAGCCTGGGCGCCGCCGATCGGGAAGTTTTCCTGGCCCTCCATGGCTGGGACGCTTACCTCACGCCCATGGGCGCCGCCGGCAGCGACAGTTCGCTGGAGGCCGCCTACGACTGGTTCAGCGTCAACGGTCACGCACTGGGCGCGGGCGAACCCATCCGCGTCCAGCAGGGCCAGCGCGTGCTATTCCATATTCTGAACACCAGCGCCACCATGATCCATCGCCTCGCGCTTCCCGGTCATCGCTTCAAAGTCGTCGCGCTGGATGGCTTTCCGCCGGCTTCGCCCAAGGACGTCGCCATTCTGGAGTTGGCGCCCGCCGAGCGGATCGAAGCGCTGGTGGACATGCAACAGCCGGGCGTCTGGATTTTGGGCGACACCGACGACCGCACCCGCAAAGCCGGCATGGGAGTAGTGGTGGAATACGCCGGCCGTCCCGGCCCCGCGCAATGGACCCCGCCCGCCCCCGAAACCTGGGATTACACCACGTTCGGCAGCCAGGCGAAGGTGCCCGAACCCGACCAGCGCCTCCCCCTGGTGTTTCGCGCCAAGTGGGCCGGCAACCGCTGGGTAGACCATTGGACCATTAACGGCAAAGAGTTTCCCAAAACCGACCCCATCTTAGTCCGCAACCAGGGCCTCTACCGGCTGATCTTCGATAACCAGAGCGACGATGCCCACCCCGTCCACTTACACCGCCATTGCTTTGAGCTGGTCAAAGTGGCCGGCAAACCCACCGCCGGCGTGCTGAAAGATGTCGTGGTGGTGCCCGCGCGCAAGCAGGTCGAAGTCCAATTCCGCGCCGATAACCCCGGCAAGACCCTCTTCCATTGCCACATGCAGTTACACATGGACTACGGCTTCATGGCCCTGATGGAGTATCGGTAGACCGCCTGAATCGCGTTGACCAAAGTCAGTTCCCCGAAGGCCGCTCGGCATGATCTACCACGATGACATCGACAGGCGCCTTTTCCGGCCGTAACCTCAATCCAAGCTGCTCGCGCAGCGCACTTCGTAGATCCGGCAGTTCGCCCGGAGACGCTCCCTTGTAACGACCGCCGAATTGCGTCTCGTCCGGAGTCCAATTGAGATCGAAATCAAAGCTTCCTTCCAAACCTGTCTGATTGCGCACAGGGGACTTGAACACCGTCGACTCAAGGAAACTGGCTAACGCATCCATCGAAACATCCCGGCACGAAACCCGCTCTCCGCCGTCGCTCCATCCGGGCCCGATACCTCGATGCTCGCCGGCATCCTCAGCCTGATGTGGCTTCATCTTGGGACCGTTCTTATCGGCGACCAGCGCGAAGAGAGCCATCTGCCGGGATTCGGTATGAACGCTCACCCTGAATCTATCGGCCAGAAGCGCCCTCAGCATTTGGCGATGTTCCTCCTTCGAAGGAATTCGGTGACCTGCTGGTTTCGCCTCGATATCATATCGTGCCGTGTCATACCAGGGCGGGCCGCCGACAACCAGGTCGGCAGCAAGCGCCTGTTCATGGCCATAGGCAAATTGGATTAGAAACTTGAGCGTAATTCCCGTTACGGTCAGTCTGCTATCATCCCGGCGCACCATAATTACCGATCGCGCGTTCTGCGGATTAGACGGTTTTACTGAAGCGACCTCGTAGACCAGTGCGCTTGTCGTTTGGCCATCATTCGACTGTTGTGCGTGCATCGACGTCATCGGCATCGCCGCCACTGCCGTTAACGCCAGAGAAACGGGCGATCGTAACGCTTTCATCGTAAGATGCACCGTACTGCGGAACGGGCGTCGGACCGGTGTATTGGGGCCACTTACTTCATGGGAAGCGCCAGCTCGATCTTCCCCTGTTCTCCGTAGTAAGTCAGGTGCAGTGGCGATGACTTGCCCTTAGTAGGCTTCGGGAAGTAAAAGTAGCCCGCGGTATCTTCCGACAAGTCGTGCTCCGGCAGCGACAGGTCATCCAGCTCGGTTTGAATGCTGGTGCGGTCCATCCCACCCGAAGAAGGCTGCGCCGGCGGCGGATAGGGCGTGTCGCCCACTCCTACCCCGGTGCTGGTAGCGGTGTAGACCCCGCCGGTGCTACGCCCGTTCGGCCCCATCGGACCATGCTCGTAACCAATCGTATCGGCGGTGTACACATGCACCTTGCTGGGCGCCTCCGGGGGCGGCGCATCTTTCTTTCCCAGGCGTGCGGCGATCGTCTCGGGACTTACGGGGCGTTCAATTTCCGGTTGCGACCCGTAACGCGCCATGAAATCCTTCGCCGCCATGGTGACGTCGTGGCCCGGCTGCAGAAACACCGCCACTTCCACCACCACGTACCCGTGATTCAGATCCGTGGCAAAACGCTTCTTCACCTCTTGCGGGGTCAACACCGCGGCTGCCAGGGTGAACCCTTTGACGGCCTCGCGGGCCGGATAATCGTCGGGGGTAGGCCGCGGCCGAATGCCATGCTCGCCGGCCCAAAGGACGGCTGCCGCCGCGATCGCCGAAATCACTCCACTTCGCCAGGACATCCGCACCTCCGCGTACAATTCTACTTCAGGTCCCGAGGCCGCAGGCTATTTGCTACGACGCACGCGGGATTCGCCGGTTTCAACTTTCGGGCAGGTATTTTCCACCGCTCCCAGCCCCAGCTTCTTCAGCAACTCCACCGCCTGCCCGCGTTCGGCTGGCGTCAGCGCGGCGGTGGCCCGCTCCATGGCTTTCTCGTGATCCGCGAAGGCGCACGCAATCATCCGCCGCCCCGTTTCCGTCAGATGCACCACGCGGCTGCGTCGGTCCTCCGGATCGTTGCGCCGCTCCACCAGCCCGCGCCGCTCCAGCCGGTCCACCGCCGTGGTGATCGATCCGCTGGTCAGCCGCACTTGCGTCCCAATCCGATTCACCGGCGTCGGCCCCTTGTGCAGCAGCAGCTCCAGCACCGCGAAATCCGACAGGCCGATTCCCAGGGATTCGATGTGCCGCACCGCGTGGTGCCGCAAAGCGTCGTAGGCGCGCCACACTACCAGCCAGAGATGAACACCGCTCGTGTCCATAAGCCGCCGTTGAATCCTCTCAGCCAGTCTAGCATCTATTATCTTGAAGTCAAGATAAATGCCGCGGCGCTGAGGCGCAACCGGCGGCCCGGAAACGCGGGAGCTGAGCTCCTGGAAATGCCCGCCCGCTTTCGGCTCGCCGCTGGGAGTGCTTCCCGCCGCGCCGCAAGGAGAACACACAGAAAATGTCTAACCCTACACTCACCGCCACCCGTCCGGTTGCGCGCATTTTCACCGCGCCGCGGACTTCGGACGGCGATGGCGTCGAACTGCGGCGCGCCTTCCCCGGCAACGCCCTGATGGACCTCGACCCCTTCCTGCTGCTGGATCAGATGGGCCCCATGGAAGTCGCGCCGGGCAAAGCTCGCGGCTTCCCGCCCCATCCGCACCGCGGTTTCGAAACCGTCACCTACCTGCTAAGCGGCGAAATGCAGCATCGCGATTCCTGGGGCAACCATGGCCTGCTGCGCCCCGGTGACGTCCAGTGGATGACCGCCGGTTCCGGCCTCGTCCATTCCGAACTGCCTGGCGAAGGCTTGGTCCGCAATGGCGGCAAACTGCTGGGCTTCCAGTTGTGGATCAACCTGCCGCGCCAGGATAAGATGATCGCCCCGCGCTACCAGGACACCCCGTCGGCGCGCATTCCCGTGGCGCACAACGCGGCCGGGACGGTTGAGGCCAAAGTCATCGCCGGAGCCGCCCTGGGGGTCCAGGGCGTGATCGAGACCCGCATCCCCATCCTTTACCTGCACCTCACCCTGCAGCCCGGCGCGGAATTCGAGCAGCCCGTCCCGGCCGGCCACAATGTCTTCGCTTATATAGTGGAAGGCGAAGCGTCCATCGACGGCCGCAAAGCCGCCGCGTCGCAGGTGGTTGTGTTCGGCCCCGGCGGCGAATCGGTGGCCATTGGCAATCCGGGCAGCGCGCCCGTAAGTCTGCTGCTGATCGCCGGCCAACCCATCGCGGAGCCGGTCGCGCGTTATGGTCCGTTCGTGATGAACACGCGCGAGGAACTGCTGCAGGCCGTAGACGATTTCCGCGAAGGCAAGATGGGCGTGCTGGAGTAAGCCGGCTTCCACCACGCACCTTGCCCGTTTACCGCCTTTGCGGCACCGTCCTCTTGACGATCTTACCATCGAGTAGTAAGATAGGGCACTGCATAGCATGAATCCAGCACCTCTGCCCGCGCGCCGTCGCGCAGCCGCATGAATCCAGCACCTCTGGCCGCGCGCTGTCGCGCAGCCGCACGAATCCAGCACCTCCGGCCGCGCGCTGTCGCGCAGCCCCACGAATCCGGCGCCGCAGGCGGTGCGGCGTTCCGAGTCGCGCGCGCCTCTGGCGACGCGGCGGTGCCGGTACCCGGGTACGCCCCGGTCGCCGGCCCGTGCCGCGTCGAACCAGGTCGTGCGCGGGACGCCTGGAAAGCTTATCGGCCGGTATCGGCATTTCTCGATATACTTTGCTTTCAGAGAAGAGGAGAGGCGCAAATGAAACTGATTTGGACGACGGCTTTGATCCTATCGCAGTTGGGCGGCGGCAGTTGGCTGTGGGCGCAGGCGCGCGGCGGCGACCATTGGGTGGTCACCTGGGCTACCGCCGAGCTGCTGTCGCGCTCGGTCCTGTCAGCGGCCAGCGCCTCGCCCACGGCGCCGGGCGGCTTTCACGACCAGACTGTGCGCATGATGGTGCGGGCCAGCATGAGCGGCCAGCGCTTGCGGGTCAAGCTGGAGAATGCTTTCGGCAACCAGCCGGTCGAGATTGGCGCCGCCCACATCGCCCTGCGCGGCAAGGATTCCGCTATCGTGGAAGGCTCCGACCACGCCCTGGCCTTCGACGGCAAGCCCGGCTGCACGTTGGGACCCGGCATGGTGCTGGTGAGCGATCCGGTGGATCTCTCCATTGAGCCGCTCGCGGATCTGGCCGTGAGCCTCTACTTCCCCGGCGACACCGGCGCGCCCACCAACCATTCCACGGGCCTGCACGACACCTACGTGAAAGAAGGGAACGTCGCCGCAGCACCCTCCATGGCCGACGCCACCATCACCCACTCCTACTACTGGCTGTCCGCCATCGACGTGGAGGCGCCTGCTTCGGCCGGCGCCATCGTGGCCTATGGCGATTCCATCACCGACGGGGCCCGCTCCAACAATGAAACCAATCATAGCTGGCCCGCGCTGCTGGCGGCGCGCCTGGCAGCCAAGAAGGACACCGCCCGCATCGGGGTGGCCAACGAGGGCATCGGCGGCAACCGCTTGTTGCACGATGGCACCGGCGCCAGCGCCCTGGCCCGCCTCGATCGCGATGTCTTCAGCCTGTCGGGCGTCAAGTGGCTGATGGTGCTCGAAGGCATCAACGATATCGGGCACATGGCCAGCAACTCCGACCAGGCAGTTACCGCCGACGACCTGATCGCCGCGGATCGGCAGATTATCGACCAGGCGCATGCCCACGGCATCCTGGTGATCGGCTGCACGCTGACCCCGTACGAAGGCGCGGGTTATTCGCGGGAGGCCGGCGAAGCCATGCGCGAGGCGCTCAACAACTGGATCCGCACCGGTGGGGCCTATGATGCGGTGGTGGATTTTGAAGCCGCCACGCGCGACCCGCAAAACCCCAAGCGCTACCGCCCCGAGTTCGACCCCGGCGACCACCTGCACCCCAACGATACCGGCTACCAGGCCATGGCCGACGCGGTGGATCTGGGCATCTTCACCGGCAAGCCGAAAGTGAAGGCCAAGCACTAAGGGATAGTAATCGGTATGAGATCCGCAGTACCGCGCCGGTACCTCCAGGTGAGATACAGGCCTCACATAACCAACTACCCTTACGATGATTCGGATGACAATTCGATCCTGGACGGGTGCCGAATGGCACGGCGTCCTTCTCGCTTTGCTCGGTCTGGAGATGCGGGTGGCCCTTCCCGGCTCTGAGGATATTGCGCGCTTGCGGTGCCGCCGCGGCCAGTGGTTCGCGGAGAATGGCGAACCGGTAGAGGTCGATCTCCAGCCGATAGCCGGGAAGACAGATGCCGGCGCGGGGGCATGGGAATCGGGCGCGGGCTCCGCGGGATCCGATGCGGCTCCGTGGTTGAACTGAGAGCCGGCGCGCCTGGCTCTTCCGATTTCCGCCGCTCTTCCGCCGCGTCGCCCTCCGCCGCGGTTCTATACTGTGAGGGTTGTCCACCATCCTCGAAATCCGCGGGCTGTCCTGCACCCTGGGTGTGCGCGCGGTGCTGCGTTCGGTCTCGCTGAGCGTCGCCGAGGGGGAAACGGTGGTGCTGCTGGGGCGCAGCGGATCGGGAAAAACCACCCTGCTGAAGGCGGTCCTCGGGCTGGTGGCGGTGACCGGCGGCGAAATCCTTTTTCAGGCGAAGCCCGCTGCCCAGTGGCCGCCCATCGAACTGCGCCGCCAGATGGGCTACGTGGTGCAGGATTCCGGCCTGTTTCCGCATTGGACCGTGGAGCGCAATATCGGGCTGCCGCCGCTGCTGGCGGGTTGGGAGCCGCAGGTGATCGCCGCACGCGTTCGCTTGCTGCTGGAGACCGTGGGTCTCGATCCCGAGGAATTCCTCCAGCGCCGTCCGAGCCAGCTTTCGGGCGGCCAGCGGCAGCGCGTGGCCATCGCCCGCGCGCTGGCCGCCGATCCGCCGCTGCTGCTGCTGGATGAACCCTTCGCGGCGCTCGATCCCATCACCCGCTTCGACTTGCAGCGGCAGTTTCTGGACCTGCGCCGGCGCCTCGGCAAGGCTGCCCTGTTCGTCACCCACGACGTCCGTGAAGCGCTCATGATGGGCACGCGCATCGCCCTGCTGACCGATGGCACGCTTGACGTGCTGGCGCCGCCGGACGAATTTCTGGAGGCCCGCACACCCGAAGCGCGCGCCTTCCTGGCCAGCCTGGAAGAGACTTGGAGACCGCATGAACGCCCGCCGTGCCTTTGAAATCGTCATGCTGTCGCTGGACCACCTGCAACTGGTGACGGTCTCCATCACCATTGCGGCGGTGGTGGCGTTGCCGGCGGCGGTGCTGCTGAGCCGCCAGGCCGGCCTGCGCCGCTGGGTGGTGGGGTTCGCCAACCTTGCCCAGACCATCCCCAGCCTGGCGCTGTTCGGATTTCTGCTGCCCCTTCCGCTGATCGGCGGCATCGGCAAGCGCACCGCCGTGGTGGCCCTGGCGCTGTACGCGCTGCTGCCCATGCTGCGCAACACCCTGGTGGGCATTCTGGGCGTGGACCCCACGGTGCGCGAACTGGCCGTGGCCATGGGAATGACCAGCCGGCAGATTCTGTGGCAGGTGGAACTGCCGCTCGCGGCGCCTTCGATTCTGGCGGGCCTGCGCATCGCCACCGTGGCCACCATCGGCGGCGCCACCATCGCGGCGGCCATCGGCGGCGGCGGGCTGGGAGTCTTCATCTTCCGCGGCATCGCCATGCTGGATATGCCCACCGTGCTAGCCGGCGCCATCCCGGCCGCCATCATGGCGCTGGCCGCCGACGAAGGACTGGAATGGATCGAACACCGATTATCGCCGCGCTGACGGCTCTCTCGCTGGCGGGCTGTTCGCGGCCCGCGCGCGTGGTGGTCGGCTCCAAGAACTTCACCGAGCAGGTGGTGCTGGGGGAGATTGTGGCGCAGCAGATCGAGCGCACCCTGCACGTGCCCGTGGAGCGCAAGCTGGACCTGGGTGGCACGCTGCTGGCGCACCAGGCGCTGGTCCAGGGAGACATCGACCTGTATCCCGAATACACCGGGACAGCGCTCACCGCGGTGCTGAAACTGCCGCCGCCCCAGCAGGGCGCCGGGGATGCCGCGGCGGTCTTCGCCACCGTAAGCGCCGCCTATCTGCGCCAGTGGCGGCTGGTATGGCTGCGGCCGCTGGGCTTCAACAACACTTTCGCGATGATCGTCCGCGGCGAAACCGCCCGCGCCGAGCACCTGGCGACCCTTTCCGAGGCCGCCCGCGCGCATCCCTGGCGCATGGGCGCGGGCTACGAATTCCGCCAGCGCCCCGACGGCCTGGATGGCCTGCTGCGCACCTACCATCTGCGCACCGAAGGCGACCCGGTCAGCATGGACCTGGGACTGCTTTATGCCGCGCTGGGCAGCCGCCGCGTGGACCTGATCGCCGCCAACTCCACCGATGGCTTGGCCTCCGCCATGGATGTGACGGTCCTCGAAGACGACCGGCACTACTTCCCGCCCTATCAGTGCGCGGTGGTGGCGCGGCAGGACACGCTGGCGCGTTTTCCGAAGCTGCGCGAGACGCTGGAAGCGCTCTCCGGCAAAATCTCCGATGCGCAGATGCGGCGGCTGAATTACGAAGTCGATGGCCGCCACCGCCCCGCGGCGGAAGTGGCGGCGGAGTTTTTGCGAACGCTGGTCCGGTAGCGGCAGCTTTTTGACGCGGCGACGCTGAGGAAGGCCAAGGGATCTCGAAAAGTCTTCTCCGCGCCTCCGCGCCTCGGCGTCTCCGCGTCAGGTCTTTGGGGTCGGACGGAGATGTTTCTGATGGGACGCTCCCTCATCTCCAGCGGAAGAGCTTCAGCGCGAGTACGAAGCACACCACCAGCCATCCGGCCAGCACGCCCAACTGGGGCAGCAACTCGAAAAGTCTTCTCCGCGCATTTCTCTGCGCCTCGGCGTCTCCGCGTCAGGTCTTTGGGGTCGGATGGAGATGTTTCTGGTGGGACGCGCCCTCATCTCCAGCGGAAGAGCTTCAGCGCGAGTACGAAGCACACCACCAGCCATCCGGCCAGCACGCCCAGTTGCGGCATCAACTGCGCCAGGCCGGCGCCTTGCAGGATGTTCATGCGCAGCGCGTCGATCGCGGCGGTCAGCGGGAGCGCCTTGATGGCGGGTTGGACGATGGCCGGGAACCGCTGCGCGGAGAAGAACACGCCGGAGACGATCCACATAGGCATCATCACCGTGTTCATCAGGCCGGACGCCGCTTCAATGGTGCGGGCGCGCGAGGCGATCAGCAAGCCCAGGGCGCTGAACGATAGCGAACCGAGCACGCACAGCGCCATCAGATCGATCAGCGAGCCGCGCAGGGGCACTCCGAACGCCAGCGCGCCGAAGCCCAGCAGCACCCCCACTTCCACCACCAGCAACAGCAGGCGCGAGAACACGAACGATAGCAGGTAGTAATGCCGCGGCATGGGCGTGGCGACCAGGCGCTTCATGAGTTTCTTGCGGCGGGCATCGACGATGGCGAAGCCCATGCCCCAGATGGCGCTGCCCATCAGGTTCATTCCCAGGAGCCCTGGGATCAGGAAATCGATGTAGCGGGACCCCGGCTCGCGCAGCAAGCGGTCGGAGGTGGCCACCGGGTCCACGCGGCCGGCGGCGCGCTGCACGGCGCGATCAGCCAGCATGCGAGCAGTGCGGCCTTCCGGATTGGTATCGTCGTAGCGGTAGATCACGCTGCCCTGCGATGCGCCCACGGGACTGGGCGTGGCCACCAGCGCGACCTTGCCGGTGCGCAACGCCTCTTCCGCGGCAGCGGCCGACATTTCCGCGACGTCCAGCCCTTTCTCCTGGCGCAGCGATTGGGCCAGTTGCGGGGTGACGGCGGCGATGTTGAGCACCTCCGCCGGGCGGTTGCGAAAGGCGATTCCCAGGCCGGCCGCCAGCAGCAGGGGGAAGATGAACACCCAGAACAAGGCCTCCGGCTCGCGGATGAATTCGAGAAACCGCACCAGGGTCAACTGCACCAGCGCATGCTCGGTCCATTCGGGCCGCGGTGCTTTGCGGGCCGCCTCGCGCGCGCGCAATCCCGAAAGGCTGATGTCACTCATCGCGCAAATGCCGTCCCGTCAGGGTGACGAAGACGTCCTCCAGGGAGGCCGAGTGAGTGCGCAGCTCGGTGAGCGGCACTCCCTGCCGGCTGAGTTCGGCCAGCAGGGCGGGCACGGCGCGATGCAACTCGGTGACCAACAACTGCACGCTGCCGTTTTCGGTGCGCACCTCGCGGGTGCCTTCGATCTGCCGCAGGGCGGCAACGGCCAGCGGATGGCCGGCGCTGCCGGCTGAAAACTCGACCACGTGCTCGACGCCGATGGAGGCGATCAACTCGCGCGGGGTGCCAAGGGCGATGACTTTGCCGTGGTCCATGATGGCGATGCGGTCGCAAAGGCGCTCGGCTTCATCCATGTAGTGGGTGGTGAGCAGGATGGTGCGGCCGGTGGATTTGAACTCCTCGATGAGGTCCCAAAGCTGGCGGCGGGCCTGTGGATCGAGGCCCGTGGTGGGTTCATCGAGGAACAGGAAATCGGGATCGCCGACCAGCGCGCAGGCCATCGCCAGGCGCTGTTTCTGGCCGCCGGAGAGGTTGCCGACGCGGGCGTTGCTTTTCTCGTCGAGCTGCACCAGGGCGATGACCGCGGCGGGAGCGGGACCGGCATCGTAGAAACTGCGGAAGAGGCGCACGGTTTCGAGAACCGTAAGCTTATCGGAGAGCTGGGTATCCTGCAATTGGACGCCGAGGCGTTGGCGAAGCTGGCGGGCGCCGGAATCCCAGCGCAGGCCGAGCATTTCGACGTCGCCGGAATCGGCTGCGGCCAGGCCCTCGCAGATTTCCATGGTGGTGGTTTTGCCGGCGCCGTTGGGTCCGAGCAAGCCGAAGCACTCGCCCGCGCGGACTTCGAGGTCTAACCCGTTGACGGCCAGCACGTCCTTATAAGCCTTTCGCAGATTGCGCACCTGGAGGGCGGCTCTGGGCGCGGCGGTCATGTGTTCAGTATCTCATGGGGTCTGGGCGCGGCCCGGTTAGCGCGGGCGGGTGTGGTTTCACCGCGGAGCCCGCGTATCGACTGTTCCTGGGGCGAGATAACTCCCGACAGTGCAGCGGCCGGCCCCATTCGACCGTCGCGCGCCCCACTTAGCGGAGGGAACTTACTCGCGGCCGGCGGCTCTTTTCATCTCAATCAGAATGCGCCCTAAACTCCATTGGTGAACCGGATACGACAGCCGCCCTTCCGGATTGACGACCCAGTAGTATAACCCCTCTCTCGGAAACAACGTACTACGCAGATGCCAGTCGTCATCGACAATCACCGGAAAGGTGTACTTCTTCTCCTTCATATAACTCGACGTCTCGGTAGCGTCGAAATCCGCGGAGATAGTAAGCACCTGAAGGTTGCTTTCGCCGTGCATCTCTTCGTAGAAACGTTGCACCTCGGCGAGGTCCAGAACCCCAAAGATGGTTTCGCTCGCGTCCGGGCCGAGCTTGTCCGCATCCCGCGCCAGGCGTGTACTCCAGAGACAAATCAGCGTGAATTTGCCCTTCAAGTCCTCAGATCGCCAGGTGTGCCCCTGAAGATCCTTGGCCGCAAATTTTGCGAGCGGTCCGCCGAAGCGAAGCGTGTCCGAAGAAAAGTGCGGTATCGAGAGGAACGGCGATCCCGTACCGGTTGCCGGCGATAACGGCTGCTGGGCCAACGCAACTGGCACGAGCAACCAAGGCAGAGTGCGCCAAACGCTGAGCATAACTCCACTCCCGTGCCAATTGTACAGCGCCCCGTCGCTTCCCGTCGCTTCCCGCCGCGCCCTTCAACCGGGATCCCGTAATGGCCAAAGGCTTGCACCCTCCCCCTCGGAGTGCCGGCAAGTGCCGTGTTTGTCGAGCGCGTGGTGTCCGTCTTTTGCCGCGCGCCAATTTCTTGCCGGTGCGTCAGAAAGAGCAGAATGACTCAATCCCCATCCCGATTCACCAACCGCCTCTCGCGAGACGCCGCGAAGCCGCTTTCCATCCCCTCCGCCGGCGGGACCACCGTCATCGCCCCTGTCCGCATCCTCACCGCCATCCTCCGAACCTTCCGCAAGATCGGCGCAACCGTGGTGGCCCTGGCGGCGGGCAGGCGGCGGGCGGGCGCCGTGGCGGATTTCGAAACCATCCTGGGCGCGACGATGCTGGGCGCCGCAGCGGCCGTCTTCCTATGCATAATCTTACGGGTGGGCGGAGCGTTGCACATTTCCGCCGTCGGTGCGCTCGAAAATGCGCTCGAAATCGGAGCCGGCATCGGCGCCGCCCTGGGCACCGCCCTGCACCTGTTAAATCTGGCCCTGGAGGACCACGCCAAAGAGAAAAAGAGGAGCCGGTTCGGCGACAATTAAATCGGAATCGCCGCCTTGCGCATCGCCGTCGTATCTGACATTCACGGCAACCGCACTGCCTTCGAAGCGGTCCTGGCGGATCTCCGCCAAACTTCGCCCGACCTGGTCCTCCACGGCGGCGACCTCGTTCATGGCGGATCCAGTTCGCCCGAGATTGTCGACCGCGTTCGCGATCTCGGCTGGCCGGGAGTGCTCGGCAATACCGACGAAATGCTGTTCCGGCCCGAAGCGCTCACTGAGTTCACCAGCCGCTCGCCCACGCTCGCTCCCCTCTGGGCCGCCATCGAAGAAATGGCCGCGGCCGATCGCCAGGCCCTCGGCGAGGATCGTCTTCGCTGGTTAAGCGCCTTGCCGCTCGCCCAGGTGCACGCTCCCGTGGCGCTGGTGCATGCCAGTCCCGACGGCCCCTGGCGCGCGCCGGCGCCCGAAGCCGCCGATGCGGAACTGCAGTCGGTCTACGGCCCGCTCGGGCAGCCCGTCGCCGTCTACGCCCACATCCATCGCTCCTACATCCGCACGCTTCCGGCCCTCACCGTGGTCAACACCGGCAGCGTCAGCCTCTCCTACGATGGAGACCCCCGTGCCGCCTACCTCCTGCTGGAGGATGGCCAGCCGTCCATCCGCCGTGTCGCATATGACGTGGATCGCGAGGTCCAGGCTCTCTCCGCCACGCGCCTCCCACACGCCGCGTGGGTCGTCAAAATCCTCCGCACCGCCCGCCCCCAAATGCCCTAAGCCTGCTCGCGCCCGCCCCGGCCGCAACCCGCGCCCGCCTACCGCCCGAAATTCTTCGCCAGGTAATCCACCACCGCCTGGACCTCCTGGCTGCTCCCCACCGCGCCGCGCTCCTGCATGGCGGCCACTTCGTCCTCCCATCCAGTCCGCCCCATGCGAATGCCCGTGAACACAGCCGTGCCGTGGCACTTGGTACACATCCGCACCACCGTGTCTTTCCCCGGCCCCTCGGGTAGGGGACCGCCATCGGCCTTGAGCTGCGCTTCGCTCAATCGATGCGCCGCCGGGGCCGGACTTGCCGCGGCACCCGTCTCGCGCGGCGCCGTCGGGGCCCCGCTGGGCAGCGCGAACGCGATCAGCGCGTCGCTGGTCTCACCCGCCGTTCCAGCCAGCATCCGGAAGCGATTCGTGCCCCCGGCGGCAATCGCCACATATTGCCTGCCATCGCGGCCCTCATACGTGATCGGCACCGTGTCCGCCGTCGCATCCAGCCGGGTCACCCACAGCTCCTTGCCCGTCCGCGAATCGAAGGCCCGGAACTTCGAATCGGTGGTCGCTCCGATAAACACCAGCCCGCCCGCCGTCGCAATCGACCCGCCCATGTTGGGCGCGCCGGCATGCCGGAATCCCTGCGCCTCCAGCTCGTCGTAGCTCCCCAGCGGCACGCTCCAGGCGATCTCGCCGCCCGCGTTGATGGCCGTCAGTTGGCCCCACGGCGGACGCTGGCACGGGTAACCCTGCGGGTCGATAAACCGCTGGTAGCCGCCCTCGTTGCGCCAGGGCATGGGCGCGCCCTCATCGGCCTTCACCATCTGGCCGGTGCCGCCCAGGCTGCTGGTATTTACGAAAAGGTAGCCCAGCTTCGGATCGAACGAAACCCCTCCCCAGTTGCCGCCGCCCATGGTTCCCGGAAACAGCAGCGTGGGGGTGGTCCCAAACGGCGTAAACGGACCCTCCTGCCGCAGCCGGCTGAACCACTCGCTGCAGAACCGCTGGGCCTCCGGCGTGCGCGTGGTCACCTCGTCCCTGGTCATGCTCATCCGCGCCAGCGGCGGCGGCTTCAGCGGAAAGGGCTGCGTCGGCCACGACTCTTCTCCGGGCGTATCGCTCTTCGGAACCGGCCGCTCCTCGGCGCCGAAAACCGGCTGCCCGGTCAACCGGTCCAGGATGAACAGCAGCCCCATCTTGGTGATTTCGGCCACCGCCGGAACCGTCTTGCCGCCGCGCTTCACCTCCACCAGCGCCGGAGGCGCCGCCACATCGTAATCCCAAATATCGTGGTGAACCAACTGGTAATACCACCGCAGCTTGCCGGTGAGGGCGTCCAGCGCCACCACGCAATTGGCGTACAGATTGGTCCCCTTCCGGTCGGCGCCGTAGAAACTGTCCGCCGGATTGCCGATCGGCAGAAAGACCATCCCGCGCTCCGTGTCCACGGTCGCCGGACCCCACTGGCTGGGCCCCGAGCGGTCCTTCCACCCGTCCGGCCCCCACGTTTCGTTGCCCGGTTCGCCGGGTTGCGGCACCGTGTGAAACCGCCACAGCAGCTTGCCGGTGCGCACATCGTACCCCCGCGGATCGCCGCTCGGTCCCCGGCTCGGCCCCTCCTGCGTCGCCGGGCCGACAATCACCACATTGCGGTAAAGTGCCGGCGGCGAAGTAATGGCATATGCCGCCCGCGGAAACTGCTCCGCCACCCCGGCCTTCAGATCCACCGCGCCGTTGTCGCCGAAGCCCGCCGCCGGTACGCCCGTCTTTGCGTCCAGCGCCATCAGCCGCCCGTCCGATGTCCCGAACAGTATCCGCGCCGCCGTCTCTCCGTCGCCAGGCCAATACGTCACTCCGCGGATTTCGCGCGCGTGCGATTTCGGATCGAATTTCCAGATCTCCTTGCCTGTCTCCGCCTCCAGCGCCACGATTTTCTGGTTCTCGGTCGCGAAGTACAGCACCCCGTTCACCACGATGGGCGTCACTTCAAACGCCTTCCCGCCCTCGCCGGTATGGTAGACCCACGCCCGCTGCAGCAGGTGGACGTTGCGGGCGTTGATCTGGTCGAGCGGCGAATAGCGGCTCCCGCCCGGATCGCGCCCATACATCGGCCAATCTTCGTTGCGCGAAAGTGGCTGCGCGCTCGCCATCCCGGTCCACGCCAGAGCGCCTGCCATCAGGACAACTTGCAGGGTGCGCACGAAGAGCGACTTTTCCATAGAAGCATCAGTATAGACGCTTCCCGCCGCTACTTCGCCAGCCCCGCCAGCGCCGCCTTGCTCACCTTGGCCACAATGTTGACCTGCGGGTCCACCAACTCCGCCACCTGGTACTGCATAGCCGTTCCCAGCACCACCGCCGATTCGTTCGCCGTCAGGTGATAATCGCGCTCCAGCCAGCGCGCCAGTTGCGTAGTGGCCTGCCGCACGGCGTCCGGCAGAGAATTCGCGATCCCCATGGCCATCAGATACTCGTCACTTTCCGCGCGCGGGCCGCCCGTGCTCTGCCCCCGGATCAGGTTCACCGTGAACTCCACGTCCATCGACGTTTCCAGCGCATCTCCGGTCAGTTCGCCGTCCCCCTGCGCCGCATGCCCGTCCCCCACAAACAGCAGCGCCCCCTCCTGGTACACCGGCAGGTACAGCGTGACCCCTTCGCGCAGCCCGTTGTAATCCATATTCCCGCCGTACGATCCCAGCCAGCCCGACCGGAACGTCTGCTTATCCGGCGGCGCCACCGCCACGCACCCCACGGATCGAGTGGACTTTGCGGAATTGGTAAAAGTTTTACGCAACTTCGCAGGAAGGCGAGCGCCGGTATTCTCCACCAGACGTTGTGGAGGCAGTCCCATACGTCAGGTTAGGCGATCCCGATAAGGATAAAATCTGTACATCGCATGTTGAACGCCAAAATCTAACCATTCGGATGCAAATGCGTCGGATGACCAGATTAACGAATGGATTCTCGAAGAAATGGGAAAACTTGAAAGCGGCATATGCGTTACGCTTTGCATACTATAATTTCTGCCGGGTCCATTCGACTCTAAAGGTCACGCCTGCAATGGCTTCCGGTTTGACCGATCACCGCTGGAGTATTGCGGAGTTGTTGACGGCAGCGGATTGAACATCTGAATTTTGAAATAATGATAATGAGGAGAAGTCACATGATGATACGAAAACAGATAGTTGTTATGCTGTTCATGCTGATGACCATGGCGCAAATTGGATTTGCTCAGTCTTCCACTTGTCCTCAAGGGACGCTTTCCATTGTCACGGCTGCGGATTATTCCGGTTCCTCCGTCGCCCCAAGTTCCATCGTTAGTATGTTTGCAACAAATATCGCTACAGGAGTGTTTACCGCATCGGACCAATCACCGGTCAACTTGCCAATCACTTTAGGCGGCGTGAGCGCAACAATCACGGACACATCTGGAAACGTGCTCCCAATTTCACTGATTGCGGTCGCACAAGGTCAAGTAAATGCCGTTTTGCCATCCGATGTGCAAAGCGGTGTCGCAGTCGTCAATCTGACAACGAGCAGTGGTGCGAAGATTTGCGGAACCGTTAATGTGAACACGGTAGCACCATCTTTATTCACTGCTGACCAGACTGGCGCTTGGCTTGCAGCGGCGCAAGTTGTAATTACCCATTCGGACGGTAGCCAATCGGTTATGGATGCCGTGGCACAATATTCGAGTACTCTAGTCTTCAATGGTTCGACCTGGAGTAACTGGATACCAATTCCGATCAATCTCGGGACGAGCACGGACATCACGGTGCTAGAGTTATTTGGCACTGGCATCCGTGGAGTCAACTCATACACGGCTGCGCTAAATAAAGGTGGGTTTGGACCACCTGTAGCTGTAAATGTATGTACTCAGCTTCAATACTGTACTCCGTATGGCACCCTCACCGTCTTATACGCAGGAGCGCAAGGTGCTGCTGAAACCGGGTCCTTTTATGGACTGGATCAAATTAACGTTGTACTCCCATATTCTTTAGCTGGATCAGGAATGGTGTTTGTCGAGGTTGGAGTCGCTAGTTCTTGCCCTGGTTGCGGCCTTGTTCCGTGGCAAGTTCTCACGCCTAATATTGTGAGTATCGACATCCAGTAGAACCTTCAAAGAAGGATTCAGTTGACGAACTCAGAAGACAT
>DATJRE010000364.1:0-6384 GCA_035505095.1 Bryobacteraceae bacterium | reverse complement strand
GGCGCCGGCTTCCTGCTGCTCATGCTGGCGCTGCTGCGCGCGAGCCGTTCGCTCTGGTCCCTGGCTTTCGGGGCGGCGTTCGCAGCGGTCAAATATACCGGCATCTTTCTGGCGGCCCTGGCCGTAGCCGCCATGGCGCTTTCCGGCCGTCTCCACCGCCGCGACTGGCGCTGGCACCTCGCCGCCCTGCTCCTGTTCCTGGTTTCGAGCGGCCACTACTACCTCCGCACCCTCATCCAGCACGGCAGCCCGTTCTACCCCTTCCAGATCAATTTCGGCCCGCTGCACCTGCCCGGCACCGCCGACCTTTCGGCCACTTCCATCCTCTACAGCCTGCACGATCCGCGGCTCTGGCGCGCGTTGTTCTGGCCCGCCGGAGGGGTCTCGCCCGCCGGCCTGCTGTTTCCGCTGACCTTGGCGGCCGTCCTGCCGCTGGCCATCTGGCGGTGCGCCCGCGCCCTTTGGATCTGGCTGCGTCGCCGCACGGTGCCGGGCGCCATGGATTGGGCGGCGGCCTGGATCCTCTGCGGCTGGCTGCTGTATTTCCGCTCGGTGTTCAGCGCCAGCGCCCAAATCGCGGGCGGCGACCTGAGCTTTCTCCTGTACGGCCTGAACAGCATCCGCTACGTGGATGGCGTGCTGGCGGCCAGTGACGTCTGGCTGGTGGCCATGGCCGGTCCGGCCATCGCCTGGCCTTTCATCGCCATCCAACTCGCCAGCCGCCTGCTGATTCTCTATGCCAAATTGCCGGTTGCCCTCTTCCCGCCGCTGGCCGTGGCCGCCGCGGCGCTTCTGGCGGCAGCGGCGGTGGCGGCCCTGGGCCGGCGCGCCGTGTGGTTGGCCGTCGCCGCGATGCTGACGGGCGGACCCTTCCTGGTGGAGCACAACCGCGCTCTCTGGACCACCTATTGGAATGGATTGAAACCCAGCCTGGCGGCCGTGCGGTCCCAGGGCTTGGCCGTGTTAGCGATGCCGGATGGCGGTTATTTCGCAGCCCACATGGTGGCCGCCGGCAACCCGGTGGACGCCGCCGTGCAGGCGCTTACTCCCGAGCAATTGGATGCCCTTCCGCCCTCCGCCCGGCCGCCTTATCTGGCCGTGATGGCCGCGCCGGGAACCCCAGCGAGCACATCCTGGCGGGAACTCTACGGCCCGCGCCTAGCCAGTTGGGGCTACCGGCCGCAAACCGAGATTCCCATGGGCGCCCTCTTCCGGCGCTGACCGCAGCCCGTCAAACCGCGGCAGACATCCCACCCGCCCCGTGAATCTGCTAGCGTCAATTGCAGAATGTTTTCTCCACGAATGTCCCTGGTGCTCGGCCTGCTCGGCGCCCTGGCCGCGGCCCAATCGCCCGCCCCGCAGACGGTGGAAATCCACGTGGATGCCGGCGTAACCCCGGGTCCCTACCGTCCGATCTATGCCTACTTCGGTTATGACGAGCCCAACTTCACCTACGCCTCCAACGGCCGCAAGCTGATCGGCGAATTGGCCGCCCTGAGTCCCGGGCCCGTCCAGATCCGCGCCCACCATCTGCTGGTGACCGGCGATGGAACCGCGGCGCTGAAGTGGGGGTCCACCAACGCCTACACCGAAGACACTGCCGGCCGCCCGGTCTACGACTGGAAGATCGTGGACCGCATCTTCGATACCTACCTGGCCGCGCACACGCACCCCTTCGTGGAGATCGGATTCATGCCCGAGGCCCTTTCCACCCATCCCGAGCCGTACACCCGCCACTGGCCCACGGACGATGGCAAAGGTTGGTCCTACCCGCCCAAGGATTACGCCAAGTGGGCCGAGCTGGTGCGCCAGTGGGTGCTTCATTCGGTAGAGCGTTACGGAAAGGCCGAAGTGGAAAGCTGGTCGTGGGAGGTGTGGAACGAGCCGGACATCTCCTACTGGCGCGGCACGCCCGAGGAATACCGCAAACTCTACGACTACACCGCCGCCGCGGTGAAGCGGGCGCTGCCGGCGGCCAAAATCGGCGGCCCCGGCTCGACCGGCCCGAACGGCCAGAAAGCCGGGGAGTTCCTGCGCCAGTTCCTGGACCACTGCGCCCACGGAACCAACGCCGCCACCGGCCAGACCGGCGCGCCGCTCGATTTCATCAGCTACCACGCCAAGGGATCGCCGCGCGTCGTCGATGGGCACGTCCAGATGAGCCTGCGGCGCGAAATGGCGGACGTGGCCAAGGGCATGGAAATCGTCAACCAGTTTCCCGAATTTCGCGCGCTGCCCATCGTCCTCAGCGAGGCCGACCCCGAGGGCTGCGCCGCCTGCTCCGCCCGCCAGTACCCCCAGAACGTCTACCGCAACGGCACCATGTATCCCAGCTACACGGCCTCGGCACTGGGAACGATTTTCAAACTGGCCGACCGCTACCACGCCAACGTGGCCGGCATGCTCACCTGGGCCTTTGAGTTCGAAGGCCAGCCCTATTTCGACGGCTTCCGCACGCTGGCCACCAACGGCATCGATAAACCCGTGCTGAACCTGTTTCGCATGGCCGGCCTGATGAGCCAGCCGCACGCCGAGCGGGTGAAAGCCGAGAGCTCCGGCGCCGCGGGTGTGGATGGCATCCTGCAAAGCGGCACGCAGGCGGTAGCCGATATCGATGCCCTGGCCACCCGCGCCGACCGCCAGATCGCCGTGCTGGTGTGGAACTACGACGATGCGGATCTGCCGGCCCCGCCCGCCAGCATCCACTTGGCGCTGGCCGGGGTTCCCGCCACCGCCAAGGTGCTGGTGGAGCATTACCGCATCGACGACGCGCATAGCAACTCCTACACGGTATGGAAGGAAATGGGTTCGCCCGCCGCGCCGTCGCCCGAGCAGTACGCCCGCCTGGAAGCGGCCGGCCAGTTGCAGTTGCTGACGTCGCCCGAATGGATGCCGGTGAAGGACGGCAGCCTCGCCGTGCAGTTCGAGTTGCCGCGCCACGCCGTCTCGCTCTTGCGAGTGGAGTGGTAAGCACGCCGCCCCTCTTACGCCGCGAAGAAACTCAGCGCATTCTCCCCCTGCCGCACCACCCGCGTCCGCCGCAATCCGCCATACCCCTCGCCAATTTCCAGACGGATGGAATGCTGCACAATCACCAGCTCCGGCGGCGCCTCCCCCAGCCTTTCCATCGCCGCGGTGTACTCCCGCTCCAGCTCGTACGGCGGATCCAGAAACACCATCCGCGCGCGGTGCCGCGGCAGCGTCAGCAACACCGGACCGGGCACCACCGTCGACCGCCGCTCTAACTCCAGCGAGGCCAGATTTTCGCGGATCGCCTCGATGGCCGCCCGGTTGCGCTCCAGAAAAAACGCATGCGCGGCCCCGCGGCTCAGCGCTTCAATCCCCACCGCACCGGTCCCGGCGTAGCCATCCAAAAACGTGACGCCGGCAATCCGCGGCGTTAGGATGTCGAACAGCGTTTCGCGCAGCCGGTCGGGCGTGGGCCGCGTGGCCGCTCCCGGCAGGCTCTTCAAGCGCCGCGATCGGAACTCACCCGCAATAATGCGCATCAGCCCACCGTCACCAGTCCGTACCGCCGGTTCCAATGGTCGCGGATATACACCACCGCGCGCCGCAGCACCTCTTCCGAAGGCGGCCGCGCAATAAAATCCACAGCCTCGCGGCGAGCCACCTCCAGAATGTCGGGATCGCGCAGAATGTTGGCCACCCGCAGCGAGGGAACTCCCGATTGCTTCGTGCCGAAGAACTCGCCCGGGCCGCGCAGTCTCAAATCCATCTCCGAAATGTGGAAGCCGTCGGTCGATTCCACCAGCGTGCGGATGCGCTCGCGCGCGCTGTCGTTCATCTTCTCCGTCACCAGCAGGCAGTAACTCTGGTCGCCGCCGCGGCCCACCCGCCCGCGAAGCTGGTGCAGTTGCGCCAGCCCGAAGCGCTCGGCCTGTTCAATCAGCATCACCGTCGCATTGGGCACGTCCACCCCAACCTCGATCACCGTGGTCGACACCAGAATCTTCAGCGCGCCTTCCTTGAAGCGCTGCATCACGGCTTCCTTCTCGTTGGCTCCCAGCCTCCCGTGCATCAGCCCGATGGGGATCTCCGGAAACACTTCGCGCGAGAGGTGTTCGTGCATTTGCTGCGCGGCTTTCATGGCCTGCGTTTCGGATTCTTCAATCACCGGGTAGACCACGTACGCCTGCCGCCCCAGGTCGATCTGCGTCTTCAGGAAACTGTAGGCCTGCTCGATGCGGTCGGCGGTGTAATGCTTGGTGAGGATGGGCTTGCGGCCGGGCGGAAGCTGGTCGATCACGGAGACGTCCAGGTCGCCGTAGAGCGTCATCGCCAGGGTGCGCGGGATGGGCGTGGCGGTCATCACCAGCACGTCCGGATGCACGCCCTTCTGCACCAGGCCGAGCCGCTGCAGCACGCCGAAGCGATGCTGCTCGTCGATGATGGCCAGCCCCAGCCGTTTGAATTCCACGTCCTTTTCGAGCAGCGCGTGGGTCCCCACCACCACCTGCACCAGCCCCTCCGCCACCAGTTTCTTCAACTGCGATTTCTCCCGCGCGGTGAATGAGCCGGTCAGCAGCAGCGTCACATAGCCGATCTTCGAAAGGATCTGCTTGAAGTAGATGGCATGCTGGGCGGCCAGAATTTCGGTCGGGGCGAGCACCGCCACCTGGTAGCCGTTCTCCACGGCGATCACGGCGGCCTCCGCGGCCACAATCGTCTTGCCGCTGCCCACGTCGCCCTGCAACAGCCGGCTCATGGGGCGCGGCTCCTTCATGTCGTCGGCGATCTGTTTGAGCACGCGCTTCTGCGCCTCGGTGGGCTTGAATGGCAGCATGGCCTTGATCTGCTCGCGGACGCGGCCGCTCAGCTCGAACCCGATGCCCGGCAGGGTGCGGGCTTTGGCGCGCTTGAGCGCCACCCCGCACTCCAGCCAGAAAAACTCCTCGAAAATCAGGCGGAACTGCGCCGGCGAGCGGAAAGCGTTGAGCAGGCGCAGGTCGCTGTCGGGCGGCGGAAAATGCGTGTGGCGGATGGCGGTCGCGCGGTCCGGCAGTTTCAGCCGCGCGATGAGCTGCGGCGGAAGCTGGTCCTCTTCGGGCGGCAGTTCCTGCAGCAGGCGGTGCGTGAGCACGCGCAGCATCCGTGTGGTCACCTTGCCGGCGGCTTCGTAGATCGGCACCACGCGCCCGGTATGCAGCGAGGCCGGCGCATCGCCATCGTCATCGCCCGAGAGGATTTCGTACTCCGGGTGCAGCATGGTCAGTTCGCCGGCGTAGGTGTCGAATTCCACTTTGCCGTAGAGCGCCACTTTGATCCCCTCGGTGAGCACGTTGGCCAGGTAACCGCCGTGAAACCATTTGCCCGTGAGGATGGCGCGGGATGCGTCCGTGAAGCGGGCTTCGAACAGCCCCAGGTCACGGCGCTTGAGGCCCGAGAGTTTGGCCGAGCGCACCTCTGCAATCACCGTGGCCATCTCGCCCGGCGCAAGCCGCCCGATGGCCTTCATGTTGCTGCGGTCTTCGTAGCGGAACGGAACGTACCCCAGCAGGTCTTCGACCGTCCCGAGCCCCTTGGCTTCGAGCATGGCCGCCCGCGAAGGGCCGATTCCTTTGATAGAGCTGAGGGGAGTGGTGAGATCCATGCCAGGCGAGGCGTGCGAGGTCCCGTTTTCAGTTTACACTGCCAAGGGCAAAGCGAGGGCGGCTTATGGCCAGCCATGGTTCCCGGTTCGCGCTATGCTGCTCGCATATGGTGCCGCCCGGGCGCATCCGGATTTCCGAGGCCCTCCTCACAGAGTGGGCGATGAGCTGCGTGCATATCGACCATCTCGGAACGCGAATCCAGAATGAATTGCGGCCCCTCGGCGAGCACCCGAGTGTAATTGATCTGGCAGAGGGCGCACGCCGAAGTGCCGGGACTTTTCGCGGCGAACTCCATCTCCACGGCGCAAGGCACTCCAACGCCTGTATCGCAAATCCACAAAGCATGCCGATCCCCGCGGACCTCCTGAACCGATGGGCAGAGACCTGTATCCAGATCTTCAACCTCGGAAGTCTCCTGAATGAAGGATTGCCCCGCGATCTCGCCCACCGCCGCGCAATCGATCTAACCGGACGCGTCATACGAAGAGCCTGGACAATGTATAACGACCTCCGTCGGCACGGAGCAACAGGCATCGGACCTGATCTCGTGTAAGCGATGCGATACACTGGCGACGGATCGAAACGCCATGACTTCATTCACGCGCCGCGAACTCGTAAGATTGCCAGCGGGATAGTCGCCGCGCGCATCTTGCGTGGCGACCAGTCGATGCTTTCGGTCTCCGGACTGGACCACCTCAAGGTGCGGGTCGCCAGCGCGGGTGCCTCCGCGATGTTCTACTACAGCCTTTTCGGCGGTGACCTTGTGCCGCTG
>DATJRE010000363.1:0-5463 GCA_035505095.1 Bryobacteraceae bacterium | reverse complement strand
TTCGGGGCAAGTGATTGGATGGCGGGAAGAAGGCTGAGCGGGGTCGCTGCCGGGGTGGGCTTCATGTTGGCGCTGTTTGCCTGCGTGGTGCTTCACGAATTGGGGCACGCGCTGGCGGCCCGCCGATACGGCATACGGATTGCAAGAGGCCGGCGTTGCACAGGTGAGATCGGTGGTCGGCCAAGGCTGGGGTAACCGGGATGAAACGCTGGAGGTGGTGGGTGGTGGTCAGGCCACGGGTGGAGGGCCTGGATTTCCTCAGCCGGCGGCCGGCGCGAGCGGGTCGAATTCGCGTTGGACAAACTGGGCGGTGAAGGCGATAAACCGCATGCGCGCCTGGAGTTGAATCGCCAGATCGCTGGTGCCGGTGATCTGAAATGACCCCAGGAAGCCGGCCAGATTTCCCACGGCGGCCCAGTCTTCGAACGTCTGGAATTTCAGCAGAGCGGTGCCCGTTTCTACGGTTGTGCCGCCGGACTGTTGCTCAGACACGTGGCAATAGAGGGTGGTGTAATCCGTGAGAAGATCGCCCACATCCTTTTCCATGTACTTCACTCCTTCGAAGGTGAAACGCCTGCCGCCGCCCACCAGGAATTCGATGTGGTAGTTCATCTGGGCTTCACCGGTGGCAAGGTTCACGCGCAGGTAATGGAATTGGCTTGTGGACGGGTCGATGGGGAAGGTGGCCGGACCTTGATTTTCGAATTGACCGAAGGAGATCGTGCCGCTGATTTGCGCCTCATGCTCATAGCCATCCACGAACTCGTTGACGTCGCGAATCGTCATGGTGGCCTGGAAGCTGCAAGTCACGGCGCCGGGCGGGTTCCCGCTTGCCGGGATGCGCTGGGCGATGGTCAGGTCCCCGGCAAGGCCGGGCGCCGGAGTGCCTTCTCCGGGGAAATACCACCCGACCATCTGCTCATTGAAGGTCATGCCGACACCATCCGGCAATTGCGTGTCCAGGAAAGGGCGCCAGAGCGTGTTAGTCGGCAATTGTTTCCCGGCGACGCGCGTGAGCATGTAGTAGAATCCGAATTGCCCGCCGGCTTCGGTATGGAACAGGCCCAGCGACGAGTTCGCGACCATCTGCGCGGTGGCCGCCGGCAGCGCGGTCATGTACTGACCGACCATAAAATCCGCCGACACTTTGCGGATCTCGTCGTGGAACGGGGTGAAGTCGTTCAACTGGAAATGGTCTTGCAGAAAGCTCGGAGTTACCAGACCCTCGAATAAGCCCATGAGCTGGTAGCGCGCCTCGAAGCGGCCATCCGGCAAGTTACTAAATTGCAGATAGGCGATGCCGCCCGCGTGATTCGCATTCGAAATGACGTCCATGCGCCACACGCCGTTCAGATCGGCAGCATCCGGTGCGGCGCTGGCCGCGTAGAGTGCGTCATGATCGTCGATCGTCATCTGGTCGAAGCTGTAGAGGCGGGTCATCGGAAAAGTAAGCACCCGAGCGCCGTTCGGATACTTGCCCAGATAGACCCGACCGATCAGGAGACCTTCGTTGACGATTTTGAGGACATCGTAAAAGCCCTGCCATGGCGGATCCAGGTAGCGGAGAAGAACGTAATTGCCCGGCTCCAGGGTGCCGTCCGCCTTTCCCACTTCGATGCTGACCTGCTCCAGGCTATTGCGCGCCTGGATGTGGCCATCGGTATCGCTGGTGACGCCGGTGTACTGTCCGTTGGGCTGCTTCTGGAACTCTTTCTTAAAACCCGTGAACAGTGCCGATGACATGGCGTTCAGCACGTTTCCCTGCGGGAAGAATCCCTTCCAATAGCGGTCGTTGCGGATGGTTTGTTTCTGAATGTCGATGACCGGATTGCCGCCCTGGTTGACCAGCGTGTCGATGTCCATGGTGGGGCAGCGGCGGAACAGCGCTTCGAGTTGGCCCTCGTTGTAGCCGGAGGCGTCCAGGGCGCTGATGCCCGCCATGCTGACGGGCTTGGGCGGCTGCGGGTAGGCGGCGCCCTGGAGTTGCTGGATTTTGCGCTCGACGAAGCGCTCGGTGAGCGCCGAGATCGTCAGGAACGGATTAACGCCGAGGGCGCTCGGAATGATGGAGCCATCGGTGACATAAAGACCCGGATGCACACTGCCATCGCCGGCGAACACTCGTCCGAAGACGTCTACGGCGCCCTGCAGGTAATCCTCGCCCATGGGGCATCCCCCCAAAGGATGCGCGGTAATCAAATGCCGCAGCTTGAAGAAACTCCAGGTGGGATTTGAAATGAAGCTGGCGCTCAGGGCGTGGGCGTGGCGCCGCAGCTCCTCGTTCATGCGGGTGAAGATCTGCTGCTGGCCGGCCTGGTCCCACGAAATCTGAATGCGTCCATCGGGCTCGGTGAGCGGCTTCTCGAACAGGATGAGGCCGCGCGCGTTGTCCTGGCCCATCACCAGGTAGAGCATGGTGTGGTTCAGGGCGCCGTTGGGGTCGTGCAGGCGATCGGTGAGGTCCAGGTCGCGAAGCAGGCGCGCCCGTTGATCGGCCTCGTTTCCAGTGACCGTATCCTGGCCCTGGATCACGCCGAAGACCGCCTTGGCGGCGGCAACCGAGGCAATCGGGAAAGAGAAGTCCTCAACCGCGATGCGTTTGGCTTCGGGCAGCGTGCCGTCATAGCGGACCAGGCCGACGATGTTCGGCCCCGGCGACGGCGAATCGCCCACCGCTGGCTTTTGCGCGGCGTTGTAGCCCAGGACGTCGGTCTCGTATCCGCCGTTATAGGCTAAGCCGAAGAAATCGCCGTTGCTGCTGAACTTGGTTCCCAACGCGGGCGCGACGGAAAGGCCGTGCATTTCGGAACGCAGCAGAATCTCAGTGGAGTTGAGAGACCCGGCCGAAAGGACCACCTCGCCGGCATTCAAGGTGAAGTTCTGGCTGCCGCCACCGGTCTTGACGTAGCTGCCGTGAATGATCCAGCCGCCCGAAGCCCCCTTTTCCAGCCACTCCACTTTGGCTTGCGTGAGAATGGTCGCTCCGGCCCGCTGCGCCATGGGGAGATAGTTCATGTAGAGGGTATTTTTCGCTCCCACGTTGCAGCCGGTGACGCAGTTGCCGCAGTTGACGCAGGGCTTTTGCTGCACGCCGTAGGGGTTCGCGCCGTCGATGGTGAAATTGACGACGATGTTGAGCGCCTGCGCGGTGGTTCCGATCTCCACCGCCCGCCGGTTGAGGGCCTGGACCTTGGCCAGCGAGAGGGCGTCGGGATGCGGATTGGCAGCCAGGACGGCGGCGGCACGCTGGTAATACGGCATCAGCGCCTGGTACTGGATGGCCGAGGGCCAGTTGAACTGTGCGAAGACCTCCTCGTCGGGGACGATCGCCACGTTGGCATTGATCAGCGAGGTGCCGCCCAGGCCGGAGCCTTTGATCACGGAAATATCGGGATGATTGAGCAGCTCATACAGGCCCAGCGGATTCAGGTCGCTGCGCAATTGCGCCGCCACCTCGAGCGGCGCTTCCGGATATTCGCCGGGCTGCCATTCCTTGCCGCGCTCTAAGATGCAGAGGGAGGGCTTGGGGTTGAGATCGGCCGTAGCCAGGCGCGCGGCGGTGATGGCGCCTCCGTAGCCGGACCCGATTACCACGAAGTCGTAGGCGCTTTTGCGCTGTTCCCATGGTGTGGATAACATAGTAATCCTCCGCTTCAGTTGCCGAGCAGGTCCCGAAAATAATCGTTGAGAAGCCGGCCTTCCGGATCGTAGGTCTGGCGCGCCGCTGCGAACGCTTTTAACCGGTCGCCCCACGCCTTTTGGGCCTGTGCCGGCGTGATGCCATAGGTCTGGTTAAACAGTGGAATGCCGCCCTGGCCGCTGGAGAACTGGTTGTACGCTGCCAGGAACTGGTCCCATCCCGGATTGGCGGTAGACACAGGGTCGATGGTCATCACATTGCCGTCATACGAATAAGACAGCAGCGAGTTCTGGTCCTTGGCGACATAGTAGCCGACGAAGAGCATGTTGACGCGATACCCGTTCTGCTTGTAGTACTGCTGGCAAAACTGAAAGGTGGTGCGCAGGACAGCCGGATAGAGTTCCTCGGGAAACGCCCAAAGGCTGAACGTGTACTTGCTCGCGCCCCCCACCGGCGGGTAGCGGATCATCTGGTCGGTGGCTACGGTGTTGCTGCTCTGGATCAGGTTCTCCAGCTTCCATCGCCACAATTTGTTGAAGCCGTCGATCACCTGGTACCGCACAGTCTTGTCCGGAATGTCGTTTTCGGCATTGGCGCAAACCAGCGGCCCGGCGCTGGCCCACAGGTAATTCCGCAGCGGCCAGATGGCGCGATTGGGGTCGCCCGAAGCGGTGGGGTCGTACTTGCGGAATTCCACGGTGATCAGGTTATCGAAGGGGAAAATATAGAACATCAGCGATTCGCCGCCGGCTATGAGAGAGGGTAGCTTCTGGATGAAATCATCGAGGCTGAAGGTCTGGTGGCGCACCGCCATGGGCTGGATGGGGCGCACGCGGAAGGTGGCTTCGCAGACCACCCCGAACGTACCGTAACTGGACCGGACCTTCTGCATGAGGTCGGGCTGGTCGTCGGTGACTTCCAGGAAGTCGCCGGAAGGAAGCGCCATTTTGATGCGGCTGACATAGGAGCCGACCTGACCGTATTCGCCGGGCATGGAGGAGTCTTTGGTTCCGCAGCAGGCCGCGCTGCCTACTGAGAGATTGCCGATCTCGGTGTTGACGTAGAATTGCAGATTCTGCTTTTCGAGTTGCTGGGCCACGTCGATGTAGAGGGCTCCCGCCTCGGCTGTCACGGTGCCATTCGAAATATCCAGAATCCGGTTCATGCCGGACATCTTGAGGATGGTTCCTCCGTTAACCACAGCGCAGGCGGCAGTGGAATGGTTCGAGCCAACCGCGCGCACCGGAGAAGGGTACTGCGCGGGGTTCTTCAAGATGTTGACCACGTCAGCGGCGGAAGACGCCTCGGCCACGGCCTGCGGGTGGGACACCAGGTCCCCAAACCAATTGGTAACGACTGTACCGCCCATCGAAAGGTACCCTCCGTTCTCCCCGGATTAACATGAGGCCGAATCCCGTTACAGCCGGCCCCACCCTGACTCTATGTAGTGATCTACCGCCGCGCTTCGTTACAAAGCGATGGCGATGGCCGGAAACCCAAAATCAGTGCGCCGCCAGGGCCGTTTCCAGAAGCGGCGAAACAAACTCGGCTTTCAGCGAGGGCTGTCCCGCCAGATTCCAGGCAGCCAGGACGAGCCACGGCTCGTTATAGCCCCGGTTGGAATCCTGGACGACATTCTTGCCGGCGGCTTCCAGCGATTGCCCTCTTGAGAGAGCCGCGGCGTAACTAGCCATGGCCTCCGACCACCAAACGGCCGTCATGGCTTCGGTAACCGCCAATTCCACTTCCGTATCCGACATGCCGAGGCCCCGTAGGATGGGCGTCATGTTGCCGGCGTCACCGGCCTCTCGCAGGCCTTGCCA
>DATJRE010000362.1:0-14026 GCA_035505095.1 Bryobacteraceae bacterium | reverse complement strand
GGTCTGGATCGGGCGCTCAAGCTCTGAGAAGGGCCGCTCTGTTGGTTTGCGCGCGCGTGCAAACCAGACAGGTTGGTGGTATGCTTTGAGGCGGAAACGGCCTGGCGCGAAGCTGCAAACTTCACGCCAGGCCTAAACCAGAGCCGTAAAAGGAGACGGCAATGGTCTATGCCTATTATCCAACGCAAAGCACAATCCATCTCTATCGTTAATGGGAACATGCCTCCGCTCAGTACTGAACAACGGAAGCTTGTGGAAATTTTTGTTTGGTACTTGCGGCAGCTCCCGGTCTATAAAGAGGAATCGTCCTGGAAATCGGAAGACTACTCCGTTTTGAACCGGTTGCTTTTTCGTTTCTTTAAAGCCAGGAACCCGACTTGGACGATGAGGAAAGCACGGGATGGCCAATACTCTTGGGAGGTCGCGGATATTCCAGATAAGGCGGATGAAGAGTGGTACCGCGAGTTAATGCAGCATACGGCTATTTCTGATGACCCACGGGTAGCCCGCCGCCTGAAAGTGCTTGAGATGGGTCGATCCAAGCGGCGCGTGCTGCAATATGTGGAGGACTATCAGGAGGAACGCAAGGAGATCGGGCTGCCTCCCGATCCGACGTTTTCCCGCGCGGTTATCACACCGCTTGAGTCGAAGGCCCAGGAAACCTGGGGGGAGGACTGCGATGTCTAAATCGGATTCCTCTCTCGGGGGCGATTTGATGGCTGCTAAGATTCGTTTTTTGGGCCTTGCCATTGAGATCCTGCAACGCGACTCCGCTGAGGGTTTAAATCACCAAAGCGTTAATATGGCTGTTCATCTTGACTACGAAGCTGGTAGCATCCATCACTACGGTAAAATCCAGCGCGAATTAGCTGAGGAGCAGCGCCGCGGTGAATTGTTCTCAATACCCCCTAGCTCCGGTGGGAAGGCTGCCAGGAGGAAGAGACGGACCAGGCGAGACCAGGGGGCTGACGCATGAGCCTAACCTTATACCGCCGCCACACCCAATCTTGCGCGCACCGCGGCGAGGGCGCGGCCTATCTGAAGTGCGCTTGCCCGATCTGGTGCGATGGTGACATCGACGGAAAGCGCCTCCGCAGGTCACTGGACACGCGCGACTGGGCGCGCGCCACCAAGAAGCTGGGAAAGATCGAAGATCCCTCCTACGGGCTGCGGGCGTGCGCGCAGCCCGGTTGTAGCGAGCTGGTGGAGCGCGGCCGGTGTGCTCGCCACACGCGCGAGATTCCGCGAGCGATTGAGGCATACCACCAGGCCCACCAGGATGCTTCGCAGGGCACGCGCATCAGCCGGAGAGCCACGCTCGGGAACCTCCAGGAGTTCTTTACCCGCCGCGGTCTGAAGACGGTTGACCAGGTGGACCTTGAGGCCCTGAATGGTTACCGGGTTACGCGCGAGGTGAAGGCGAGCACATGGACGAAGGAACTGGGAACGGTCCGGCACTTTTTCCGCTTCTGTCTCGATAACGAATGGATTTTCCGGAGCTGGGCTGAAAAGGTCTCCATGCCGAAGAACGTCCAGCCGGCGGACCGGGAGCCGTACACTCCGAATGAGGTGGCCAGGATCATCGCAGCGTGCAACGGAATCGGCCGCGGAGCGTATGAGCGGCTGCGAGCGCGCGCCATGGTGCTGTTGCTGCGGTACACCGCCCTGCGAATTTCCGACGTGGCCACTCTCGAAAAGAGCCGCATCCGCCGCGGTGAAATCTTCGTCCGCACCACAAAGAATGGCAAGCCGGTCCGTCTTCCGGTACATGCCGATCTACAGGCCGCCCTTGACGTCCTGCCGGCGCCGCGGGGCGCCGCGGACCCTGCCAACTGTCCCTACTTTTTCTGGAGTGGCAATGGTGGCACGCGAGCCATAATCCGCGACGCCAGGCGGACCCTCGATGCCGTGTACGTCGCGTCTGGTGTCGAGGGCGCGTGCTCCCATCGATTCCGCCACACGCTTGCTACAGAGATTTTAGAGATGGGTGGGACCTTCGAAGAGGCTGCCGATATCCTCGGCGACACAGAGGCCATCATCAGAAAACACTATGCCAAGTGGAGCGCTGGCCGACAGGCGCGAATCTCGAATCTCTTGGTACAAATTTGGTACACGAAGTCAGACAATCCGCAAGTTATTGAAAAGAAAATGTGATATTTGGTGGACCTGGTGAGATTCGAACTCACGACCTCTTCCATGCCATGGAAGCGCGCTCCCAACTGCGCCACAGGCCCAATCGTACGTGCTTTTTACTATACCACAATGCCCCGGCTGGACCACTGGCAGCCCGCCTCCGCTACTGCCCTACAATGAATCGATGACGTCCAGGCATGTTCTTGTTGCCATAATCCTGTTCTGCCTGATGTCCACGGGCCTTTCGTCCTGCCTCGAGCGCCGTCGCGCGATCTCCGGAAGGGGTGGAACTCCCACTCCCAACCTGCTGGTCGCCGATGCCGCCACGCTGGTCGCCGCCGTGTCGCGTCAGTATAACGCAGTGCACGATTTCAATGCCACCGTCGACATGGTGCCCGCCCTGGGCAGCGCGGAAAAAAGCCAGATCACCGAATTCAAAGACGTGCGCGCCTTCATCCTGTTCCGGAAACCGGCTTTCATTCGAGTCATCGGCCTGTACCCGGTGATTCGCAGCAAGGCTTTCGACATGGTCTCCGACGGCACCGATTTCCGGCTCTACCTTCCTGGCAAGAACCGCTTTATCACCGGCCGCAATGAAATCGTGGCGCCTTCCAAGAACAAGCTCGAAAACCTGCGCCCCGAGCATATCCTCGACGCCCTGCTGGTCCGCCCCGTCGATACTGTCCGGAACAAGCTCCTGCTCGAAAACTTTACCGATGAGGACGACGCCTATTACATCCTGAGCGAGATTCACGAGACCCCCGACGCCCAATTGCACCTGCTGCGGACCATCTGGTTTAACCGCGTTACCCTGCAACTGGCGCGGCAGTTGATCTTCGACTCCGCCGGCAACATCCTCTCCGACGACCGCTACAGCCAGTGGAAATCCTACGACAACGTGCCGTTCCCCAAACACATCGAAATTAACCGCCCCCGCGACGAGTACGGCGTGGTGATCGACATCGTCAAGATGGACATCAACAAGGGCGTATCGGATGATAAATTTGTGCTAGAACAACCCGAAGGAACCACCCTCCAGATTGTGGGCCAGCCGCCCGTGACGCCTCCCAAGAAGGGCACTCCGCCGGCGCCATCCACCCAGGGGCGCCCCCGGTGACCGCCCGTCTGGTATTCGAAAGCATGAAGCATCAGCCCATGCGGAGCCTGCTCAGCGCTCTGCTCATCGGCGTGCCCGTCACCCTGATCCTCACCCTGGTCGGAATGAGCCAGGGCATGCTGCAGGACGCCGCCGACCGGACCCGCGGCATCCGTGCGGACATCATCGTCCGGCCCAAGAATTCCACCCTCGTCAGTATGCGCAATGGCATCCCCGAGGACTTCGTCAACTACTTCGCCAAGAAGCCCCACGTGAAATCCGCGGTGGGCGTGCTGATGCAACCCGTCGAAGCCGTCACCATGATGATCACGGGTGTGGATATGCAGGCGTACAACGCCATGACGGGCGGATTCCATTACATGGCCGGCGGCCCTCCGTGGAACCCCGATGACATCCTGGTCGACGAATACTATGCCCGCGAGAAGAAAGCGGGCGTGGGCAGCCGCATCAAGGTCCTCAATCACTGGTGGCACGTTTCGGGCATTATCGAAAACGGCCAGATGGCCCACATGGTGGTGAATTTGAGCGTGCTCCAGGACCTCTTGTCGGCCACCGGAGACGTCAACACGATTTACTTGAAACTGGACAATCCGGCCAACACCGACGTGGTCAAGCGGGAATTGGAGTCGGACCCGAAACTGAAGGATTGGCCGATTTATTCAACCGAGGAAATGGCCTCGGCGTGGACCGTAAACAACATGCCGGGCCTGAGTCCCTTTATCTACGTGGTGGAGGGCATCGGCGTGGTGATCGGCTTCTTCGTGGTGTGCCTCTCGATGTACATGGCGGTATTGCAGCGCACGCGCGAAATCGGTATTTTGAAATCCCTCGGTGCATCTAAGAGTTTCGTGTTGCGCATCATCCTGTTGGAAGCCTTTGGACTGGGGGTGGGCGGAGCCGCGGTCGGAATCATCCTCAGCTTCGGTTCTTACTATCTGATCAACGCCCTGGTGCCGGCTTCCATCCAAATGAAAATCGTGCCGGGGTGGTGGCCGATTGCGGGTGGCGTTACCATGATTGGCGCCATCCTGGGAGCCATGTATCCGGGGCTTCGCGCAGCAGCAGCCGATCCCATCGAGGCGCTGGCCTATGAATGAGGGCGGCATCATCGAAACCCACGACCTCCACAAGACCTATATGGTGGGCGAGGTCGCGGTGCCCGCGCTGCGTGGCGTCGACCTGACCGTCCAGAAAGGCGAGTTTCTGTCGATCGTGGGACCCTCCGGTTCCGGCAAATCGACCCTCTTTCACATCATCGGCGGGCTGACCCCGCCCACTTCCGGGCAGGTGTGGGTGGCCGGCCATGACCTTTCCGCCCTTACCGACGCCGGCCGTACCACCCTCCGCCGCGGTATGGTGGGCTTCGTGTTTCAGAAATTCAACCTGCTGCCCAACCTTACCGCCCGCGATAACATCGCCGTGGCGCGCTTCATCGCCGGTAAAAGGGGCCCGCTGGACTCCGGTTTCGAGGAAGTTCTGCGCATGCTGGGAATCGCCGGCCGCCTCGATCACAAGCCCAACGCGCTTTCCGGCGGCGAACAGCAGCGCGTGGCCATCGCCCGCGCGGTTGTCAATCACCCCGCCATCCTATTGGCGGATGAACCCACCGGCAACCTGGACACCGAGAATTCGCAAGCCGTCCTCGAACTCCTCCGCGACCTCAACCGGCGCCTTGGCCAGACGGTGCTGATGATCACCCACAATCCCGAAGCCGCCGCCTACGGCCACAATGTCGTCCACATGCGCGATGGCCGCATCATCGACCGCACCTGAGCCGCGCGGTCCGTTCGAGCCGTTGTCGCCTGCCGGCAGCCGCGCGGCGTGCCGGAAACCCCGCTCGCCCGGTTCGCCGCGGTTCCATCCGGCCACCGCCGCGCCCGGCCCGCCTCGCGTTTACCGCGACGGGATCCGGCGGATCAATCCTCCGCCCATCTCGTCCGGCGCGGCGCGCGTAAAAGACTCTTCCCGCGACGCCGTGGCCGCTGCGCGCCGGGGCGGTGCCTTGGCAGTCGTCTCCTTAGCCGGCGCAGGCGCCACTTCCACCAGGTAGTCGTAGACTCCCCGGCGGCGTTCCACAGGATCCGGCGGAATCACCACGCGCTTTTCCAGAATCCGGCAGCCTTCCACTGCGTCGCCTACTTCGTGTTCGAATCGCGAGCGAATCGTCTTGGTCGTCATTGGTTCTCTTTCCTGTTCCCGCCTGTCCTTCAATTTTAACCGCTCGCGCGCCCGATGTGTGGTTCCCCCGCCCACCCCGTTCCTGTCACAATATGTAAAGTATGGCCAGAGTTACCCAACGAGTCAACGAACTCGACGTCAATGGCACCCGGCGGCGTCTCGATGCAGACCCCGAGCGCACTCTTCTCAGCGTCCTTCGCGACGACCTGGACCTCACCGGCGCCAAATTCGGCTGCGGCGAAGGCCAATGCGCCGCCTGCACCGTGTTGATCGATGGCGTTCCCACGCGCTCCTGCCTCACTAAGGTGGGCAGCCTCGCCGGGAAGAAAATCGTCACCATCGAAGGGCTGGCGCCCGAGGGCCAACTACACCCCGTGCAGGAAGCCTTCATCGAAGCCGACGCCATGCAGTGCGGCTGGTGCACCCCCGGCATGATTCTGGGCGCCGTGGGCCTGCTGCGCCGGACGCCCCATCCGAGCGACGCCGAAATCATCAGCGGCATGAACGGCCACATTTGCCGCTGCGGCACCTATCCGAGGGTGCTCGCCGCGATTCACGCCGCGGCCGGGAAAGGAGGCCGCGCATGAGGCGGCGCGACTTTTTTGCGGTTTTGGGGGGCGGCATCATGGTCCTCCTGGTGGACGATTCCGACGCCCAGGAAGCCGGTGGCGGCGCCCGCCGCGGCTTCAACGAGCCCGCCCCCACGGCCCTCAGCGCCTGGCTGCACATCGGCGAAACCGGCCTGGTCACCGTCTACACCGGCAAGGTGGAAGTGGGCCAGAACGCCCGCACCGCCCTCACCCAGGCAGCCGCCGAGGAACTGCGCGCCCCGGTCGAATCCATCCGCATGGTGATGGGCGACACCGCGCTCACTCCCTTCGATATGGGCACCTTCGGCAGCATGACTACCCCGCGGATGAATCCGCAGATTCGCAAGGCCGCCGCCACCGCCCGCGAAATGCTGCTCGATCTCGCCTCCCAGAAGTGGATGGTCGATCGCAGCGCCCTCACCATCGCCAACGGTCGGGTCACCACTGGCAGCCACTCGGCCGGATTCGGCGAACTCACTCAAGGCCAGCAACTCACTCGCACCATCCCCACCAGCGCCGCCCTCACTCCGGCCAAGGATTGGAAAATCTCCGGGAAGTCCGTGCCCAAAGTCAACGCCCGCGAGATCGTCACCGGCGCCCATAAGTATGCCTACGATATTCACCGGCCCGGCATGCAATATGGCAAAATGCTGTACCCGCCTTCCTACGGCGCAACGCTGGTTTCGCTGGACGCCTCCGCAGCCGAAAAATTGCCCGGTGTGAAGGTGGTCCGCGAGGAGAACTTCGCCGGCGTCACCGCGCCCGACCCGCTCACCGCCGAAACAGCCGTGGCCGTGCTCAAGGCCGAGTGGAAGCAGTTGACCGCCGAAACCGATAGCAAAGACGTCTACGCTTATTTCCGCCGCACCGCGCGTGAAGCGCCGGCCGCCAGCGAGCTTTCGCCGGTCACCTACACCATCGCTTACATCGCTCACGTGCCGCTGGAACCCCGCGCGGCGGTGGCCGAATGGGCCGACGGCAAGCTCACCGTGTGGACCGGAACGCAGCGGCCCTTCGGCGTGCGCAGCGAGCTTTCCACCCACTTCCAGATTTCCGAAGACCAGGTGCACGTGATCATGCCGGACACCGGTTCGGGCTACGGTGGCAAGCACACCGGCGATGCCGCCCTGGAGGCCGCCCGCTTGGCCAAGGCCGTGGGCCAGCCGGTAAAGCGCAACTGGACCCGCGAAGAAGAGATGACCTGGGCCTATTTCCGGCCGGGCGGCGTAATCGACGTGGCCGCCAAAGTCAACCCCGATGGCACCATCGCCGAATGGGAGTTCCACAACTACAATTCGGGGCCCAGCGGCTTGAATTCCCCTTACGCCATCGCCGGCAAACGCGAGCAATATCACCCTTGCAAGACGCCTCTGCGGCAAAGCTCCTACCGCGGCCTGGCAGCCACCGCCAACCACTTCGCCCGCGAATGTTACATGGACGAACTGGCCCATTCGCTGAAAATGGACCCCCTGGAATTCCGCCTGAAAAACGCCCAGAACGAGCGCCTGCGCGCGGTCATCCAGGCGGCGGCCGGAAAATTCGGCTGGCAGGAGCGCCACAAAACCGCCGGCCACGGCTTCGGCATCGGCGCCGGCTTCGAAAAGGGCGGCTACATCGCTACCTGCGCCGAGGTGAGCGTCACCAACGGTGTGGTGAAGGTGCTCCGCGCCACGACTTCGTTTGAATGCGGGGCCATCGTCAATCCCGAGCACCTTTCCAACCAGGTGGAAGGCGCGCTGGCTATGGGGATTGGCGGCGCGCTGTTTGAGCAGATCCAGTTCGGCGGCAATCGCATCCTGAACCCGCGCCTCTCGCAGTATCGCGTGCCGCGCTTCGCGGACGTGCCCAAGATCGACTGCGTCCTGCTCGACCGCCAGGATATCCCGTCCGCCGGAGCCGGCGAAACGCCCATCGTCGGCATCGCCCCAGCCATCGGCAACGCCATTTTCGACGCCACTGGCCAGCGCATCCGCTCCTTGCCGCTGGCGCCCAAAGGCTTGCAAAACTCGTAAGAGACTGCAAAGGCCAGGATCGGATCAAGGTGCGCTGGCGAGCGGGGGCCGACTCCCCTATGCCTCGCGGCAACCGGTCGGACTGGGCTCTGATGCTGCTAACTAATCGGAATGCGGTTTGGATGGCCTGTTCGACCTCGATCATTACTGCGGTATTGGCGCTCCAGGTACTGCTGCCGCCGGCCGGTCCGTCTATCGGCCTGGCGGTTCCGTCAGTGGCGGTATTCAACCCAGATCCGGGCTATCGACCAGCGCCGGCGCATCAAGAACTTGGGTGAGGTCTGAATGATCGGGGCATGCCGGGTCTTGCGAATCCCGTGCCCTACCGCCGGGTCGAGCGCCACGAGGTAGATTTCGCCACTTTTCGGGTAGCCGTGTGACCGGTCCTTCTTGTATATCGAGTGCTTGCCACTGTTCCCGATCTACGGCAGCACCGTCCCCGGCGATTTCCAGAGCGAGGTCCCGGTCCCGCATAGCCGCCCGCTTCAGGCGCGGCCCGTAGCTCATTACAAGCCGAGTTACTAACCTCGTTGGAGTAGCGGCGAATTCATTTGGGGTGGGGGATAATCGAAGCGATGTTGTATGTACCCCCATCGATGGTGAAATAGAATCGCCAATCTATGATTGACCCGAGCCTGCCAGAGGCCCTTGGTCTCCTCGTACTTCTTGGCGTGCAGGGAAGGGTGCCCGAGGTTTCTTGCCAGAAAACTGATTTGCTTGATAAATGTCTTTTGTACAGCCACTGGCGCTGCCGCCAACTGCTCAATGGCAGGCTGCGACAGCCGCACGTTCATCGGGCCTTTTTTAGTTTCACAGCCTTGCCTCTGGTTTTCCACTGCTTGAGGAAAGCTTCGACCTCGGCGCCGTTCTTGAATGGGCCGTAATACGGGCCCTTTCGGCCTTGCGCGACTAGGGCGTCAACAACGCGGCGTTGTTCGGGAGTGTACTCGTCATCGGCGGTCGGGAATTTGGAACGGTCGACTACTAGCATGGGCGTCATGACGATTCTGCCCCGTTGGTAAGCGAAATTCACCAGGTCTCCCTTCGCGAGGCCTGCCCGTCGTCGCACACTGGTCGGAATCGTCACCTGGCCTTTGTTTTGGATTTTGCCGGTGGTATTCATAAAGGTCTTCTTGTACGCTAAGTCAGGAAGTCGGGATTCCTGACTTCCTATTCAGAGCATAACAAACTGAAAGAACGGCCAAGCGGTCCGCCCAGGCGAGCGCGGCCCTGTCACTGCCTCTCGGTAATCGTCACCGGCGACCGCAACCGGAAGGTGATCCGCGTCTCCGAAGGCAGGGTGGCCGCCGCGCCGCGCGTCAAGAGCACCGCGCCGGTGCCTGCGCCGCCGCCCACTCCGGCCCCCGCCGCGGCGCCTTTTCCACCGCCGGCCAGCGCGCCGATGATGGCCCCGAAAGCCGCCGCGCCGCCGATCTTCTCGGCGTCCTGCAGGTGCGTCTGCTCGGCGTGCCGGTTGAACGGGTCGGTCTGAATGGCCACCGCCTGCCCATCCGATGTGTGTACCGTTGTCAGCGCCAGCGCCAGCGACGCCACTCCGCTCACCTTCCCGCCGCGGTCGACGGCCACTACCCGCCCTTCCACCCGCGCGCCCCGCTCGGCGATCACGAATCCGTCCGCCGCTAACTCCCTGACGAGGGTGGCGTGGAACGTGTCGCCGGGCTGATTCCGCTCCGAAGAAAGACCGTCAACAAGGCGCACCGGGATCAACAAACCGGCGATCAGCGTAACCCTGTTCGGTTCGGGCGGAGGCGGCGCTTGCGGGGTGCCCACGGGAGCGCCTTCCGGAGCACCCCCTGGGATTGCCGCCGGGCTTGGCGGAGTCACGTTCTCCGGGTCGCGGCGCGCGGGTGGAAGGGTGGATGCGGGCGGCTCGGCCTGCGCCGCACCCGGGGTGGCTGCCGACGCCATGGCTGCCGGCGGATTCGCCGCAGCCGAAACCGGCAGCGCGCTGGCCGCCGGCCGCGGCGGTACATACGGCGCTACATACGACGGTCGAACCCGGGCCAGCTTCACTGGCTCATGTTGAACGGGCCGGCGCACCCGCGGCTTCACAGCCACATGCCGAGACGGAACCGGCCCCTCATGTCCGCCGGCCGTAGTCGCACCGGAAACCGCCGCACCCGCGGCGGTGGCGGTTGGAGTAGCCGGAGCGTTCGGTGCGGCAGCCGGTTCTTCCGCCGGCGCCGTCTGAGAAGCAGCGGGCTCGGCTGCCGCTGGCTCGGCCTGCTTGGGCGTTGCTGGAGCGGGTTCCGGGGGCACCTCCGCGGTCACCAGCGGCTCCGCCGGCTTGGGCCGGTCGGCCACCTTCATTACCACGGCCCCGCACAACGCCCCCGCCACCACCAGAAGCGCAATCTGCAGCGGCTTCATCGCTCCAATCTCCCCATTGCCAACTGACGGACCAGCCTCCCGTTGCGTTTCCGTTACGCGTCCTACCCGACCACCTCCAGAAACGCCCGCGCCGCGTGGCTCAGCGCCCGCCGCGTGGGATAAATCAGCCGGATCTTCCGCTCTACGTGCATCTCCTTCACCCGCACCTCGCACAGCACCTTCTGCTCAATCTCCTGTTCCACGCACATCCGCGGCAGAAAGGCTACGCCCTGGTTGCTCTGCACCAGCTTGCGAATCGTCTCGATGGTCGGCATCTCCACGTCCATCGTCAGCCGCACCTTGTACGCCTGGAACTGCTTGATCACCACGTCCCGGTACGGCGACACCACGTTGTGGGCGATGAAATTCTCGGCCGCCAGCTCTTCGATCGAAACCGCCTTGCGGTGCGCCAGCCGGTGCTTCGGCGAAACCACGAAGGCCAGCGCATCGGTATAAATCACCTTCGACCGCAGCCGTTCGTCAGTGGGATCGTAGCTGATCACCCCCAGCTCCAGATTCCCGTCCAGAAGCTCGCCCGGCAGCTTGCTCGAAAGGCTCCGCCGCACCTGCACCTTCACCCGCGGGTAGAGCGCCCGGTACCTCTCGATGTGCCGCAACAGATACAGCGAGGTGGATTCGTTGGCCCCGATGATCAGCCGCCCCGCCGAATTGTCCCGCAGCTCGGCCAGCGAGTTGTCCAGCTCCAGTTGCAGGCTCTGAAACCGGCGCGCATACTCCAGCACCGTGCGTCCCGCATCCGTGAGGAACAGGTCCTTCGCCGACCGGTCGATCAGCTTTTCGCCCAGCTCCTGCTCCAGCCGCTGTACCGCCAGCGAAACCGCCGGCTGCGTCCGCAACAGCTTCTCGGCGGCCCGCGAAAAGCTTTTTTCGTTGGCCACGGTGAGGAAAACCTGTAACGCGTAAAGTTCCACAGCCCCGCCATCATAACACGCGCTAATATGCACCTACAAAATTATAAATTTGCCAAATCGTGCGCCGCACCGCATAATGACCAAGGTGATGCAATGAGCGACCGCGTATACATCTTCGACACCACGCTGCGCGACGGCGAACAATCTCCCGGCTGCAGCATGACCGTTCCGGAAAAACTGCGCATGGCCCGTAAGCTGGTGGAGCTGGGCGTGGACATCCTGGAAGCCGGCTTCCCCATCGCTTCGGAAGGCGATTTCGCCGCCGTGGATGCCGTCAGCCGCGAGTTTCCGTGGGCCCAGGTGGCCGCCCTGGGCCGCTGCTGCACGCTGGATATTGAGCGCGCCGCCAAATCTCTGGCTCATGCCCGCCGCCCGCGCATCCACACCTTCATCGCCACCAGCGACATCCACCTGAAGTACAAGCTCAAGAAGACCCGCCAGCAGGTGCTCGACGATGCTGTGGCCGCCGTGGAACTGGCCCGCCGCCACGTGGACGATGTCGAGTTCTCCGCCGAAGACGGCGCCCGCACCGAGCCCGACTTTCTGGAGCAGATCTCCCGCGCCGTGGTCGCCGCCGGCGCCCGCACGGTCAACATCCCCGATACCGTGGGCTACTCCACGCCCAAAGAATACGGCGTGCTGATCGGCCGCATCGCCCGCGCGCTGGGCGATTGCGCGGTGGTCAGCGTCCACTGCCACGACGATCTGGGACTGGCCGTGGCTAACTCGCTGGCCGCCGTGGAAGCCGGCGCCCGCCAGATCGAGTGCACCATCAACGGCATCGGCGAACGCGCCGGCAACTGCTCACTCGAAGAGATCGTCATGATCCTCAAGACCCGCTCGGATGCTTACCCCTACCACACCGGCATCCACACGGAGCACCTGTTTTCCTCCAGCGAGCTGCTCTCTTCCCTCATCACTTTCGGCCCCCAGCCCAATAAAGCCATCGTCGGCCGCAATGCCTTTGCCCATGAAGCCGGCATTCACCAGGACGGCTACCTGAAGGAAAAGTCGACCTACGAAATCATCGACCCGCATTCGGTCGGCGTGCCCGAGGGCAAGCTGGTGCTCGGCAAGCACAGCGGCCGTCACGCCCTGGGCCAGCGCGCCCGCGATCTGGGTTACGAGCTGTCCCGCGACGAGCTCGACGCCCTCTACCACCGGTTCACCGCCGTGGCCGACCACCGCAAGAAGGGGCTCATGGATGAGGAAATCGTCGCTCTCATCCAGGAAGATCGCAAGGCCATGCGAGTGGCGGCGGACTGATGCACCTCAGCGTCCTGGTCCTCCCCGGCGATGGTATCGGCGTCGAAGTCACCCGCGAAGCCGTGCGCGTCCTCGAGCACGTCGCCAGCAAGTGGAATCACACGCTTTCGCTCAGCGAAGGCCTGCTCGGCGGCATCGCCATTCACAAAACCGGCACTCCGCTGCCCGAGGAGACCCTGCGGCTGGCCGCCCAGACCGACGCCACCTTGATGGGCGCGGTGGGCCTGCCGGAATTCGATAACGCTCCGCCCGACAAGCGCCCCGAAAAGGGCCTTCTGGGCATTCGCCAGGCCCTCGGGGTTTACGCCAACCTGCGTCCCGTGCGCGCCTGGCGCTCGCAACTGGATTCGTCTCCCCTGAAAAACCACCTGGTGGAAGGCGCCGACATGATCATCGTCCGCGAACTGACGGGCGGGATCTATTACGGCACGCCGCGCGGCATCTACGAAAACGGCGCGGAAACGCGGGCCGTCAATACCATGACCTACACGCGTTCGGAAATCGAGCGCGTTTCCCGCATGGCCTTCCACCTGGCGCGGGGGCGCCGCAAAAAAGTCACCTCGGTCGATAAATCGAACGTGCTCGAAAACTCGCAACTGTGGCGCCGCGTGGTCATCGAAGTCGCCCGCGAATTCCCCGATGTCGCGCTTGACCACCTGCTGGTGGATAACTGCGCCATGCAGCTCATCCTTAACCCGCGGCGCTTCGACGTGATTCTGACCGAAAACATGTTCGGCGACATCCTCAGCGATGAAGGCGCGGTGCTGGCCGGCTCGATCGGCATGTTGCCCTCGGCCTCGATCGGCGACCGCCGCCTGTCGGGCGCTTGGGTGGGCCTCTATGAGCCGGTGCACGGCTCGGCCCCCGATATCGCCGGCCAGGACAAGGCCAACCCCCTCGGCGCCATCGGCTCGGTGGGCGCCATGCTCGAATACAGCTTCGGATTAAGAGAAGAATCCTGCGCGGTCGATGCGGCCATTCAGGCGGTTCTCACGAATGGCCCTGTCACCGCCGATTTACGGCCTTCCGGCGCACCCGCCACCACCGCACAGGTAGGCGCCGCGGTGTGCGCCGCGATCGGCTGAGCGGGAGCTTACCGGCTCCCGCTCGGCCAAAAACTTTGGAGAATGAGATCAAATAGCGGTTGAGGAACGAAGACCGGAATTTTTAGTCTTATCAGCGTTCATCTGCGTTCATCAGCGGCTGATGATTCTCCGGTCACTGACGCCCCGTGCCGCCGACGATCACCAAAACGCCCAGCGCGCGGCGATCGGCTGAGCGAGGAGCTTACCGGCTCCGGCCCGGCTAAACTTTGGATAATGAGGTTCAATAGCCGCTGATGAACGCAGATGAACGCTGATAAGAGTTAAGATCATCAAAACGCCCGGCGTGCCGCGGTCCGCTGAG
>DATJRE010000361.1:0-37180 GCA_035505095.1 Bryobacteraceae bacterium | reverse complement strand
TCGACTCTCCCTGCTACAACCCCTGAAATTCCGGGCTGTCCCGAACCCGGATGGGTGTGCCTCGTCCCCGAATCATTTCCCTTTGCCGGGGAGGCTGCCAGCATGTAACATAATGCTTGAGTTTGATGAAGCGACTGGCGGCTTTTCTCATCCTCCTGATTGCGCCAGTTATGGCCCAGGACGACCCGGCGGAACTCCGGGAAAAAGCCCTTCCCCTTTTGTCGCTGGGCAAGTACGGCGAGGCCGAGCCGCTCCTGGCGCGGGCCCTGGAAGCTACCGAGAAGACCGCCGGCACCGAGGATGTCCGGCTGATTCCGCTGCTGATGGAGCTGGGCGGCGCCTACCGGGCCGAGGGCAAAAATGCGGAGGCCGAAAAGCTCTATCTGCGTGCCCTGGCCATCCGCCAGAAAGACGCCGGCGCGATGAGCGTCAAGATCATCCCGCACCTGAAGATGTTGGCCAGCCTCTACGGCTCCATGAACCGGGTGGCAGATGCCGAGCGCCAGTACCTGCGGGTGATCTCGGTGCGCATCGAGGCCGAGGGCACCGAGGACCTGGACTTGGCCACCGACTGCTCCGAATTGGCATCCTTTTATATTGCCCTGCACCGGTATGCCGTGGCTGAACCCAACCTGCGCCGCGCCATCGAGATTCTGCAGCGCAAAAAGGGGCCGGAGGCTCCGGCGCTGATCCCGGTGCTGGATTCCCTGGCCACACTGTTCCTCGAGACCAAGAACTACGACCCCGCCGAAGCCCCCCTGCGCCGCGTGGTGTCGATTGTGGAACGCAGCGACGGCCCCAATCACCCCAACCTGGCGCCCCACCTGGACCGCCTGGGAATGCTCTACTACCTGGAAAAGCGGTATGCCGAGTCGGAGGCCGTCTACCGGCGCTCGCTGGCCATCTGGGAAAACCTGATGGGCGCGGATAACCCCGAGTTAGCCACCACGCTCGAAAACCTGGCGGTGGCCTACGCCTCGCAGGACAAGTTCAGCGAGGCCGAGTCGCTCTACCGCCGGTCGCTGCGGCTGCGCGAGACGCTGGTAGTTTCGAGCATGCGCAACCTAGCCATGGCGCTGGAAGGCCAGGGGCAGGACGCGGCCGCCGAACGCCAGTACAAACAGGCGGTCAGCATGGCGGAAAGCAGCGGAGACTCCGAATCGCTCAGCAAGGTTTTGGTGAACTACGCCGCCCTGCTGCGCAAACTCAAGCGCGAAACCGAAGCCAAACGCCTGGAAGACAAGGCTCGGGCGCTACGCAAAACCGACAAACCGTAAACCTTTCCCGATTTCCGCCTGGCGGGCGCGGCGGCCCGCTGTTTGCCAGGGTGCTTTTAGTGGCCCTGCGAGCTGGTGGTAGAGGTAACCGAGGTGGTAGCCGCCGAGCTGTTGAGGGTGGTATTGGCGACCGTCCACAGGCTTTGGACGCCTCCGGAAACTTTGAGGAAGATACCTGCGGCGATAAGCACAATCAGGGCCAACAGCAGGCAATATTCGGACAAGTCCTGGCCGGCCTCTTCGCGGAACCACTGCGCGATCGTTTTTCCCCGGGGCTGCATGACAGTTTCAGTCTAACGCCCGAGGCCGTTATCGATAATGTTTACTTTCGATAGCCCAGGGAACAGGTAAATCCCGCTATCATGGAAACGAAGCCCTAAAGTTTCCAAGCCGTTCTGCCGAATAGATATACGGGAGGAAAATGTCGACGCCCATCAGGACTCTCGGCGAAACTGTCTGGGAATTACCTCCGCTCATTTTGCACCCGTTTAGCGAGCGGGTGCCTCCGGCTGCTTTGCTGGAAAACTCGAGAGCCGCCTTGATGCTGGCCGGCCTGATTCCGGACGATGGAAGCGACCGGGAGACCTTGCAGCGCCGCCTGCTGTCCGGCCGGTACAGCGAGGTGCGCATGCTTTTCTTCCTCGGCAAGGATGTTTGCCGTTGGATCGGGCAATGCCTGGAATGGGTCGAGCGCGAACCGCAGCTCCAGTCTCTGGAATTGTGCAGCCAGAGCTTCGCCGGTCTGCTCACGGCCGATCCTCCGGAAGCGGTCAGACAAAAGCTGCTGCAGTGGGGGGTGGCCGATTACAAGTCCATCTTCTCGCGGGCCATCGGGCTGAACAGTATGTTCGCCGAGCCGCCCGCGTTCGACCAGTTGGCCGAGGAATTTCTGCGCAGCTACCATCGGTTTGCGGATGCCCTCTATCACTGCTATATGGATTTGCAGCCGCATAAGGCCATCGGCAATCGCAACTTCCAGTTTCAGCTCTACGCTTCCGGCGAGTATTCCAAGCTGCTCGAATCGGAGTGGAGTGCGGAGGAGTAACCGCCGCACGAAACGGCTATGGGTCGGTCGGCCGGAGCGGCTATTGGGCCTCGCCCTGATATGGCTGATAGCCGTGGCGCAGCATGATCTGGTGCGCTACGGGAACATTTTCGGGCAGCACATAGAAGAACGCGCCCACGCGCACGGTGCGGAAGACCACCCCGCCGCGGTATTCGTCCGCCTCCACGGCGTAGTCCACTCCTGCGCCGGAAAAGATGTCTTCCAGGCGCAGGGCGTCCTTGAGCTTCTTGGCGATATAAATCAACTCCGGTTCCTTCCCCTCGAAAAATGCCGCTTCCTGTCTCACGCTAAGCTCCGATGCAAGTCCATCGACGCCCCCCAATCGATGGTTCCATAATAGCCAAACCAGGATTCTCCCTCGAAGGTCTGGTTGGCCTGGAGCGGCCCGGCGATCTGCGTCATGCCCCCGCCATGGTCGTCCATCTGCCAGATGCTCTGGGCGTTGCTGTCGTGCGGGCCGTTGGCAATGCGGCAGAAGAGGATGTGCCGGCCATCCGCCAGGAACGCAGGCTGCTCATCGCGATAGCGGTCGTCGCCGGTCAACCTGGCGGGCGGCGAACTTCCCGTGGCATTGGCCACCCAGATCCGCCGTTTCGCCAGAAACTGCCGGGCCGGCTCCCCACCCCACAGTTCGCTCGCATCCTGCGGCAGTGCGGTGAAGGCGACGCGGGTTCCATCGGGGGACCACGCAGGGCAAATCCCCACGGTGTCATCGCTGGTCAGATCGTGCACCGCGCCGGAGGCCAAGTCGATCAGCGCGATGCGCTTGTTGTGCCAGCTCCTCCGGTCGCCGCCGACGGTAACGGCCAACCGGTCGCCTGCCGGGGACAGGGCCAGGAAGTCGTCGTGGACCAGGGTGGTCAAACCCAAAGACCGCGGCGTGCCGCCGGAAGCCGGAATACGAAACAACTCCAGACCGTCGGACTCTGCCGAACCGGAGAAATCGGGATCGACCCAGTACCACAGCGCATCGCCGGTCGCACCGCCAAGCCAGGCATACGGAATCAGGCCATCGCCGGCCCGCGCCAGGATGGTCTTCGCGGGGAGTGCCGCGCCAGCATCCACCCGGCAGAGCAGCCCGTTCTCGGCTGGCGTGCGCCGGGGGTAGACCATCACGCCGCCATCCGGGCTGAAGACCACCGGCAAGGCAGCATCGGGAAACCAGCGGACCGGACTTGCCCATCCGTTGGCGGCGCTGAAAACGCTCAGCCCGTTCTCCTCTTCCATCAACAACTCATCGCGGCCGAACCGCCACTGCGCCGCGCCTGTGCCCAGCCCCGCCGGCGCCCCACCCTCGCGTGCAACCACCTGAGCGCGCTCGCCTTGGTGGTACGCGATCCATTGCCCGGACGGTGAAATTCGCGGCGACGCGATGCCGGCGCCCGAAGCCACCTGCCGCGCCCGGCCGTCCGGCAGGTCGAGAATCCAGAGAGATCCGGCGGCCCCATACGCGAGTGTATCGCCCGCCCGGCCGCTTTCCTGCCCCGCCACCCACCCGGCGCCGATGGCGCCCAGCAGGAACGTCCTCCGCCGCATGAGTCCATTATGGATGGCTCCAGGGTCCTGCGGGCAACCATAAGCGGTGAAGACGCGCCAGATGCCGATGCGATGGAATCAATGGATTGCGGCGCGTCTCGGCAAGGCCGGCACGGTGCACTCAACTCCGGGCACCTTCCCCGCACCCAGACCAGTGGCCGCCGCTCCCCTTGGCCCGGCGGCGAACGGCGCAGTGTGCTAGCGTAGAGCTCGTCAACATGGCGGCGCCCGTGCTTAGCCGGGAGGAAGAACTCTACTGGCTGGCCCTCAAACTCATCCCAGGCCTGGGAACTCGCAATTCCGGAAAACTTCTGGACCGCTTCCGCACCCCGCAGGCGATCTTCCGCGCCTCGCGCACGGAACTGGAGATGGCCGGCGCCTCGGGCACGGTGGCGCAATCCATCGCGAGCGGCTGCACCTTCGAAGACGCCGCCGCGCAGCATGAGAAGATGGCCGAGTGCGGCGCCGCGCTGATCACCCTGGGCGATCCACGCTATCCCCAACCGCTGCGGGAAATTTTCGATCCGCCGGTGCTGCTGTTCGCCCGCGGCCGTTTGCAGTTGCTGGATTCCTTCATGCTTGGAGTGGTGGGTACGCGCCGCCCCACCCCTTACGGCGTGGCGGTCGCGGAGCGGCTTTCGGCCGATCTCTCGCACGCCGGTCTGACCATCGTCAGCGGTATGGCGCGCGGCATCGACACGGCGGCCCACAAGGGCACCCTCAGCGTGGGTGGCAATACGGTCGCCGTGCTGGGCTGCGGCGTCGACATCGTTTATCCCTCGGAGAACCGCAAGCTGGCTGGGGAAATCGCGGTCAAGGGCTTGATGCTATCCGAATTCCCTATGGGCGCCACCGCTTTCCCGCAGAATTTTCCGATCCGCAACCGGATTATCAGCGGCATGAGCCTGGGTGTTATGGTGGTCGAGGGGGCCCAGTACAGCGGCTCGGCCATCACCGCCAAGCTCGCCATGGACCAGGGACGGGAAGTTTTCGCGGTCCCCGGCAACATCACTTCCAAGCTGAGCTGGGGGCCGAACCTGTTGATAAAACAGGGGGCTCGCCTGGTGCAGGACTGGAACGACGTGATCTCGGAGCTTCCCGCTGAATCCCGGCGGTATCTTATAGATGGGGCGCGACAGCGGATTCTGGCGGAAGGCGGTGCAACTTCCAGCCCGGCCGGCGCATCCTTATTGGAAGACCTCGGATCGGAGATGGGCCAGATTGCCCGCAAGGCGCTGGAAGCGCTTCAGGTGGACACTCCCATACATTTGGACGATCTGCTTGAAAAACTGGCAGATACATCCGCCAGTGAACTGATTGCCGCACTCTTCGAGCTGGAGATGATGGGCCTGGTAAAACAACTTCCCGGCAAGAACTTTGTTAAAGTGTGGTAACGTCAGTCTGGGTAATCTGCAAAACTAGAAACGCGGCGCCGGACGCCGCAGTGTGAATTTTTCTATGGCAAAGGCTCTGGTAATCGTGGAGTCGCCTGCGAAGGCGAAAACCATCAATAAATACCTGGGTAAGCAGTTTATAGTCAAAGCTTCTCTCGGTCATATCAAGGATCTCCCCAAGCGCGACCTGGCGGTGGATGTGGAGCACGGCTTCGAGCCGCGCTATGAAGTCATCGAAGGAAAACGGAAGCTCATCAGCGAGCTGAAACAAGCCGCCAAGTCGGTGCAGCAAGTGTACCTGGCGGCCGACCCCGACCGCGAAGGCGAAGCCATCTGCTACCACCTGCAGGAGGAGTTGCAGAACGGCAAGAAGGGCGGGCCGGAGATCTTTCGCGTGATGTTCAACGAGATCACCAAGGGCGCCATCCAGAAAGCTTTCGAAAAGCCCGTCCAGGTGAATCTGCACCTGGTGGATGCGCAGCAGGCCCGCCGTGTGCTCGATCGGCTGGTGGGCTACAAGATTTCGCCGCTGCTGTGGGACAAGGTGCGCCGCGGTCTTTCGGCCGGCCGCGTGCAGACCGTGGCCCTGCGGCTGATCGTGGAGCGCGAGCGCGAAATCCGCGCCTTTGTTCCGCGCGAATACTGGACTCTGGATGCCGACCTGGCGGCCAAGAAGCCGCCGCTGCTTTCGGCGCGCCTCTTCAAGATCGGCGACCAGCCCGCGGAGATCGCTTCGCAGGAAGCCTCGGACGCGGTGGTGGCCGCCCTGGAGGGCGTCGATTACACGGTGCGCTCGGTGGGCACGCGCGAGAAAAAGCGCAACCCGGTAGCGCCGTTCATCACTTCCACTTTGCAGCAGGAAGCCTCCCGCAAGCTGCGCTTCAGCGTGAAGCGCACCATGATGCTGGCGCAGCGGCTGTACGAAGGTGTGGAGATCGGCAAGGAAGCTGTGGGCCTGATCACCTACATGCGCACGGATTCCACGCGCATTTCGGAAGACGCCGTACGCGATGCACGCCACTACATCGGCGAGCGCTACGGCAAGGATTTCCTGCCCGACGCGCCCAACGTGTACCGCTCGAAGAAGGATGCGCAGGACGCCCACGAGGCCATCCGGCCCACGTCCATGGCGTACACGCCGGAGATGGTCGAGACGCACCTGGCCGAAGACGAGATGAAGCTCTACCGGCTGATCTGGAACCGCTTCGTGGCTTCCCAGATGATGCCCGCGCTCTACGACCAGACCACCATCGATGTGGCGGCCAAGGGCCAGAACGGCACGGATTATTTCTTCCGCGCCACCGGGTCGGTACGCAAATTTGAAGGCTTCCTGAAGATCTACGAGGAAGGCAAGGACCAGACCGACGAGGAAGACGAGGAACTGAAGCATCGCCTGCCGCTAGTGACCGAGGGCGAGACGCTGCGGCTGAAGACGCTCAAGCCCGAACAGCACTTTACCGAGCCGCCTCCGCGCTACAACGAAGCCACCCTGGTGAAGCGCCTGGAGGCCGATGGCGTGGGGCGCCCGTCCACGTACGCCTCCATTCTTTCGACCATCCAGGAGCGCGAGTACGTGCAGAAGGAGGGCGGCCGCTTCATCCCCACGGAACTCGGGATGGTGGTGACCGACCTGTTGCTCGAAAGCTTCGACGACATCTTCGAGGTGAAGTACACCGCCCGGATGGAAGAGGAGCTCGACGACATCGAGGAAGGCAAGATCGACTGGCGCGCCGCCATGTCGGAGTTCTACGAGCGCTTCGATAAAGACCTGAAGCACGCCGAAGAGCACATGACCGACATCAAGCGGATGGAGAAGCCCACTGACTTGATCTGCGAGAAGTGCGGCCGGCCCCTGGTGGTGAAGTGGGGCAAACACGGCAGCTTCCTCGCCTGCACCGGCTATCCCGATTTCTCCCCCCGCAACGCAGACGCCGACATCGAAGCTTTACAAAAGGATATCGCCAAGCGGCAGGAACGCCTGCGCAAGGATTCCGACGAGCGTTCCGCCAAAATGAAGGCGCGGCATGAGACCGACCTGGCCAAGCTGGAGATGCAGGGCGACGCGGGGCGGAAACACTCCGCCCGCCGGCGAACGGTCCAAATCCGCTATCAGCACGATATCGAAGACCTCCTGAAGCACATGAAGGAGAAGAAGCGGGCAGACCGTGAGGCGATCGCGCTTCGTCTGGAAAAGCTGAAGGCCCGCTATCCTCAGATCGAACAGTTCTACGACCACCTGGAACTGCGAGATGCGCCTGAGGGTATGGTCTTCGCTCCGTTAAAAAATCAAAACCTCTGCACCTACACCCGCGAACTGACCGTGGACCTGCCCGATGTGGACAAGGTGGACCTTTCCGAGCAGGGCGACGAGGAATATTGCGAGAACTGCGGGCGGCCGATGGTCCTCAAGAAGGGCCGCTTCGGCACCTTCTACGCCTGCACCGGCTTTCCCGATTGCAAGACCACCAAGCCCATCGGCGGCCCGCAGAAGAAGCCCGATCAGCCGCTCGAAGAGAAGTGTCCGCAGTGCGGCAACCACCTGGTGCTCAAGACAGGGCGCTTCGGGGAGTTCACCGCGTGCAGCAATTACCCCACCTGCAAGTACGTCAAGCATAAGACCATCGGGGTGCTGTGCCCGGAGTGCTCCACGGGCGAGATTGTGGAGCGCCGGTCCAAGCGCGGCCGGACTTTTTACGGCTGCAACCGCTGGCCCGAATGCAACTTCGTGGCCTGGGGCAAACCAATTCCGGAAAAGTGTCCCGAGTGCGGCAGCCCATACATGGTGGAGAAGTGGCTCAAGGCCGGCCCGGTGTGGCAATGCCCCAACGCCGATTGCAAGCACAAACAACCGGCCCCGCAGCCGGAGCCTGAGACGGTAACCCAGTAAGCGGCGCCGCTCTCCCGCTCCTCCGCGCCTTCGCGTCGCCTTTGCGGATCTCCGCCTCGCGAACCCGTGCTATGATTGCCGGTCGATATGGCCGAATACACCATCGGAGTGGACCTGGGCGGGACCAACCTGCGCGCGGCGGCCATCGGCCACGATGGAACCATGCTCGGCAGTATCTCGGGCCTGACCAACTTCACAGAAGGCCGCGAGGCTGTGCTGGAGGACATCGTCTCGGCCATCGAATCCATGCGCCAGACCCACGGCGCCGGCCTGGCGGGCATCGGCGTGGGCGTGCCCGGATTCATCCGCTTCAAGGAAGGCTTTCTCACCGGCTCGAACAATCTGCCATATCTGGAAAATTTTCCGGTGCGCGATGCCATCTCCCAGCGCCTGGGAACGCCGGTGATCCTGGAAAACGACGCCAACGCGGCGGCCCTGGGTGAGAAGTGGATCGGCGCCGGCCGCGACGTGGATGACCTGGTGCTGCTCACCTTGGGCACCGGCGTCGGCGGCGGCATCATCGCGGGCGGGCGCGTGGTGCGCGGCCACGTCGGGATGGCCGGCGAAGTGGGCCACCTCACGGTCATCCCCGGTGGCAATCCCTGCGGCTGCGGCAATCGCGGATGCCTGGAAAAGCACGCTTCGGCCACCGCCGTCACCGCCATGGCGCGGCTCATGCAGCTTGGCGAAGACCTCAGCGCGAAGGAAGTCTCCCTCCTGGCCGCGCAACCAGGCGAGATGGGCCAGAAGGCCCGCGTGATCTGGCAGGTGGTGGGCGAAGCGCTCGGCGCGGCCCTGGCCACGCTGGTCAATATCTTCAATTTTCCGCTCTACCTGCTCAGCGGCGGGATGCTGCCGGCCTGGGAATTCTTCGCGCCCCATATGCTGCGCGTAGTAGAGGAGCGGTCGTTCACCTACCGCGCCACCAAGCCCAACACGCGCATCGAGCGGGCCACTTTGGGCCACCAGGCCGGCCTGTTCGGCGCGGCCTATCTGCCCTGGCTGGAAGGCAAAGCCTGATCGTCAGAGACCCTGCGCCAGCACCCAGTCCGCAAAATCCTCCATCCGCGGAAGCAGCACATCGGGCGCCGGGTTGTTCAGCGATTCGGGCTGGAAACCGTAGGTGAGTCCGCAGCAGCGGATGCCGGCGTTGCGCGCGGTTTCCACATCCACGGAACTATCGCCCACCATCATGGTTTCTTCGCGGCTCAGGGCGGCTTCGGCGATCAGCGCATCCACGCCCATGCGGTGCGGCTTCTTGAATTCGAAGCTGTTGCCGCCGTAGACCTGGAAGAAGTGGCCGGCGATGCCGAGGCCGCTCACGATGTTGCGGCTCATCCGCACGGGCTTGTTGGTGAGCACGGCCATCTTCTTGCCGGCGACGCCCAAACGCTCCAGCGATTCGCGCACGCCGGGGTAGAGCGTGGTGTAATCCAGGTCGTGTTCGCGGTAGTATTCCAGGAAAAATTCCAGCCCCTCCTGCACCTGCGCCTCGCTGGCCTGTTCGCCCAGCGAGCGGCGCACCAGCACCGGCGCGCCGTTGCCCACGTAGGAGTACACCCGTTCGTTCTCCAGCGGGTGCATACCCATATGGGCGCGGGTGGCGTTGACGGCGTTGGCCAGGTCCAGGCGCGAATCGATCAACGTACCGTCCAGATCGAAGATCAGCAGATCGAGGGACACGGTGCGATCAGGCCGCCCCGTTTTTCCTGCGGCGGGAGACGCCGTGGGCGCGGCGTTCGCGCGATAACGGTTTGCGCCGGGCGCGCTCGCCCCCAATCCCGTATTCGACCATTTTCCTTTGCAGGGTATTGCGGTGAATGTGCAGCATGCGGCTGGCCGCGCTCTGATTGCCGTCGCTGATTTCGAGTGCGCGGTGGATCATGCCGCACTCCAGAAGCCCCACCGCCTCCTCCATCGGTACATTCCCCACCAAGTCGGCCACCAGGCCCTCAAACCCGTCAGATTTTTCTCTCATGCTCGCTCTTTTCCGGGGCCCCTTTGCGAATCCCCTTTTGGAGGGCCTGCTCCCAAGCCTCTTTCACCTGCACGTAGCTCCTGTGGAACCCTTCCTTCAATTCGTACGGAGCCATGGCCACAATCACCCGCGAGGCATCCACCACGTACGGCGACAGGCGCGAATGGACAATGGCCTGCGGCGGGTGGTCGGCATCGGTGGAGAAGGCCATGATGCCAGTGATCAGCGCGACCGCCACGAGCAGGCCGCGCACCGCTCCGAATGCGGCGCCCAGAACATGATCGATAAAGCGAAGCCCTGTAACTTTCAGGAACCTCCCGATCACATAGCTCACCAGACTGCCCAGCGTCATCAAACCGAAAAACACAATGAAGAAGCCTGCCAGGTTGGCAATTCCGCGCGAACTCACATACGGTAGCAGAAACGATCCGGCCGTGCCATAGAACCAAATGCCTAGAAGCAGTGCCAGTACCACCGCCGCCAGTCCGATGATCTCGCGCGAAAGGCCCTTGCGAAAGCTGGTCGCAATCGAGATAGCCAGAATGAAAAGCAGCAGTACGTCCAGCCAATTCATAACTCGCGGCCGGTGATTGCGTGGTACGCCTGGCGGTATTTCTCTCCGGTGCGGGCGGCCACCTCCTCCGGCAACGGCGGTGCGGGCGGCTGCTTATTCCAGTGAATCGACTCCAGGTAATCGCGCACGAACTGCTTGTCGAAAGAAAACTGCGGGCCGCCGGGCTGGTAGGTTTCGGCCGGCCAAAAGCGCGAAGAATCGGGCGTCAGCACTTCATCGCCCAGCACCAGCTCGCCATCCACGAAGCCGAATTCAAACTTGGTATCGGCAATCAGGATGCCGCGCGTCTCGGCGTAGCGGGCGGCGCGCGCATAGATGGCCAGCGTGAGGTCGCGCAGGCGCGTAGCCAGGTCGGTTCCCACCAGCGACGCCATCCGCTCGAAGGAGATGTTCTCGTCGTGGCCGCTCTGCGCCTTGGTGGCCGGAGTGAAGATCGGCTCGGGCAGCTTTTCGCTCTCCCGCAAGCCCGCCGGCAGGCGGATGCCGCACACCGTGCCGCTCTGGCGGTATTCCTTCCAGCCCGAGCCCGAAATATACCCGCGGGCCACGCATTCAATCTCCACCATTTCGGCGCGCTTCACCAGCATGGAACGGCCTTCGAGCTGCTGGCAAAATGGGAGAAGCGGCTCCGGATAGTCCGCAACCTCGGCGGTTAGAAAATGCGTCGGCGTCAGGTCTTTGAGAAAATCGAACCAGAAAATCGAAAGCTGCGTGAGCACCTTGCCTTTATCCGGGATGCCCGTGGGCAGGATGTAGTCGAAGGCTGAGATGCGGTCGGTAGCCACGATCAGCAGCCTGCCGTCTACGCGATAGACATCGCGCACTTTGCCGCGCGCATGCCGTTCGATTCCGGGAAAATCTGTCTGGAGAATAATTGAGTTTTGAGTCAGGTCCACGATTCCTTCAGGCTGCCATCGGGGGAGTCAATCCAAATGATACCCCGTCTGCGGAGTTTGTCAATGCGGAGAAACCCGATAGCCGTGGTCGCAGTGTGGTCCCTCAAAAGGCGTGAAGAAATCGAAGCAGGACAGGCTAAAACTTGCCCTACGCAGTGGTGGCGCAGGCTTTAAGTTGCGCGCGTTAGGTTATCTCACAGCTTCTCGCGGTCGCGGCTCCGGCCGCATGTCGTTCGCAAGCGCCCGCGGGACCGCAGCTACCGTGAGGCGCGGCGCTTTTGCACCATGGCCAGCGCGCCGTTGGCCACGGTTTCCAGATTCTGGCGCAGCTTGCGCCACTCCGCGTCCGTGGTGTTGGCGGGCCGCGTTCCGGTCCCAAAAAATTCCGGCAGGCGTGCGAGCAATTCGTGCGCGGCTTGCTGGCCGGTGGCGATCTGCGCGCGGTTGGGGCGCGGAATTTTCTGCACATCGAGCGACGCCAGGTAAACCGCCGTGAGGGCTTGCCGCGCATCGGGAAGCGCCGCGGCCAGTCCCTGGTTCAGCAGCGTGCCGGCAACTTCCAGCACCTTCGCCGGCTGTCCCGTGGCGTCGAAGGCCTGCAGATACTCAAACTCGCGTTCGGACTGGAAATCGGTCTGCGGAAACCGTTCGCTCCAGGCGTCCAGGCCAGCCAGTGCTTTGGAAAAATTATTGGCGTCGAAGCTCTTCTGCACCTCGCGGTAGAGTTCCAACTCGCCATTGCGGAATCGCCGGCCAGGCGCATTGGTCTTGCGATTCTCGGGCGGCGGCGAGTGCCGGTCGCCGCCGTGGGCCGTAGTCACTGGAGCGGCCGGCGCGGCGGGCGCCGGGGGAGCGGCAGGGGCGGCAGCACCCGCGGTGTTCGGCTGGCCGGGTGGAGTCACCATGATCACGGAGAGCGGATTCACGATGACCGGCGGGTCCTGCGGCTCGCTGGGAGGGGGCGCTGGCGCGGCTTGCGTCACCACCACCACGGGAGTAGACCGGGCGGCCACGGCGGGCGGTGCGGCGTCGGCCAGCGGCGAGGTGTCGAACGTGTTGCCGTTCACCTCCGGCAGGACCGGCGTGCGCGGGGAAGCCAGGACAGGCCGCACCGCCTCCAGGCGCGATGCCGGAAACGATGGCGAGGGAAGCGCCACGGTGAACGCTGCCGCCCGCAACGGCTCCTTGGGACGCTCGGTGAAGCCCTCCGGGTCAAGCAGCCGCGCGTCGGCGGAGAACGCCGCGAAGGTGGTGTTGGAGTTCAGATACTCGGCCGGCATGTCCTTCCCGTTCCACTCTTCGCCCGGCGCCAGTGGTCCCCATCCGGCCAGTTTGTCGCCGCGCAGCCAGTACACTTGCGCGGGCTGGAATACCACCGCGGCGGAGGGCGCCCACACCCAGCCCAATTTGTCCTTGCGCGTCCAGCGGCCGTAGTGGTAGGGCAGCCATCCCCACGGCTCATCGCTCACCCAGGTGTAGCCCAGTGCGCCGTACCAGCGCCAGCGGCCGTCGCGGTAGGGAATCCATCCGTCCTGCGATTTGGGCCGCCACACTGCGCCCAGGTCATCGGTCTGGATCCATTCGCCGGCGGCGTCCAGATCTGCCAAGCCGTAGCGCTCCAGCACGTGCATGGCGGAAACCGGTGAGGCCAGCGCCTTGTCGCGCGCTTCGCTCCAGCGGTCCAGGTCGATCGGCAAAATTTCGCGGTCCAGAAAGAAACGCGCCGGATTGGCCGGCTCCACGCGCGTGGTCTGGCCCTCGCGCAGATCGATTTCGGCGGCCGGCGAGGAGAAGCGCACGGTGCCGGCGAGCACCGAGATGCGGCTCCAGTTGTCGCGTACTTCCAGCCGCACGCTGGCGCCGTGGGTGAAGATCACCTGCGCGCCCGGCACTGCCACGGTGAGTGCGTCGCGGCCTTCGGACCCGCCCGTGAAGTATGCCAGGCCGCGATCCAGCCACAACAGCGTGACGCGCTGGCCCGTGGAAAGCCTGGTGTAATCGGCCAGCGCGCATTGCGAATCCGGGCCCAGCCGCCAGGCGCTGCCCTCATCCAGTTCGATCTCCACGCGCGATTGCGCCCCCGTGCGCAGCCACGTGGATTCCTGAAGCGGCAGGTTGCGCTCGGCCGGCATCCACGGTTCGGCGGCTTCCAGTTGCACCTCGGCGGTGCCATCGAAATCGCCCAGGCGGGCGTAACGGGCCGGCCCCGCCATCAGGGCGGCCGGAACCAGCAGCAGTATCAGGCGTCGCATCCACACCTCGCATCGAGCCAGGTCTAACGGAAAGACGCTCCGGCTCAGTTTTCCGTGGGCTCTTTTTCAGCCCGGTCCACCACCATCGCATAGAATCAAGCTATGACCGACGCGGCCCTGCTGGACCACATCGCCAGTCTCCCGCATGCCAAGGCCAATTTCAAGCAACTGGTCCGCGAACTGGGCGCCAAAGGCGATGGCCGCACCTCGCTCGAAACTTCGCTGGCCCGCCTCATCGCCCGCGGCGACCTGATCGAACTGCGCGCGGGCCACTACGCCGTCACCGCGCGCAGCCGCGAATTCGCCGTGGGACGTCTGCAAATGCACCGCGATGGCTACGGCTTCCTGATTTCCGAACGGCCCATCGAAGGCATTACCGGCGACATCTTCCTTCCACCCGAGCAGGCCGAGCGCGCCATGCACGGCGATCGCGTAGTGGTGCGCATCGCGCGCATTGAGCCCGGTGGCCGCGCCGATGGCGAGATCGTCAAGGTGCTGAAGCGCGCGAATCCCACGGTGGTGGGCGAATTCCGCGTCGGGCGGCGCGGCCAGTACGTGGTGCCGCATGACGACCGCATCCACCAGTGGATCGAGATTCCCGAGGGCATGGAGTTGCCGCCCGCCGGCCCGCTGGTGAATCGCATCGGCGTCGCTCCTCCGAAGGTGGAATCGGCGGAAGACCTGCCTGGCATGATCGTGAACGTCGAGCTGCTCGAATATCCCGAGAAAGGCTCCGCGCCGGTGGGCCGCGTGGTGGAGATTCTTGGCCGCCCCGGCGATTTCGGAGTGGATGTCGAAATCGTCATCCGCAAGCACCACCTGCCGCATCAATTTCCGCCCGAGGTGCTGGAGCAGGCCCAGGCCATCCCGAATACCATCGCGTCCCACGAACTCGAAGGCCGCCGCGATTTCCGCGCCATGCCCATCGTCACCATCGACGGCGAAACCGCCCGCGATTTCGATGACGCCGTGTGGGTAGACCGCCTACCCAACGGCAACTACGCGCTCCACGTGCACATTGCCGATGTGAGCCACTACGTACGGCCGGGAACCCCCATCGACATCGAAGCGCGCCTGCGCGGCACCAGCGTCTATTTTCCCGACCGCGCCGTGCCCATGCTGCCCTACGAGCTTTCCACCGACATCTGCTCGCTGGTGCCGCACGCCGACCGGCTGGTGCTTTCGGCGCTGCTCGAAATCGACCATCAGGGCCAGGTGGTCGCGCAGGATTTCACACCGGGCGTGATCCGCAGCGCCGAGCGCATGACCTACACCAACGTCCACCTGCTGCTCGAGGGCGATGCCGGCCTGCGCGAGCGCTACGGCGCGCTGGTGGAACGCTTCGAGATGATGCGCGAGCTGGCGCTCATCCTCAATCGCAAGCGCGTGCGCCGAGGCTCCATCGATTTCGACCTGCCCGAACCGCTCATCGAATTCGACCAGTGGGGCGCCATGACCGGCGTCACGCGCGCCCCACGCAACATCGCCCACCGCCTCATCGAGGAGTTCATGCTGGCCGCCAACGAGGCCGTGGCCGGGCACCTGGAACACACCGTGGAGACGTCGATCTACCGCATTCACGAAAAGCCCGACCCGCGGCGGGTGATGGAATTCGAAGAGGTGGCCGCGCACTTTGGTTATTCGCTGGGCGTGGGCGCGATTCCGGTGAAGCGCTTCGCTTTGACCGACCGGCATCGCGATGGCAGCAAGAAGCGCCGCGAAATTGAACTGCCCGATTCCGGGTTGAAGATTTCCTCGCGCATGTACCAGCGGCTGGTGGCCAAAATCGAGGGCAAGCCCGAGGAGCGCATCCTCAGCTACCTGATGCTGCGCTCGCTCAAGCAGGCGCGCTACAGCACTGAAAACGAGGGCCACTTCGCGCTGGCTGCGGAGAGTTACACGCACTTCACCTCGCCCATCCGGCGCTATCCCGATCTGCTGGTGCACCGGCTGATGAAGGGCGTAGCCGTGCCCGGGCTGGAGGAACTGGCAGTCGAGTGTTCCCAATCCGAGCGCCGCGCCGCCGATGCCGAACGCGAGCTGGTGGAGTGGAAGAAGGTGCAGTTCATGGCCGAGCGCGTGGGCGAGGATTTCGACGCGCTGGTCATCTCCACCACCAAGTACGGCCTGTTCGTGGAGTTGGCCGAGCTGTTTATCGAAGGCCTGGTACCCATCGACACGCTGCCCGGCGATCAGTACACTTATCAGGAGAACGTGCGCAAAATCGTGGGCCGCCGCACACGGCGCGAGTTTTCGATTGGAGACCGCGTGCGGGTGATTCTCGACCGCGTGGATGCGAGCGAGCGCAAGTTGCAGTTTGCCTTACTGGACGATGACCCCAAACGATCTGGTACTCATTCCCGGCGGCGAGTTTCTCATGGGCCAGGACGACGGCCGCGATGAGGAGCGCCCGGCCCACCGCGTCACCGTGGCGCCCTTCCGCCTGTGCCGCTTCCAGGTGACCAACGCGGATTACGCGCCCTTCCGCCCCTTCGCCTACGACTGCGCCGAAAAGCCGGCCACCTGCGTGAGCTGGTTCGATGCGATGGACTTCTGCCGTTGGCTGGCCGCCCAGTGGAACCTGCCCGTGCGCCTGCCCGCCGAGGCCGAATGGGAGTTCGCCGCGCGCGGCGGCCTGGAAGGCAAGCTCTATCCCTGGGGCGATGCGCCGCCCGCCACGCGTCCCGATTACGCCACCCGCTGGGCGGAGGGTCCCGAACCGGTCGCCACAGCCGAACCCAATGGCTACGGCCTCTACGACATGTGCGAGAACGTGCACGAGTGGTGCTCGGACTGGTACGACCCGCGCTACTACGAGGCTTCGCCCGCCGAAAACCCCAGCGGCCCCGACCACGGCACACGCCGGGCCTCCCGCGGCGGCGCCTGGCGGCACCACATCAAAATCGCCCGCTGCGCCGCCCGCAGCAGCATCCCGCCAGAGTTCCGGTATGCGGATTACGGGTTCCGGATCGCGGTGTAAGATTTTTTTTAGCGCCGCCCTTGACGCCGCCTCTATTACGCCCTACGATACTACGTAGGACGTAAAAACGATGTCCGATCCAACTCTCCTCGTCCTTGCCAGCCTCGCCGATGGCGATAAACACGGCTACGCCATGATGGAAGACATCCAGCGCTTCGCCGGCGTGCGTCTCGGTCCCGGCACCCTCTACGGCGCCATCACCCGGCTGGAACAGCGCGGGTGGATTCGGGCTGTGCCGTCCGAAGACCGGCGCCAGCCCTACGCCCTGACTCCCAGCGGCCGCGCGTACCTGGAGGAGCAGGTCACCGCCCTCGACCAGGTAGTGCGCACGGCGCTCGGCAGGTTGAGGCACGCATGAGGCGACTGGTCCGGCTGGCGGCGCGGCTCTATCCGCCAGCCTGGCGGGCGCGCTACGGAGCCGAATTCGACGCCTTGCTCGAAGATGCCGGCGCGGGCTGGTCCGTGCTGGGCGATGTGCTGAAAGGAGCGATCATCATGCAGTTCACGCGCTGGAATTTCGCCAGGATTCTGGCCCTCTGCGGCGCCGTGGGAATCGTGGCCGGGGCCGCCATCGCTTTCCACCTTGAAGATAGCTACGTGTCCACCGCCGTGCTCAGCCGGGCCCGCGGCGCCATGCCCGCCGCCGGATTTCAGCGGGTGGCCGGGCAAGTCCTTAGCGATCAGTCTCTGGCCGGCATCATCCAGAAGTTCGGCCTGTACCCCGAAGAGCGCCGGAAGATGCCGCTGGCGGAGGTGGCGCAGTCCATGAAGAAATACATCACCATTGTTCCCGCTCGGGGCCGGGAGGCCGGGCCTCTGGAGGACGCCATCGTCATCAGCTTCTCGTACCCGGACCCCGCCAAGGCCCAAGCCGTCACCCGCGAATTGACCAACCGTCTGACCGCCGGGGGCGCGCCCGTAGTGACCCTGTCGATGCTCGATGCCGCGAGTCTGCCCAACCGGCCCTTTTCCCCGAACCGCCCTGCGTGGATTCTGGCTGGGCTGCTGATCGGCCTCGCCGCCGGCGCTCTCTGGGTGGGAATCCGCCGCCGGCCCATAGTGGTGCTGGCTGGGGCCGCCGGGATGCTGCTGGCCGGCATCATCGCATTCGCTATTCCCAATTCCTGGAATGCCATAGCGATCGTCACCGTGACGCCGCCCGAAGCCGCCTCCCAGGTGGCGGCCTTTGTCCGCCAAACCGGCCGTGGGATGCGGGTCCAGCAGTTGGAGAACCGCCCCGGAACGCTGGCCCTCGAATCGACCGGCCGCGGCCGCTTCGAACCCCAGGCGGCCGTACGGCAGTTCAACGCCATCGTCCGCAGCAGCCCGGCCCAGGTCACTTCGATCCACGTTCTCAATTCCGCCCTCCTGCGCCAGTCGCCGAAGGCCCCCCAGCGCCTTGCGATCCTCTTCGCGGGCCTGCTGGCCGGCCTCCTTCTGGGGGCCTTCTGGCGGCGATCCGCCCCAACCGCGCTCTCCTCTCTACGGCCTGATGCGGATGGCCGCCATCGGCGGACCAGTTTCGAAGCGCGCCGGCAAAGCCCCGTGGCGTTGCGCCTCCGCAGTTAACCATTGGCGGACAAGACTCGGGCATCGCACCATGCCATACTCTCGCCGGGGGCAAAGCAATATGGTGCGGATCGGATGGCTGGCGGCTTCGGCGGGGCTGTGGCTGGCGATGGCGGGCACGGCGGCGGGGCAGGCGGCGGTGGAGTATGGGCTGGGCGCGGCGCGCGCGGCCACTACCACGGCTCCGGCGCGCGGCGTGGGCAAGTCCATGAGCGGCCTCGCGGGCAGCCTGGACAAAGCGCTCAAGGGGGAACGGCCCGCTTCGGAGGCACACTCGGCCACCACGTCCCCCGCCGGGCTGGCCGCCCACTCGGCGCCTTCCGGGCCGGCTTCGGCAACCGCGGCAAAGTGGGAAGATCCGGGCGGCATCGCGGAAGGCCTCAGTTACCCGGAATTGGTCCGCCGCTTCGGGCCGCCGAGCATGCAGATCACCGATGACGCCGGCAGCAAGCTGACCTACACCGGCAAGAGCGGCGCGTACCACGTGGATGTGGAGGACGATAAGGTAACCTCCGTGCGCAAGCCGCCGGTCCACCCGCCGGCCGATGCTCAAGCCAAGTGACCGCGTAGCGCGGAAGGTCATTCGCCGGGCTGGAGCGCGGCGTCGAGGCGGCTGAGAACGTAAGCGCGGAGGTCCACGGGCCAGTCGCGGATGCGGTCTTCGAAGAGCGGGCGGTTACCGGCGTAGAGCGCGCGGGTGGCTTCCTCGTAGCCCGGAAGGTTGCCGGCGGTGGCGGAGAGGAAGCGGCCCGCCGCCTCGGTGGCCAGACGGGCCCGCTGCCCGGCGGGGTTGCGGTTGCGGGCTTCATCCACCAATCGGCGGAGCGCAGCCGAGGCTCCGTTGGGCTGCTCTTCGAGCCACTCCCAGTGCCGCGGCAGCAGCGAAATCTCGCGCGACACCACGCCCAGTTTGGGACGGCCGGGGCCGGATCGAGTAGCCGTTCCCGTCGAAGGCACGGCGCGCGCCAGCACCTCCGGCAGCGAGCCGCGCAGGTCAAAATCGACCTGGCGGCCGGTTTGGTCTTCAAAAATGAGCACCAGGTCGCCCGGGTTGTGGTCAAAGCGAGCCTTGACGGCGGGGAGGGTCGTCTCGAGCGGGCCTGTGGCGACCAGGGCGTTATCCAGGAATGCGGTGTAGGTTGTGGCTTGTGATTGCACCATGAAGACATTTTACCCGGATAATATTCCCGCCGCCACCGCCAGTCTGACTATGGCACCACCTAACTATGGGTGCGGTAGCCTACGTTTCCAACCGCTTTCAGGCTGCCGGATTCCAGTCTGTTGTAAGCTGAATGCAATGCAGAGGAAGGGCGCTCCGTCTGTTCCGATCCCCCAATCTCATGGATGGGTAGCGGGAATCGCGGCCGTTGCTGCGCTTTCCGCATGATGAGACCGGCCTGTATCTTCGGTCTCTTGGCCTGCCTGGCCGCTGTGGGCGCATCCGCGCAACAGACCGAAACCGGCTCACCGACCCCGACCCTGACCGTGCGCTCCACCTTGGTGTTGGCGCCGGTCCTCGTGAAAAGCAAGGGCGGCCAGGTGGTCTTCAAACTGACGGCTGACGACTTCCTCCTCACCGACAACGGCGTCCCGCAGGACATCAAGCTCGTGGACGACACCGACTCGCAGCCGCTGGCGTTGGCGATCGTCGTGGAGACTGGCGGCGCCGGCGCGGGTCACCTGGCGGACTACCGGCAACTGGATGCCATCCTCGACGCCCTGGTCGGCGGCGTGGAGCACCGCGTGGCCCTCATCGGCTTCGACAGTGCGCCGCATCTGCTGACGCCTTTTACGCCGGACACAGCGGTTGCCTCCGGCCGGTTGGCGCGCCTCCACGAAGGCGATCAGGGGGGAGCCATTTTGGATGGCGTGGCATTCGCGGTTGAGCAGTTACGGGCACAGCCGGCCCGCTACCGCCGTGCCATCCTGTTGCTCAGCGAAACCATCGACCACGGCAGCAAGACCACCCTCGGTGACGCTCTGCGCCTCATCAGCAACACCAACACCACCATGTACAGCTTCGCCTTTTCCAGCACCACCGCGGCAGTCTCCCATGAGGCATCCAAGTTTGGGCAGGTCTCGGTGGGGGGTTGGTCGGGCAAGCCCGCCGAGCCGGGCCCGCCCCACGGCTGCTTCAGCCGCGAGGGAGCCGACGCCGAATATCAGGGCCACTACAGCAAACAGGTGCTCGATTGCATCAGCCAGCTTGTTCCACCGCTCCGCCTGGCTACTATGGCCTTTCTTACCGCGCGCAGTGCGCTGCGGACCAACGCCGCCGAAGCCGTGGCGCAACTCACCGGAGGCGAGTACTTTCACTTTCACGACGTCAAAGACCTCAAGCCGGGTCTCATCGCGGTCTCTAACGACGTGCCGAACTACTATGTCCTCAGTTTCCGCCCCACGTCGCTCACACCGGGACTGCACGCCCTGCATGTGGAGATTCAGAATCATCCCCACGTGGTTCTCAAGTCCCGAGCGGAGTATTGGGTCGACAGCGATCCTGCCCGCTAAAATGGGTTACCTATAGAAGCTCCAGCGCACTAAAGGGGGCATATCTTAACCAAGATGGACACCACGGCAGCATCCATCACCAACCCGGAATCCATCGATTCACAGCTCGGCCCCACCTCGCCGGAATGCGCGCCCGCATCGCGTGCGTTCACACCCGCAGTAGCTTAGTCGCAGGTGGACCGAATGGACCGATCGCACGCCAGCGTGGGTTACCAGAAAGGATCAAATGGATGGCGTCGCAATGATAGCCTCCCGCCCGAACATGAGACGTTGGCTCACCGCGCCAATTCAAGGGGGGAGCGAGAATGCGATCCCCGTAGGCTTTGCCGTTCCCGCCATTGGTCTCGTGCGTGACCGATATCCGTCACCTTCGGACGTCTTAACGCACATGCTCCGCTAGCTTCACTGTAACTAACCCCACTCCCTTCTTACTTCACTTTTGGCGGGTACTTATCGAAGGACTTCCTCACCATGTCATCCAGCTTACTCTCGATTTTCGCGGCATCGCTCTGATTCTCGCGGGCAATCGCCCGCCATACCAGCGAGCGCGTACCGGGGTCGCGCAGATCGATCACCAGAGTGCCTTCCGTATAAGGCACCCGCACCACCCGCGTGCCCCAGCCGCGCCAGCCCGCCGGATAGGTCTCCACCTCGTGCCCCCGCACCGCGCCCAGGGTGTAGCGCACGTTCAGGTCGGCCGGCCCCGAGGGCACCCACGTCAACCCCTTGGACCCCAGGAATTTCTGGATATCCGCGTCCAGGCGCTTGCGGGTCAGTTCGCTGTTCAGCGACGGATTCCTGCTATTCAGGCGGCCCTGGCGGATGGCAAAGGTCTTGAAGCGGGAGAAATCCACCGCCTGGTCGGACTCGATTTCAATCTTCTGTGCCAAAGCACTGAGGGCCATCAGGAGGCCAAGCGCGAGCAGTTTCATCACGGCGAATCTACCATACGCTCCCGGCAAGCGCCAAGAGCTATCCGCGCCGCCAGGCTATTTCTTCACCGCCACCACATCCACCGCAAACCCGGCGTCCATGGAGGGCAGGCCTTCAAACAGCAGCAGGGTGCCGGCGGGAGGATTGGCGGCGTCGAAGAATTCGCCGCGGACGGAGCGCACCTGGTCGGCAATGCCGCTGGAGAGCGGATAATAATGCGCAAAGGCCACGTCTCGCGTGGTCGCGCCCTCCGGCTCCAGCATCTTGCCCAGGCGTTCGAATGCCAGCCGCGCATCGGCCAGTTGGTAGCCGAAAGATACCTGCGTCCCGCTGAGCACCACCTGCGGCGCGCCCACCAGCGCAATTTGCGATTCGCCGGGCACCTTCGGCAGCCCCTCGGGGTTCAGCATCCGCACGGCGCCGGGGGTGGTGTGAAGGCGGGCCACGGCCTCGCAGGCAGCCAAAGCGCGGAAGGGGGCCCGCTGGGTCTGCACCAGATCGATGGCCGCTTTGGGGTATTGCGCCTCCACTTGGCTGCGGCTGGCGGCCGCGTTGTCGAGCGAGCTCAGGAAACACGTCACCCGCAGAACGTCGGCGGATTCGGCCCCCGCGGCCTGCACCGCCTGCGCCAGCCCGGCCAGCGCCTTGGTGGTCAGCGGCGCCACCGGGTCGAGCGGATTCGGGGAAGTGGCCTCCTGCGCGGAAAAGAAGGCCAGGCCGCTGGGGTTAAGTTCTTTGCGCGAGGCCACCAGCGCCTCCATCTCCACCTGCGCGCCCTCCATGGGCAGGCCGCCGGATTGGATCAGGCTCAGCACCGGCAAGGGCTGTTTGTGATCGGTAAACACTTCGCTCACCAGGTCGCGCACGCGGCGCAAATCACCCGAGCCGGCCACGAAGGCGCGGATTTTCAGCACCCGGTCGCCGCCCGCCAGGTGACCCAGGGCCTTCAGCCCCTCGCGCACCTGCTGCGAAAGCAGCCCTTTGGCCGATAGCGGAGTCACCAGAAACGCCAGATGGCTGGTTTCGCCGGTGACCGCGTTGGGCAGGTCTTTCGGCAACTGGAGAGTTTGGGTCTCGTCCTCTTTTTTATTTTTGCGCTGCGCCGGGGACGCCAAAAAGGCCAGAGCGCAGGCCAAGGCCACCGGCGGAAAAGCTCTCATATTGCTCCTCCGCGACACGGCGCGGCGAGTACCAAAAGTGTAGCACAAAGTACCAGGACGGGGTAGAATGGGTGACAACGAACGGGCCAAAAGGAGAGTGTTTTGGATTCCGGCCAGAGCCCGCGAGACGCCTGGTGCGCCGGAACCGGCGGAAAGAAGACGATGTCTGTTCCTACTTCAGCTTCCAGTACAGATCCTGATCGCGATCCCGCAGAGCAGCACGAATTAGTGCCCGCCCAGGCAGCCCTTCCCTCCCCCGAAGCCGCTGCGCCCATTGAGCCCCAGCGCGTGAAAATTAAGGTTCCGGCTTCCGGCGGCATGGTTCGGAGGCGGCGGCGCAAACGCAGAAAGCAACCCCTGTATTTGGGCGTGGCGGTAGGGCTTTTCCTGCTGGCCGTCATCGGTGTGGCCGTGGGCATGGGCATCGTGTACCTATTTAATCACCGCACCGCCCAGGCGGCTCGCGGCGGCCCCGATCTGCTGGGGGGCTACATCGCCGATTCCTCCACGGTGAACCGCGAGTACCAGCGGTACTATGGAAAGCCCGCGGAAAACAACATCCCCGCGAGCGAGTTCCAGAGGGCCGGCGAACTGGCACAGGCGCACAGTTTCGCGGAGGCTGCCGACATCCTGGAGACGGTTTCGAGACAGGCGGCCGTGCCCGTGGTGTTCAACGATCTGGGCGTCCTTTACGCCGAGCTGAACGACTGGCAGCGCGCCGGATCGGCCTTCCGCGAAGCTCTGGCGCGCGATGCCAAATACCCCGCCGTGCTGGCCAACCTGCGGCGCCTGAAGGGCTTCACCGCCGATGTGGCCGCCCCGCTGACGCGCGAGATCGAGCCCAATAACAACCGCTTCAGCGCCAACCTGATCACCATCGGCACTTCCGTGGAAGGCGAAGTCACCGCCGGCGAGGGCGATATCGACTTCTTCCGCTGCAGTTTCCCGCCCGCCCCGCGCGACGTGGTGTCCATCGAATTGATCAACCACGACTACAAATTCGCGCCGCGGCTGGATGTTTACGACGGCGATCAGCGGGTTTTAGACTGGGGCCGCAAGACCGCCGAGCCAGGCAATTCGCTGACGATGTACGGTTCGGCCGCGCCCAACTCCACGCTGTACCTGGCGGTATCGGCCTCGGATGGCTCCAGCGGCAAATATGTGCTGAGCATCAAGCCGATGAAGGCCTACGACGAATACGAGCCCAACGACGATATTTTCCACGCCCACAAAATCCAACCTCGCACCACCCAGAATGACATGCTGGAATACACCCCCATCAAGGCCAATATCATGGACCGGGACGATACCGATTTCTATTCCATTCTGGCCCCGCGCACGGGCAAACTGACGGTGGAAGTCCATAACGACTCGGTAACCCTGATCCCGGCAGTGCAACTCTACGGCCCGGACATGCGCAGCATCGGTTTCGGACCGACCTTGAAGAATCCCGGCGAAAGCCTGGAAACTACCATGGACGTGGAGAAGGGCCAGACCTATTACATTCAGCTCTGGTCGCAGGCAAGCACTTCCGGATCCTACAGCCTGACAGTGCATTAAGCGCGGCTCCGCCGCCAGCCCCGAGAGGGCCGGGAACCTATGTCTTCGATCGAGTTCCGAAACAGGCCCAGGGGGCGAACAGGACTGAAGGCGGTGCGGCTGCCGGCGGTCCTCAGCAGTCTTGCCGCCATTTTGTTGGTGGCCGCGCTGGTGGCATGGCTGCTGGTGCGGCGCGCGGCCGGGCCGGCAGCCGATCCGATGGCTGGCTACATTACCGATGTGTCGGTGCTCGAACACGAATATGCCGCGGCCGGCGGCACGGTGCTGACCAGCGACGAGACCCGGCAGTTGTTCCAGCGCGCCGCCGACCTGGCGCGCCAAGGCCAATGGATCGCCGCCTCCGAATTGCTGGAAACCGCCTCTAAGACGGCCGCCGTGCCGGTGGTGTTTAACGACCTTGGAGTGCTCTACGAAGACATGGGAGACCGCTCGCGCATGGTGAACGCCTTCCGGGAAGCCCTGGCCCGCAGTGCCAACTACCAGCCGGTGCTGCGCAACCTGGCCCGCCAGCGGGACATCACCGTAGCCGAGGCGCGGCCCGTCACCCACGAGGTGGAACCCAACTCGACCAATACCACCGCCAATGTGATCGCCATCGAATCGCAGGTGGATGGCGAGATTGCAGCCGGCCAGAATGACATCGACACCTTCAAGTTCGCCGCGCCGCCGGCCCCGCGGGATACCCTGGCGCTGGATATCGCCGCGCGCTCGCCGAACCTGAGGCTGGGGTGGAACATCTACGACGATGGCGTCCGCGAGATCGCGCGGGGGACCGAGTTGCCGAAACCGGGAGACCCGGTCCACTTTACCTTTGCGCCCCCGCCCAACGCGACTCTGTACGTGTCGGTTTGGGGAATGGATCAGACCGCCGGGCCCTACCGGCTCAGCCTCAAGGCGCTGAAAGCGTTCGACGCCTATGAGCCCAACGACGACATCTTCCACGCCAGCCCCATCCCAGCGGCCGGCGCCATCCAGGCGAATATCATGGACGGCAAGGACCAGGATTTCTACTCGTTCCTCGCGGACCGTTCCGGGACCATCGACATCGATCTGGAGAACGACACCTCCACCTTCGTGCCCGGCATGACCGTGTTTGGACCGGACCAGCGCACCATAGGCTTCGCTCCGGATGCCAAAGGCCGCGGCGCGTCCCTGCATTACAGCGTGGCCGTGGAGGCCGGGCAGAAGTATTACGTGCAGGTATGGCCGGTGCTGGACCATTCCGCAGGAGATTACAAGCTGCGCCTGGAGCCGCGGTAGCAGCCGCCAGCTATTTCCCTGGCTCCCCCGGACCGGCAGACGGACCGTGATCCTCCGCTCCGCCCAGATACTTGTCGAGGAAGGCAAGCTGCTTGCGCCAGGCGTCCAGGCGGTGGTCGCGCTGGGTAAATCCGTGGCCCTCGCCCGGGTACGTGAAGTAAGCGAACGTCTTGCCGGCTTTCCGGAGCGCAGCCACGAACTCCTGCGATTCCTGGGGCGGCACCTGCGGGTCCTCCTCTCCATGCATGATCAACAGTGGCGTCCGGATGCGGTCGACATCGGGCAGGATATTGGCCTTGCGATAGACCGCCGGCTTCTGCTCGGGTGTGCCGCCCATCTTGGTTTCCCAGCGGATCCGGGAGTTGCGGTTGGTGTACTGGAGGAACAGGGCCCGGTCTACCACGCCGTATAACTCCAGGGCGGCGGCGAACACGGTGGGCAGCTTGGTCACGGCGTTGGCCACCACCGTGCCGCCATGGCTGCCGCCGCCGATGGCGATCCGCCGGGGATCGGCAAGCCCCTGGTCGGCCAGGAATTTCGCCGCGGCGCCGCAATCGTCGATCTCCCCGCCGCCCGAATCCTCCACGTTGAGGTTGCGGAACTTCTCCCCGTAGCCGGTGCTGCCGCGGAAATTCGGCTGCAACACCACGTAGCCCTGCTGCGCCAGGAAGAGCGGCCACGTCGAATACGCCACTGTGTCCTGGCCCTCGGGGCCCCCATGCGCCCAAATCACCGCGGGGTAACGGGTGCCGGGGTGAAATCCCAGCGGCCGATGCAGGATTCCGGCAATCGTCAGGCCGTCCTTGCTCTTGAAATGGACGACCTCTGCCGCCGTCAGCCCCTCCTGTTCGAACTTCGATGGCTCCGGCGGTTCGAAGGGCCGCGGCGCCTGGCTGCCATCCACCAGCGCGGCATAGTGCATGGCCGGCCGCAGGGGCGTGCCATAAGAGAAGTAAATCGTCCTGCCATCGCGCGACCATACCGGTCCGCCTTCAATTCCCATCCCCAGCCGGGTGAGCCGCCGCGCAGTGCCGCCATTCGCGGGCACGATCCAGATGTGCCGTTCTTCGGGGACGCCGCGATTGGAAACAATTGCCAGGAAGCGCCCGTCGGGCGAATAGACCGGCGTCTCATCCTCCCACTCGCCGTGCGTGAGCGGTTTCGGTTTCCCGCCCGCGGCAGGCAGCAGGTACACCTTGTCCCATCCACTCTCTTGCAAAATCACCGCCAGCGTTTTGCCGTCGGGCGACCAAACGGCCGTGTTTACCGCCCAGGCGCCGCCGCGATCGTTCTTTGCGGTGTAGAGCGTGGTGGATCCGGTGGCCCGGCCGGTGGCGGCGTCGAATGCCAGAACCTTCAGTTTGCCGGAGAAGAATTCGCGCGACCGCTCGGTGTACTTGATGCGTGTGCCATCCGGCGACCAGGCCGGAGCGGGATCGAAGCGATCCGAGGAGACCGCATCGTCTCCCTGCCCGCCCGGGCCGCCCAAGCGGTCGGGACCAGTATAAATTTCGGTAGCGGCCAGCAGATTGGTGGTTTGGCCATCCTCGCTTACCACGTACAGTTCGTTCTGGCCGCTCCGTCCGGACTCGTAGAGAATCCACTTGCCCTTGGGATTCCAGCGTGGGAAGTGGTCGGTGGCGCCGCGCGGATCGCCCGGACCAGCCTTGCCTTCCGAGAGCCGCCGGGCTTGCTGGCCGCCCGCCGCTACCACCCAAATGGCGCCCTGGCTGACGAACGCCAGTTCCTTGCCATCGGGCGACCAGTTCAGCTCCGATTTCTGCCCCGGAACCGATGCAAAGGCCATCGGCGTGCCGCCTTCCACCGGCGTCAGCACAATCTGCGCGCCCCTGGCGGCGGTGAAGCTCCGGCCGTCCGGCGTGAGCAGCAAACCGCCCCGTCCGCCGCGTCCGCCTCCCTCCCCGGATACCAGATCTTCCAGGGTTACTTTCGCCGTGTGCGTCTGCGCCGGCAGCGTGCCGGCAAGCAAAAAGACAAACCAGATTGGTCGCATGGCAGTTGGTCGCATGAAAGTTCCTTTTTCTGGCCGCGGTTAGAAGTTGAATTTAGCCAACACCACCAGCACGCGGCCGGAGACAATAGCTCCCTGCCCCGTCCCATAAATGCTGGTAGGCGAGCTGACCGTGCTGGTGATCAGGCCGAACGATCCCGAGGTGACGTTGCTGTTAGGCACCGCGAAACTGGGGTGGTTCAGCACGTTGAAGGCGCTGGCGCCGATCTGGAAATTCATGCGTTCCCGAATCGGAACGGTCTTGGTAAGTTGGGTGGCGATGTTGAAGAAGCCCGGCCCCCAGAAGCTGTTCGGCGGGATGTTGCCGAAATCGGACTGCACGTTGGGGTCGGCGGTAGTGGCCGAGGAGGCCGCGAACGAACTCGACGAGAAGCACCGCGCGTTGACGTTGGTGCAGTGGATTCCCAGCAGGCTGGGAGTCAGCAGATCGGCCAGGATGGTGCCGCCAAAAGTGCTGGAGAGCAGCCCGGGGATCTGGCTGTTGGTGGCCGAGAAAGGCCGGCCGCTATAGGCGTAGAGCTTCACGCCGGCAGTCCAGCCGCCCAGCGCGGCCTGCAGCACCCGCTGGTGCAACCGCGGCGAGTTCCACACCAGGTCGCCGGTCAGATTGCTGCGCGTATCGAAGCTGGTGTTGCCGTAGCCGAAATTCAGGTTATACGGATTATATACCGTGCCAAGCTGCAGCGCGTGGCTCCAGGTATAACTTGCTTCTCCCTGGAAGCCGAGGCGGAACGCATGGCGTAGTTGGGCGGTAAGTCCGTCGTAGTTAGAGTAGCCCGATTGCAGCAGTTCCGTTACCTTGGAGAAGCGCGGGTCGGGAATGGCGGTGGGCAGGCCGGAATAGCCGTTGGGATAGCGGCTGGGGGTTCCGATGTACGCGTTGGCGTCGGCGTTGGTCTCTGGTTCATCGTACCCGTGATTGCCGGCGTAAGTGAGGGCCAGGACGTTATAGGCGCCCAGCGGCTGCTGGATTTCGAAACTCCACTCGACCACTTTGATGGTCTTGAAGTCGTCGGGCGTCTGGTAAAAAGTGGGCGTCGCGAACGGGACTTTTCCCAGCGCCGTCTGGAACTGGGCGAGCGTGTAGCCCTGGGCGAACCCCTGCTGAAACACCTGGTTGGACAGGACGCCGGCCGACGCCGCGCTGGCCGGATCGGTAGTCAGGCCGACCGTTCCAAAGCTCACCGTGGGGCTGAATTTATTGGGGGAGTTGCCGAAGACGCTGGCGGCGATGTTGCCCAAAGGCGAATTAGCAAACAGGCCGACACCGCCGCGGACGACCGTCTTGCCCGCCCCGAACGGCGCATACACGATTCCGAAGCGCGGCTCAGGAATGAAGCCTTCCGTGCTTGGAAAGGCGTCGCTGAGCCCGGTCTTGATACTCGCGTTGTACGGCACGCCGGCGCCCGCCTGGTAACCGGAACCCACAAATGGGGCGTTGAATTGTGAAAAGCAGTTCTCCAGGCAGGAGGGGTTGCCGTTTTGCTCGAAGCGGATGCCATAAGTCAGCTTCACATTCTTACTGACGCTCCATTCATCCTGCGCGTAGAGATTCAAGGAGTGCAGGCGGATGTGGGCGGCTTCGAGTAAGGGGAACGACTGAGTGAACTTACTCCCCGTGTTCGTGCTGTTCACCTCGCCGACGGCGAAATCGGTGATGTCGGTGAAGGTGTAAGCGCCAACCAGCGATCCGCTGGCGATGCTGGTGTCGGTGACGCGGTTCGAACGTAGATTGATTCCCACCTGCACGGTGTGACGGCCGTGATTCCACGACAGGTCGTCGATCACCTGGATCTGCTGGCCGCGCCGGCCGGTAGGCAAGGCAGGACTGATGGCCGCGAAGCCGCCTCCATTGGCGCCGCCATCGCTGATGGTGATGCCCTCCGGAACCAGCGCCAGCGCCGCCTGGAAGTTGGGCACTCCGAAGACCGCCGAGTACCAATTGCCGCTGACCACAAAGTTATTGACCAGCCGCGAGGTAATGACGTACGTGTGATTGATCTGCGGGATGATCCACGGCTGAAAACTCTGCGTGTTCAACAGCGGGTTCAGGGGACTGGTAGTGGTCGCCTGCAGGCCCCAATCGTCGCTGATGCGGAAGTAGATGCGCTGTTTGGCGCTGATATCGTGGTCGATGCGCCCGGAAACGAAGGTCTCCGTGTTAACGCTGGATGTGTTGGTTCCGAATGCCAGGGCGCAGGGCACATTCACGCCGAATTGCGGCCCACTGGACCCGCTCACAAACGTTCCAGGGAAGGTCTTCTGGTGGCCGCAGCCCAGGTTGCCGTTGCCATCCTGCAGGGTGCCGGTGCCATTAGTGACCGGGACGGCGCGGTTGATACCGGGGGCGTTGTTGTACAGGTTGAAGATGTCCTGATAGAGCGGCACCGACGCAGCCGGCACGTGCGCCAGGGTGTATTGCTCAAACTGGGGCGAGGGAATCGAAACCACACCTGAGGAAGGCAGCGCATACCGCAGCCCTTCGGTGTTGACGAAGAATACCGTCTTGTTCTTGAGGATCGGGCCGCCCAGCGCCGCGGCGTACTGGTTGGCGACGGAGCGGCCGCGCGGGGTGCCATCGGCATTATTGAAAAAGTCGTTGGCGTTCAAAATGGCGTCGTTGTAACTCTCCATCACGTCGCCATGGAAGTTGTTCGTGCCGGCCTTGGTCACAAAGTTCACCTGCATACCCGCCATGCGCCCGTACTGGGCGCTGAAGGCGTTGAGGATCACCGCCGCCTCGGAGATTTCATTGGCGCCCAGAGTATTGTTACTGGGTCCGGACTTATTATTGTTGTTATAGGGTTCGGTAATGTCGGCGCCATTCAGAGTGTACAGGCCGGAGTTCAAAGGCAGCCCGTTGGCGTTGAAGTTATTGTTGCCGCCGCCCACATTCAACTTCAGCCCCGGCGTGGTGAAGGCAAAGTTGGTGATATCGCCGCCATTCACCGGCAGGTTGGCCACCTGCCGCTCCCCGTAGGAGGTCGCCTGGTTGGCGTTCTCCGTCTCCACCAGGGCCGATTCGGTTCGAACCTGGATGGTCTGTCCGGTGCCCTGGACAATCACCACCAGGTTGACCGCCCGCTCCTGCCCCACTAACAGCGAGAATTGGAAGACTTCCGACTTCAGATCCGCCGTCTGCGCCGAAATCGAGTATGCCCCCGGCTTCAGGAGCGGAAAGCGATACTGCCCCGTGCCGTTGGTTACGGTAGACAGGGTCTCATTGGTGTCCGCATACTTAATGGTCACCGCGGCGGCGGGCACCACGGCCCCGCTCTGGTCGGTCACCACTCCAGTGACGTCGCCGGTAGTCATGGTTTGGCTGAAAGCCCGCGGTGCTCCGAGAAGCAGAAGCGCCGGCAGGAAGCCGCGAAAGATCAGGTCACGGTAGTTCATACTTCCTCCTTGTTTTGTCCGGTGGGCCTGGCTGACGGGGACAAACCACTCAGAAAAGAAACCCTACAGGGAACAGCAGGTACGGCCGCGTCTTAGCGGCAACAACCAGTGCGGAGGAGCGGACGGGACTGGATACGGGGGCAGCGGGTACGGGCATTGGCAATGTCGGATTGCATAATCACTACCATCACCATAGAGATTAGGGTAATTGGCTTTCCATGTCAATAGAAAAACCCGCCTGCCATGGTCCTCGTCACGCAAGTAAGAGATGAACTCTCTGGCAGTCTATCCCATCCGCACCGAATTTACCAGTCCAATATGGTATTCTATGGCTGATGGAGTTTCAGCCCAATCTGCGCCATGACTCCGCCATCCCCCTTTACCGGCAGCTCTACGAGGCAATTGCCGGTCGGATTCGCTCCGGCGAGCTGGAAAACGGTGAACGGCTGCCCGCCACTCGCGAATTGGCTGGCCTGCTTGGACTGAACCGGACCACCGTCTCCGCTGCCTACGATCTGCTCGAAACCGATGGCCTGATCAGCGGCCAAGTCGGCCGCGGCAGCTTCGTTACCGGCCAGCGGCCCATGCCCGCGGGGGTGGACTGGGCCGCCCTGCTGGACTCCGGCGACACGCCGCAGGCGTTTCAATCTGGCGGCTTGGACCGCGAAATCGTCAGCTTCGCCAGCTCCCGTCCGGCGCGCGACCTGTTCCCCCTGGACGATTTCCGCGCCAGTTGCGCCGCCGTAATGGCGCGCCGGGACTTGGCCGATATCCTGCAGCTCGGGTCGCCCAGCGGCTACGAACCGTTGCGGCAGTACCTATTAGAAGGTGCGCGCAGCCAGGGCTTGGCCGGCCCGGACGACGATTTGATCGTCACCAATGGCTGCCAGCAGGCCCTGGACCTGATTGGGCGCGTGCTGTTGCGCCCGGGCGATGCCGTTGGCGTCGAAGACCCGGTCTACACCGGCCTGAAGAATCTGCTGGCCGGCATGGGCGCGCGTCTGGTGGCCATTCCGCTGACGGCCGATGGCATTGACCTGCCGCAGCTTACCCGCGCGCTGGAGCGTGACAGCCCGCGATTCCTGGTGGTCACCCCGAATTTTCAAAATCCAACCGGGCTGACGCTGCCGCTGGCCACCCGCCAGGGGCTTTTGGAAGCCGCCCGCGCAGCCGGCGTACCGGTAGTGGAAAACGATGCCTACGGCGAGCTGCGCTATTGGGGCGAACCCCTGCCTGCCATCAAACAATTGGATGCCAGCGGCGGCACGGTGCTGCTGCGCAGTTTTTCGAAGGTCAGTTTTCCGGGCCTGCGGGTGGGCTGGGCGGTGGGTCCCAAGGCGCTCATCGGCCGTCTGCGGCAGGCCAAGGAAGCTTCGGATTTGCACACCGATCAGCTCTCCCAGGCCGTCCTGTTGGAGTTTGCCCAGTCGGGAAAGCTGGAAGCGCACCGCGCGCACGTCCTCAGAGCCGGCGCCGAGCGGCTCACCGCGGCGCTCGAAGGCTGCCGGGAATTGCCCGCCGGCACACGCTGGACGCGTCCGGAAGGCGGCATGAACGTATGGGTGCGCCTGCCCGACCCGGTGGATTCCGCCGAATTGCTGGCGCGCGCCCGCGAGGAAGGCATCGCCTATCTGCCGGGCCGCTATTTCGCCGTGGCGCGGCAGGAGCGAAGCGCGCTGCGATTGAGTTTCGCCGGGCCTACGCCGGAGCAGATCCGCGCCGGTCTGGCCATTTTGGGCCGGATTGTGGCCGCCGAACTGGAGAGTGCCGCGCGCAGCCGCAATCCCGCGCCGGCCATGGTATGAAAGGCCGCTACGGGAAGGGCGGCCGATCGTAGATGAGAGAACTGGAGGATTCCGACGATGTTTGAATTGAAGAGCGAACAGTTTCGCGTGAAGGTGGGCCTGGCCGAGATGCTCAAGGGCGGCGTCATCATGGACGTCACCAACGCCGATCAGGCCAAGATCGCCGAAGACGCCGGCGCCTCGGCGGTGATGGCGCTGGAGCGCGTCCCGGCCGATATCCGCAAAGAGGGCGGCGTAGCCCGTATGGCCAGCATCGCCAAAATGGAAGAGATCATGCGCACCGTCACCATTCCGGTCATGGCCAAGGCGCGCATCGGCCATTTCATGGAGGCCCGCATCCTGGAAGCCCTGGGCGTGGATTATATCGACGAGAGCGAAGTGCTGACGCCGGCCGACGAAGAGCACCACATCGATAAAACCGATTTCCGCATCCCCTTCGTCTGCGGCGCCCGCAACCTGGGTGAGGCCCTGCGCCGCATCGCCGAAGGCGCGGCCATGATTCGTACCAAGGGCGAAGCCGGCTCCGGCAATATTGTGGAGGCCGTCCGCCACATCCGCACCATCGTGAAAGAGATGAAGCACCTCACCATCCTCGGCAAGGAGGAGCTGGTGCACGAGGCTAAGAATTTGCAGGCGCCGCTGGAACTGGTGGAGTGGGTAGCGCGCGAAGGCAAACTGCCGGTGCCCAATTTCTCCGCCGGCGGCATCGCCACCCCGGCCGACGCCGCTCTGGTCATGCAACTGGGCGCCGAGGCGGTGTTTGTCGGATCGGGCATCTTCAAGTCTTCGGACCCCTCGGCGCGCGCCTGCGCCATTGTCAAAGCGGCCAAGAATTTCAATAGCCCCGAGAAACTGCTGGAGGCCAGCCGCGAACTGGGCGATGCCATGCCCGGCCTGGACATCGCCAAGATGCCGGAATCCGAGCTGCTGCAAACCCGAGGCTGGTAAGTGAACGAGGCTGGTAAGTGAAAAGGGTCGGCGTCCTGGCGCTTCAGGGAGATTTCGCGGCTCACGCGGCGGCCCTGGAGCGCGCCGGAGCGGAGCCGGTGCTGGTGCGCGAGCGCGAACAGCTTGCCGCGATCGACGGCTTGGTTCTACCCGGCGGGGAAAGCACCACCATGCTCAAGCTCATGCACTACGATGGGTTAACGGAGGCGCTGGGCGAATTTGGCAGCCGCAAGCCCCTATTCGGCACCTGCGCGGGCGCCATTCTGATGGCCCGCGAAGTCTCCAGCCCGGCGCAGGAGAGCCTTGGCCTGATGGATATCGGCGTGGAGCGCAACGCTTACGGGCGCCAGATCGATAGCCGGGTCACCGAAATTTCGCCCGATCCGGACTTCGAACGCCGTACCGCCCCCGGAAAGCTGGAAGCCGTGTTCATCCGCGCACCCATCATCCGGCGCGTCGGCCAGGGCGGTAAGGTGCTGGCGAGCTATCACGGTGACCCCGTGCTGGTGGAGCAGGGCCGCCACCTGGTGGCCACCTTCCACCCGGAGCTGACCGCCGATTTGCGAGTCCATGAGTTGTTCCTGGAGAAATTGTGAGCCAGCCCAAACGCGTCCTTTTCGTGTGCCTCGGCAACTCCTGCCGCAGTCAGATGGCCGAAGCCTTTGCCCGCCTGTACGGCAGCGACGTGATGGTGCCGGCCAGCGCCGGGTTATCGCCGGCTATGAACATCGCCCCCGACACCATCCGCGCCATGGACGCCAAGGGCATTGACCTCCGCGATCAGTTCCCCAAGAGCCTGCGACATCTGGGCCGTTCACAATTCGACCTGGTCATCAACCTGAGCGGGATGGAGCTTCCGCCCATCCCCGGGGCAAAGTGCCGCGAATGGGACATTCCCGATCCGATCTTTCTGAAATATCCCGAGCACTGCGAAGTCCGCGATGCCATTGAACATATGGTGATGACCTTGATTTTGGACTTGCGCCAGGAACAGCGCAGCGCCGCACGCGAACGCCCGCTTCCTTCCCAAAGGGACTAATCCATACCGTACCGGCTACTCCCACGCGGTACAATGTGCCTTCGCCGGCCGTGGCGATGCACGGGGCCGTACACTTTGTGCCTGTTTTGTTCGGAAACGCCCCAGGCCTTGCTCAACGAGGTTGAGTCTGAGCCTGTCAGATCGCTATAGTTGGCTTAGTTGGGGTGATGCATTTTGAGGACACCGCATCCAGCAAGAGAACAGCGGGTCAAAGACGATGCCGGCCAAAAGGCTCTTAAGGGATAAAGATAAGAAGTTCCGCCTGCTGTTCCAGGAAAACCCGCAACCGATGTGGGTCTTCGATCCCGCAAATCTCACTATTCTGGAAGCCAATGCCGCCGCTACCAGCCTGTACGGGTTCACGGCCGAAGAGTTCCGCAACATGCCACTGGCCAGTGTGCAGGGCGTGGAGGAGGCGCAGCGGTTCACCGAATGGCTCCAGCAGCAGGAGCGTTCCACCACCGGCACCTGGCGGCACTGTAGCAAGAGCGGCCGGCTCATCGATATCGAGATGGCCGTTCACGAGATCGTCTATGGAGGACGGGACGCCCTGCTGGCCACTCTCCTCGACATGAGCGGCCGCCGCGAGTTGGAGGAACAACTGCGGCAGTCCCAGAAAATGGAAGCCGTGGGTCTGCTGGCCGGCGGGGTGGCGCACGATTTCAATAATCTGCTCACCATCATTACCGGCTACAGCCAGCTACTTCTGAACCATCTGAGCCCCGGCGATTCCAACCGCATCTTCGTGGAGCAGATCATGAAGGCCGGAGAGCGCGCCGCCGCGCTGACCCGCCAATTGCTGGCCTTCAGCCGCCGCCAGGTGCTCCAGCCCAAAGTGTTAGACCTGAACCGCCTGGTCACTGGTCTGAGCATCATGCTCCAAAGGCTGATCGGCGAGGATGTCGAGCTGCGACTGGACCTGGCTCGCGACCTCGGCAGCGTCAGCGCCGACCCCAGCCAGATCGAGCAGGTGCTCATGAACCTGGTGGTGAATTCGCGCGATGCCATGCCGCGTGGCGGCTGGGTGACCATTGAAACCGCCAACGTCGACCTCGACGACTTGTATGCCGGCCGCCACATCACGGTGAAGCCCGGTTCCTACGTTTTGCTGGCCGTGAGCGATAACGGCTCCGGCATGGATGCCGCCACCCAGGCGCGCCTCTTCGAACCCTTCTTCACTACCAAAGGCGCTGGCCGCGGCACGGGCCTGGGGCTTTCCACGGTTTTCGGCATCGTCAAACAGAGCGGCGGCAGCATTGCCGTGTACAGCGAACCGGGGCGCGGCACGTCTTTCAAAGTCTACCTGCCGCGCATCGATCAGCCGGCGGCCCTGGAGGCCGAAAGCTCCGAATCCAAGGCGTGGCGCGGCAGCGAAACCATCCTCCTGGTGGAGGATGACGACATGGTGCGGTCGCTGGTGCGCGAAACCCTGGAACGCCACGGATACAAAGTTCTGGACGCTGCCGGCCCGATGCAGGCGCGGCGCATCGCCGAAAAGCATCGCGGCGTGATTCACCTGCTGATTACGGACGTAGTGATGCCCAAGGTCAGCGGCCGCGAGTTGGCCGACCAGATGGTGCACGACAGGCCGGACCTGAAGGTGCTCTACATGTCCGGCTACACCGATAGCGCCGTGGTCAACAGCGGCATCCTGACCCGCGAGGTTGCCTTCCTGCAGAAGCCCTTCACCCCCGCCGCGCTCATCGAGAAAGTCCGCGACGTGCTCTTGCAGAACGGCAAAACCCGCCGCGCCGGCGAGTAGCAGGCCCCCGGGTCCTTGCCCCTGGTCGTGTTGGCCACCTTCCTGGGACGGGCGATCAACCGGCGCATGGGCGTTCAGCGGTTCCTGCTGTACGTCCATGGCGGCCTCATTGTCGTCGGGCTAGTCTTACTCGTACAGGCCGTAACCGGTTAAGCTCGGAACCCGCGCCGAGTCGGCCCGGTGTGACTGCCCCGGTCTTTCTTCTCCCGGTTTTTCTGCTGGTCTTCTCCGCGCTTCCTCCGCGCCCTCCGCGTCTCCGCGGTGAACGGGCCCCGCCCCCCGCGGCGAACCCGTGCCCACTGCTTACCTCCCAGGCGCCGGGTTAGCCCCCGTCAGCCCCTGGTTCGCGGTCTTAGGATCGTAGC
>DATJRE010000360.1:0-16034 GCA_035505095.1 Bryobacteraceae bacterium | reverse complement strand
AAGCCAGCGTCAGCAACGGAAGCATCACCGTGACCACCCACGCCACCCAGGACGTGATTGTCGAAACCGGATCGCACAGCCGCTCGCCCGAGCGTACCTACGACGGCCTGCGCCGCCTCAACCTGCCGCCGCGCGGCCTGGAAGTGGAGCAGGACGACAACGTCATCACCGTGCGCCTCAATGGTGAAGCGCGCAACGGTAGCCTTATCCTGACCGTCCCCGTGGACACTTCTCTGCAACTGGAATCGTCCAACGGCTCCGTCACCGTGGATGGCGTACACGGCGAACTCGACCTGACCAGCCATAATGGCGCCATCACCGCCACCAACGTCTCCGGCACCGTGGTGGCCGACACCCACAACGGCGCGCTGAAAGTCTCCCTCGATCGCGTGGACCCTAACAAGCCCCTCGCCTTCACCAGCTACAACGGTCCCATCGACGTGACCCTGCCCTCGAATTTCAAGGCCAATGTGAAACTGCGGGCCTCGCAAGGTGAGATCTACACCGATTTCGACGTGAAGCTGATGCCCGGCCAGTCGCTTACCGAGCCCAACAATTCTCCCGATGGGCGCTTCCGTGTCCGCACCAGCCAGGTCATCAACGGCACCATCAATGGCGGCGGCACCGACGCCACCTTCACCACCTACAACGGCAAGATCCTGATCCGCAAAAAATAGCTTCTCTCCGGCAATCGTCCCCGGCGGTGAACCGGGGACCCAGGTGCAGTCCAGCATCTTGACGCGGAGGCGCAGAGACGCGGAGAAGTTCGCGCGGAGAATCCTCCCAAAACTGTCTTCTCCGCGTTTTTTCTCCGTTCCTCCGCGTCTCCGCGGTGAACCGGGGCCCCCCCCGCTACCCCACAGCCCTCAACCCCGCCTCCACCGCCCCGGCGATCTTCCTCACATCTTCCGCCGTGATCACCAGCGGCGGCGACAGAATCACATTGCATCCCGAGACCCGGATCATCACGCCCGCCTCATACGCCGCGTTTTGTATTCTGCTCATCGTCTCAGCCGCCGCCGGCGTTTTCGCCTCGCGGTCGGTCACAATTTCCAGCGCGCCCATCAGCCCCTGCGCCCGCACATCCCCCACCACCGCGTGCCTCGCCTGCAGCTCTTCGAGTGCCGCCCGCAGTTCCTGCCCGCGCGCCGCCGCGTTCTCTTGCACCTGCAGCCGCTCGGTCTCCGCCAGCGCCGCAATCCCCGCCGCGCATCCCACCGGATGCCCCGAATAGGTGTAACCGTGGCCGATCGCTCCGAACGAATTCCGATTGCTCTCCATCGCCTCGGCCACCTTCCCGCCCACCATCGCCGCGCCCAAAGGAAAATATCCGCTGGTGATGGCCTTCGCCAGGCACATCATGTCCGGCCGTACACTCCACAGCCGCGACCCGCACCACGCGCCCGTCCGTCCGAACCCCGTGATCACTTCATCGGCGATCAGCAGCACCTCGTACCGGTCGCAGATCTCGCGCACCAGCGGCATGAAACTTTCGTGCGGCACCACCACCCCCGCCGCGCCCAGCACCGGCTCCATGAGGAACGCCGCCACCGTGTCCGGCCCCTGAAACACGATCTCGTCTTCCAGCACCGCGGCACACAACTGCGCCAGCCGCCGCGCATCCGTCTCGCCAAACGGGTTGCGGTAGACGTACGGCGCCGGAATGTGAAAGCACCCCGGCAGCAGCGGCTCATAATTCCGCCGGAAGGCCGCGTTGCCGTTCACCGACGCCCCTCCGAAGTGCGTGCCGTGATATCCCCGCTTCAGCGCGATGAACTTGGTCCGGTCGTGCTGCCCGCGCACTTTCCAATACTGCCGCGCCAGCCGCAGCACCGTCTCCACCGAATCCGACCCGCCCGAGGTAAAGAACGCCCGCACCATCCCCTCCGGCTCAAAGAACCGGCACAGCGCGTGCGATAGCTCAATGGCCGGCCCGGTCGACGTGCCCTTGAACCCCGAATAATACGGCAGCACCGCAAGCTGCCCGGCAATCGCCTGCTTCACCGGCTCGCAGGAATACCCCAGGTTGACATTCCACAGCCCGCCCACCGCATCCAGCACCGTGCGCCCCTCAATGTCCGTGATGGTCACACCCTCGCCCTTCATAATCACCCGGGGCGGATGGTCCCGCATCTCCCCCGGATGCGCCATCGGGTGCCAGATGGCCTTCGCATTCTGCTCCACAAGAAAACCAGGTTCCCGCATATCCCTCCGTGATGTCGCTTCTCATCCCAGATCCCCGCAGACCTCCGAGGCCCCTCGGATAACTCCCTCGTTTTTCTTCTCCGCGCTTTCTCCGTGCCCTCCGCGCCTCCGCGGTGAATCCAAGCCCACCCCCCTCGGTGCCCAAGCTTCTTAGCCCAGATCCCGCAGACCCCCGAGGCCCCTCAGATAACTCCCTCGTTTTCTTCTCCGCGCTTTCTCCGTGCCCTCCGCGTCTCCGCGGTGAATCCAAGCCCGCCCCCTTCCGGTGCCCGCGCTCCTCACCCCGATCCCCGCAGACCTCCGAGGCCCCTCAGATAACTCCCTCGTTTTTCTTCTCCGCGCTTTCTCCGTGCCCTCCGCGTCTCCGCGGTGAATCCAAGCCCACCCCCTCCGGTAGCCCGCGTCTCCGCGGTGAATCCAAGCCCGCCCCGTTCTCCAGCCCCTCATCTTGACAGCGCCCCAATCTCTTTGCAAGCCTGGAACTCTCTCCACCATGACTCCCGACGAATTCCGCCAGGCCGGCCACCAGTTGATCGACTGGATCGCCGACTACCGCACCCGCATCGCCGCGCTCCCCGTGATGGCCCGCACCGCCCCCGGCGAGGTCAAAGCCCAGCTCCCTTCCGCCCCACCCCTCGACCCCGAACCCTTCGCCGCCATCCTCGCCGACCTCGACCGCCTCATCGTCCCCGGCCTCTCCCACTGGCAGCATCCGCGCTTCTTCGGCTACTTCCCCTCCAACGGCCTGCTCGCCAGCGTCCTCGGCGACTTCACCTCTACCGGCCTCGGCGTCCTCGGCCTCTCCTGGCAATCCAGCCCCGCCCTCACCGAACTCGAAGAGGTCGCCACCGACTGGATGCGCCAGATGACCGGCCTCTCCGATGCCTGGAGCGGCGTCATTCAGGACACCGCCTCCACCTGCACCCTCGTCGCCCTGATGTGCGCCCGCGAGCGCGCCACCAACTACAGCCTCAGCCGCGGCGGCCTCCAAGCCGAAGACCGCCCGCTGGTGGTCTACACCTCCGCCTACAGCCACAGCTCCGTCGAAAAGGCCGCCCTCCTCGCGGGCTTCGGCCGCCACAACGTGCACGTCATCGAGCACGATGCCACGTACGCCATGTGCGCCGCGGCCCTCGAAGCCGCCATCCAGCGTGACCTCGCCGCTGGCCTCCGCCCCTGCGCCGTCGTCGCCACCACCGGCACCACCACCTCCACCGCTCTCGATCCCGTCGCCGGTCTCGCCCGCATCGCCGCCCGTCATGCCATCTGGTTGCATGTGGATGCCGCCATGGCCGGCTCCGCCATGATCCTCCCGGAGTGCCGCTGGATGTGGCAGGGCATCGAAGGCGCCGATTCGCTGGTGCTCAACCCCCACAAATGGCTCGGCGTAGCCTTCGATTGCTCGCTCTACTACGTCCGCGATCCCCAACACCTCATCCGCGTCATGTCCACCAACCCCAGTTATTTGCGGTCTCCCGCCGATGCGCAGGTGAAAAACCTCCGCGATTGGGGCCTGCCGCTCGGCCGCCGCTTCCGCGCCCTGAAGCTCTGGTTTATGATCCGCGAGCAGGGCGTCACCGCCCTCCAAAACCGCCTTCGCCGCGATCTTGCCAACGCCCAGTGGCTCGCCGCGGAGGTCCGCCAGGCGCCCGGCTGGAAAGTCCTGGCCCCCGTCCCGTTGCAAACCATTTGCATCCGCCACGAGCCGCCCGCGCTGGCTGCTGAGGCCCTCGACCGCCACACCCTCGCCTGGGCCGATCGCGTCAACCGCTCCGGCGAGGCCTACCTCACCCCCGCCATCCTCGATGGCCGCTGGATGGTCCGCGTCTCCATCGGCGCCATCCCCACCGAGCGCGAGCACGTCGAAGCCCTCTGGAGCCTCATCCGCCGCGAAGCCGAAGCCGCCTGACCCGGACCGCCCGCCTATTCCACTGCCCCGTAGGCCAGCGTCCAGAAATCGGTGAATACCTTCGGCAGCACCGGTGACTCCATCATTCGTTGGGTAAACAGAATGCCGATCACACCCTCCGCCGGATCGGTGTAGGCCGTGGTCCCGAATCCGCCGTTCCAACCGAACCGCCCCGGCGTGTGGTAGATCTCCGTACGCCCGATGTCCACCGCCATTCCCAACCCCCAACTGGAATGCGTGCCGAAGAAGATTTCCGATCCCGCGCGCTGCTCCGGCGTGACTTGGTCCGACGTCATCAGCTCCACCGCGGCGCGCGAAAGAATCTGCTCGCGCGCGTGCCGGCCTTTGTTCCGCAGCATCCCGCTGAAAGCAAAATAGTCGTCGATGGTCGAGACCAGCCCGCCTCCGCCCGCTTCGAAGGGAGGCTCCGCCCGCCACGCGCTCTGCGCCACGCCGTCAAAAACCTCCAGCCGGTTCGTCTGGGGGTTGCGCCTGTACACTTCCGGCAAGCGATCCATCTTCTCGGGAGGCACATGAAACGCCGTATCCTTCATCCCCAGCGGATCGAAAATACGCGCTCGCAGGAACGTCCCCAGCGATTGCCCGGACACGCGCCCAATCAGGACCCCCAGCACATCGCCGCTCACGTGATACATCCACCGCTCGCCCGGCTGCGCCAGCAAGGGCAGCGATCCCAGATTGTGCAGCCATTCGTCGGTACCCAGCGCGCTAGACGGCAGCAGGGGGCCATCGCCGCCGATGCGATATTCCCGGATGAACTTCTGGATCGGATACGTATCCGGCATGGCCATCACGCTGCCGAAGCCCATCCGGTAGGTCAGTAAATCGCGGACCGTAATCGCGCGCGCCGCCGCCACCGTGTCATCGATCTCCGACGCGATCGACTTGAGTACCCGCCGATTGGCTAATTCCGGCAGCCATGGCTCGATGGAATCGTCCAGCCGCAACTTGCATTCCTCCACCAGAATCATGGCCGCCACCGCCGTGACCAGTTTGCTGATGGAAGCAATCCGGAAGATCGTGTCGCGCCCCATGGGGGCCTCATTGCCGAACGCCAGCGTGCCCATCGCCTCCACGTGTACATCCTCGTGATGGCTCACCAGCGCCACCAGCCCCGGCATGTCCTTCCGTTCGATATGCCCCCACAACACTTGCCGCATTCGCTCCAGCCGCGGCTTTGCAAGACCTGCGGTGTTCATCTTCCGTTTTCCTCCTCACAGATGAGTCGAATGGCAGCGCCCATTTTCTACCGCTTTATGGTAGGAAAAATACCTTGGTCTTGATCCGCGCGCGTAAGCAACCGCCATGCCTGACAGCCCGCTAGAACAGCAACTTGACCGCCAGTTGCATCAGCCGTGGCGAACCAGCCTGAAGAATCTGGCCGAAGGCCGGCGATTCCAGGTCGTTCTCGGGCAGTCCCAAATTTGCATGGTTGAGCAGGTTGAAGCACTCCGCCCGGAACTGCACCCGCTCGGTTTCGCGAATCTGGAAGTACTTGAATAACGAAAGATCCACGTCTTCAATGCCCGGCCCGCGCACCACATTGCGGCCCTCGTTGCCGAACTGGCCGGCCTGGGTTACCGGGTTCAGTTGCAGGAACGGCGCCCGGCTCACCCATTCGTTGGCCGTGTGCGGTTGTCCCCCATTCGGATTGGAAATCAAATCCGGACGGCTGGAGTAGAAGCCGCTGATTTCGGGCGCGCTGCCCTGCAGCGAAACGTCGGCGCTGTCGTAGACGGTAAACGGCGTCCCCGTCGAGAGACTGCTGATGGCGTTGAGCTGCCAGCCGTTCAGCAGGAAGGCCGCCGCCCGCGAAGCGGCTTGCCGGCGCGGCAGCGCCCAGGCCCCGCTGAAGACGAACCGCTGCCTCGCGTCGAACAGCGACGGACCGTGCTCCGCGGCCAAGTCGAACGGATTTTGCGCCAGATCGTTTTCGCCGGCCACCAGCGTGGGCGCCGAACCGGCCACGTTCAGCGAGGAGATATAGTCCAGGCTCTTCGAGTACCAGTAAGACGCCAGAAAGCTGAGGCCGTGCGCGTACTGGCGGGAGAATGCCACTTCCAGCGCATGGTAAGTGGAGCTGGAATCGCCGGCGATCAATCCAACCGACCCATAGTTGCAGACTCCGGCCGCGTTGCAAGTCGTGTATTCGCGGATTTCATTGTTATTATTCGCATTGACGCCCGGGCCGTAGATACTCGGATTCGCTTCGATAAACCGCGGCAGATGGGTGCCTTTGTTGCCCACGTAGCGCAGGTCCAGCAGATAGTCCCTGGCGATCGTCCGCTCAATCGAGAGATTCCAATTCTGCGAGTAAGGCGGACGCATTCCGGATTGCACCGTCAGCACGGTGGCCGGCGCCACGAAATTTCCGGTACCGAACGGGGTCGGCGCGCCGCCATAGGGGTTGGCGATGTCGAACCCGGGCCCCGGCAACTGGTACGCCTGGGTCCACGGCAGCGCGCTGATGGATGCCTGCAGCGGGCCTCCGGTGCCATTCGTAAAACCGTCGTAGAAGATGCCATAGCCCGCCCTCACGGTAGTCTTGTTGTCGCCGAAGGGATCCCACGCCAGCCCCACCCGCGGCATCAACTCCTTATAGTCCACGTTGGCGATGCCCGCCGGCACGCCGGGATCGCCGGGAAACAACAGCCCTTCCGGCGCGTTCGGATAGATCTTCGATTGTTCGCCCGGCGCCCATGCGTTCATGCGATTCCGAATGTCGATGTAAGGAGTGTTAATCTCGTAGCGCAGGCCGTAGTTGAGCGTCAGGCGCGGGCTGATCCGGAACTCATCTTGCGCGTATCCGGCTCCGACCCACTTACGAAGCCCGCGGTTGAAATCGCCGCCGCCCTGAAAGAACTGCACCGATTGCCCCAGCAGGAAACTGGCAAAAGAATCGCTGGCCGGGAAGGGCGCGAATACGAAGAAGCCGTTGGTGGCGATTCCGAGTGTGGCATTGATCTGCTGGCGAGTAAGATCGGCGCCCAACTTGAAATTGTGCCGGCCGCGAGTCAAGGCCAGCGAGTAAGATCCCTGATAGTCGTTCTGATAGGTGTTCTGCGGTCCCGTAATCGGGTTGCCCAGCGATGCGTAGCCGCTCACAATGAGATACGGAACGCCGTCGTTCAATCCCAGAGTGGGCTGGTATTGGAAACCCAGGCTGCTGCCCGGCGTGTGGTTTACCGCCTGTCCGTTGTCGAACACATTGCGCAGGAACGACACCCGAACCGTCTGCACGGTTTCGGGCGATTGCAGATGGACCCAGGACGCGGTAGCGGAGTTAGTGACAATCGCGTCCGTAACCGGGAAACCGGGGACTCCCGCTCCGGCGATGGGCAGCGGGTCGAACTGATTCAGAGACGATGTGGAGAATCGCGCGAAGAGCCGGTCGCCGGCGCCAAAATAGTGATCCGCCCGGAAGCCGCCCTGGTCATAGTTGGTCGATCCGAGTTGCGTGGATTCAAACACGTTGGTGCCGATATTCGGCAGCGGATATAGCTTCGACGCCACTTGAGCGATGGGACTCTGCAGGGACGCGGGGATCTGGTTTCCCGGAAACGGCTGCCCGGTGAACTCGTTGATCAGCGGAGTCGGCAGTCCGGTGGAGGGATCGGTCAGTCCCGAGAAATCGCCGCTCCGTTCCGCCGCGGTGGGCACGATGGCCGCCTGTGTGCTGCCCTCGGAATCGCGCTGCCCTTCGTAATACACGAAGAAGAAATCCTGGTCCTTGCGGACAGGTCCGCCCAGGGTGGCGCCGTATTGATTGCGGTGCAGCGGTTCGGTCTGGGAAGCAAAGAAATTGCGCGCGTCCATGGCGTTGTTCCGGAGAAATTCGTAAATGTCGCCGTGAAAATCGTTGCTTCCCGATTTGGTGACCACCGATGTCGTCGCTCCGCTGGTGTTGCCATACTCGGCGGGCGCGTTCAGGCTGAGAATACGGAACTCACTGACGGCGTCCACCGGCGTCCGCAGAGCATATCCGCCGTTCACGCTGTCCACATTGCTGGAGCCGTCCAGGAGATAGTCGTTGGATTCCGGCCGCTGCCCGTTCACCGCGTAGGCTTGGCCGCTGCGCGCAATCCCGCCGGCTTCGGCGAGGCCGGCCGTCATCGGAGCGACTCCCGGCTGCAGAAGGCCGAGTTGCGTCAGGTCGCGTCCGTTCAGTGGAAGATCGGTTGCCTCCCTCTCCGAAACCACGTTGCCCAGGGTCTGGCTCGTGTCCACGGTCACGGCTCCCCCGCTGACGTTCACCTCGGTGTGCCCCGACGCCACCTGGAGTTGAATGGGGACGTGGACGGTGCGGCCGATGTCGATGCGGACATCCGATGCCGAGAACACCGCAAACCCGGCCGCACTGGCGCGCAGGTCGTATTCGCCCGCGGGCAGCGAAAAGTGGAACCATCCTTCGCGCGCCGCGAGTTGCTTGATGCTCAGTCCAGTCTCGTGGTTGGTGGCCGTTACCACGGCGGCGGCGACAGTTCCACCCGACGCGTCTCTGATTTCGCCTTCGAGCACGCCGACCGGGTCCTGTGCCTGGGCGCAACACAGCCAGAGCGGTAATAACAGCGTAAGTTTCCCTGAGTGCATAAAGTTGGAGCGATTATACGGGACGTTCGAAAGCCCAACAATAATCGAAACAGATTAGTCCTGTGACCGCGCCTTTCTTCCCATGACCGCAACAGTGGCTTACTCGTGGCATTGGTCGGCGTCCGTCGCGCGGTCAGAGATCTGGTTACTTTGGCGGGCGCACACGCCAAACGAGAAACTAATTGGTTTCGTCACTGAGTGCCGATTAGTATATTTCCATTACTGCCTGCCCTACGGATTTCCTGTATTCTCGGTGAGGACTTCGGAGGGGACATGGCTCACATTCGTGTGCCCGAGGGATTACCGGGCATTCTCGGCCCTATGGCAATCAATCCGGATGCCGCCAGAGCGCTTCGCGATCTGGCGGAGACCCTCTTGCGCGGACCCAGCACCCTGACTGCGGCGGAACGCGAAATCATCGCAACTTATGTTTCTTCTCAGAACGATTGCCGCTTCTGTCAACTGTCTCACGGCGCCGCCGCGGCGGAACATTTGGGCGGCAACTACGAATTGATCGAGCGGATCAAGAGTAACTACCTCGCGGCGGAGATCCCCGAAAAGCTGAAAGCGCTACTGGCCCTCGCCGGCCAGGTTCAGAAGGGAGGCCATTGCGTCGCTGCGGAAGACGTGGAGCGCGCACGAAGCGCCGGTGCTACCGACCAGGAAATCCACGACGCCGTGCTGATCGCGGCGGCCTTCTGCATGTTCAATCGCTACGTGGACGGTTTAGCCACCTGGCAACCGGCCGACCCGCAAGCCTACCGGGAAATGGGACGGCACATGGCTCATACCGGATATGTCCGGACAGGCTGAGCACCCGTCGCCACGCGCCTTCCGCCCGCCTCCCCGCGGCCCATGCCCCGCTATGTGCTCGTCTGCGCGGGCGCCCCTATGCAACTGTATGCGGATGCCCGCACGCCCCTGGTACTGTCAGGGGACAGTACCATTGCCTCGGCCCGCGATTTGAGCTATCCTGAAACCGACGTGGATTGATTTAGGGTCATTCTGGCCCAGCTAATTGCAACCACGAAAAAAAGTGCTAAAGGTGAGTCGGTCTGTTCGAAACATTTCGACCCTGGCGCCTTTGGGCTCCAGGGTTTTTTGCTTTTGGTGGACCGCTTCGCCGGATGCTGGAGGAATCACATGAGCGTCTGGTCCGGCGCCGAACCAGCCAGCTCCTCGCTGGCCATCGGCGAAGGAGTTTTGGTATCCGTTTCTATCAACGTGGAGCCGCGCAGCCTGGAGTCTCTCCTGGAAGCGCTCGCGCAACTCGATTTTCCAATTAACCCTGAGATTTATCACGACGCCGCCATGGTCTATCTCTACCGCGACGGCACGCAGGAAACCCAGGCAGCTACCCTGGTGGAGTTTCCGGCCTATCAGGACCGTCTCCCGCAGGTCCGCGCAGCCCTCGCTGCATTTGGGTTCGATCCGTCGATTGTCTGGGTTGCCGGCATGATGGATGCGATCCATTCCGAGCAGTCCCTGCAGCCGGCGCCCCCCGGAGCCGCCTACCAGAGCCGCTACCGGGTCAAGCGCCGCGCCGCCGCTATGGCCTGACCGCCGCCGTTCACGGTCCAAGCTGCGGAGCAGTCGTAGTGTTGTCAATAAGTTAGCGGCCTGAGTTTCAGAGTGAAATCCACCCCGGTGGTATACCTGGAAACAGGGACCACACCTGCGCGCCCCGATAAAACCCGCCAAAATGGCTTCGTTCCGCAAATTTCCGTGCCCCTGGCGCGCCCGCGCCCCCATCGCCGATGGCCGCCTGCCCTACCCGGCCACCCGCCTGCACCTCCCAATTGGCTTCGTTCCGTCAAATCCGCCCGCCACCCCGGCCCCCCTCGCCCATAGCCGCCCGCCCTACCCAGCCGCCCACCTCCACCTCCGAATTGGCTTCGTTTCGTCAAATCCGCCCGCCACCCCGGCCCCCCTCGCCCGTAGCCGCTCGCCCTACCCGGCCCCCTGCCTGCACCTCCGAATTGGCTTCGTTCCGCCAAATCCGCCCGCCCGCGCGCCACTCTCCGCCCCCTCAATCCCCTCGTGTATCTTTTTCTCTCGGTTTTCTCCGCGTTCCCTCCGCACCCTCGGCGTCTCCGCGTCGAATGGGCTCCGCCGCTGGTCTGTTGAATCCCCAGCGCCGCCCACACGCCGCCACCCACCCCACCAAATCCCCCCAATCCCCCCTCCTGCGGGTCATACCCCGCCGGATGCCCGGGATATACTGGGATTTAAGACTTTAGGTTACCGGATCGCCCCATGGATGAAATGAGCGTCATCTGGCTGCGCGTGGCCGTCACGCTGTACTCCCTCGGCCTCCTGCATGCCATTCTGACCCTGGTTCGCAAGCGCGAGCACCTTTTTCGTGTAGCCCTCGCCGCCTTCTCGGTCGGAGCCGTTTTCCACTTCGTTTCCATCGTCGAAGAGGGGATCCGCAACAACCGCTGCCCCATCAGCAATCTCTACGAAACTCTCTCCATGGGCGCCTTCCTCATCGTCGTCTTGTACCTCTTTATACATTGGCGCTACAAAGTCGAGAGCCTCAGCGTCTTCATCTTTCCTCTAGTATTTGTGATGGCGCTGGTCTCCACCATGGGCAATCCGGTCAGCGCCTGGTCCAGCCCGCTGGTCCGCAACGTCTGGCTCACGGTACACATCGTCCTCGTCCTCCTGGGCATCGCCGCGCTGCTGTTCACCGCCGCGGCCTCGCTCCTCTACCTCATTCAGGAGCGCGAGTTGAAGGCCAAGAAGCCGCGGGGGTTCTATTACCGGCTGCCGTCCCTCGGCACCCTCGACGACATCATCTCCCGTTCCATGGCATTGGGCTTCGTTTTCATGACTCTGGCCGTGATCGCCGCCAGCACCTGGGCCTTCATCGAGCACAAAACCGCCTGGGTCTACCAGCCCGCCATCGCCATCAGCTTTTTTACCTGGGGAATTTACATGGCGCTCGTCTTCCTGCGCACCACCGCTGGATGGCGCGGGAAGAAAGCCGCCATCATGACCGTCACAGTGCTTGGCTTTTCGGCTCTCACCTGGGCCGCGCATGCGCGCCTGGGCCTTTTGCTAAAACGATGAAGCTCCTGGTCACCGGCGTGAGCCACAAGACCGCACCCGTCGAGGTGCGCGAATGTCTCGCGTTCCGGGAAGATAGCTTACCGCCGGCGCTGGCCGACCTGAAATCGCGCGAAGGGGTCACTGAGGCGGTGATTCTTTCCACCTGTAACCGGGTGGAAATTACCGTCACCACCGACGATTCGGCCGATCCGCAGGCCATCGTGGATGCGTTTCTGGCCGACCGCAAGGGTATCAGCACCCAAACCATCGGCCTGCACGTTTACCGCCACGAAGGCCGCGAGGCCATTCACCACCTCTTCCGCGTGGCCTCCAGCCTGGATTCCATGGTGATCGGCGAGCCCCAGATTCTGGGCCAGCTCAAGGGCGCCTACGCCGCTGCTAAAGACGCTGGCGCCGTCTGCGGCTGGCTCGAAAACCTGCTCACCCGCGCCTTCAGCGTGGCCAAGCGCGTGCGCTCCGAAACCGGCATCGGCCAGATGGCCGTCTCCATCAGCTACGCTGCGGTCGAACTGTCCCGCAAAATCTTCGGCTCGCTGAATAACCGCACTGTCATGATCGTGGGCGCGGGTAAGATGTCCGAGCTGGCCGCGCGCCACCTGCGCCGCTCGGGCGCCTCGCACGTCTTCGTCACCAACCGCACCCACGAGCGCGCCATCGAAATGGCCCGACTGTTCCAGGGCACCCCCGTCGAATACACCCGCTTCGTGAGCATGCTGCCGGAGGTCGATATCGTGATCGCCTCCTCCGGCGCGCCGCACTACATCCTGCGCAAAGACGACATGATGCGCGTCATCGCCGCCCGCCGCAACCGGCCCATGTTCCTCATCGATATCGCCGTGCCGCGCAATATCGACCCCGCCGTCAACCAAGTCGATAACGTCTTCTTATACGATATCGACGACCTCCAGGAAGTGGTCAACGCCAACCTGCGCGAGCGCATGAAGGAGGCCGATCACGCCGAGGCCATGGTGGCCGAAGAGGTCGAGCGCATGATGGCGCGGCTCAAAGTAGCCGAAGTCACCCCCACCATCGTGGGCCTGCAGGGGCAGCTCGAACAGATCCGCGCCACGGAGCTGGACAAGGTCCGCCGCAAGTTCGGCCCCTTCACCCCCGAGCAGGAACAGGCCCTGGAGGCGCTCACCCGCGGCATCGTCAACAAGATCGCCCACGGCCCCATCTCCGAACTCCGCAACCACGCCGCGGCCGGCAATCCCGAAGGCGCCCAAGTGGTGGCGTTCATCCGAAAGGCATTCCATCTCCAGGAATAATTCATGCTCGTAATCGCATCGCGCGGTTCCCAGCTTGCCCTGTGGCAGGCGCGTTGGGTGCAGGCGCAACTGGCCCGCCTCGGGCGCGACAGCGTCATCGAGATCATCAAGACCACCGGCGACAAGATCACCGACGTGCCTCTGGCCAAGGTGGGCGGGAAGGGCCTCTTCACCAAGGAAATCGAAGAAGCGCTGCTGGATGGCCGCGCCGACCTCGCCGTGCACAGCCTCAAAGACCTGCCCACCGAGCTGCCTGCCGGGCTGGCGCTGGCCGCCGTCCCGGAGCGCGAAGACCCTCACGACGCGATTGTCGGCAAGCGCCTGGCCGAGCTGCCCCAGGGCGCCCGCGTGGGCACCAGCTCGTTACGCCGCGCCGCCCAGTTGCGGCACCTGCGCCCCGATCTCTCGCTCGAATCCGTGCGCGGCAATCTCGACACCCGCCTGCGCAAGCTGGATGAGGGCCAATACGATGCCGTGGTGCTGGCCGCCGCCGGATTGAAACGCCTGGGCTGGGCCAACCGCATCGCCGAAATTCTGCCCGCCTCGGTGATGTGCCCGGCCGTGGGACAGGGCGCGCTTGCCATTGAAACGCGGGCCGAAGGAGCCGGCCGCGAGGCCACCGCCAACCTGGACCACGCCGCCACGCACCAGTGCGTGACCGCCGAACGGGGCCTGCTGGCGGCGCTCGGCGGCGGATGCCAGGTGCCCATCGGCGCCCACGCCGGCGTGCAAGACGGCCGCTTGAAAATGGTGGCGCTGGTGGCCTCGCCCGACGGTTCCGAAATCGTGCGCGGCGAAACCGAAGGACCGGCATCGGAAGCCGAGTCGCTCGGCCGCGCCCTCGGCGCCGATCTCCTCGCCCGCGGCGCGCGCCGCATCCTCGAATCGGTCGAAGGGGCATGAACTCGCCTTCGTCCGACCCTCCCCCGCCGAATCCCGCTGCGACCGACGACCCTGCTGCCCCGACTCTCGACAGCGCTGCCGTTCGGAGCCACGACCTTGCTGCTGTGACCCTCGACTGCGCTGCCCCGACCCGCAACTCCGCTGCCCCGACCCGCGACTCCGCCGCCGTGACCCTTGACCCCGCTGCCCCGACCCACGACCCTACTGCCGTCCCGACCCATGACTCCGCCGCTCTGACCCACCACCTTGCCGTTGTCCCGAGCCACGACCGCCAGGGAGCGTCCGGCATGGTCTATCTGGTCGGCGCCGGACCCGGCGACCCCGATCTGCTCACCCTCCGCGGCCGCCGAATCCTCGAACAGGCCGGCGCCGTTCTCTACGACCACCTGGCGCCCGAAGCCCTCCTCGCGTTCGCCCCACCCGAGGCCGAACGCCTCTACGTCGGCAAGAAGAAATCCGCCCACGCCTTCACCCAGGACGAAATCTGCGCCATGCTCATCGAGCGCGCCCGCCGCGGCCAGACCGTGGTGCGCCTGAAGGGCGGCGATCCCTATCTCTTCGGCCGCGGTGGCGAAGAGGCCGAAGCCCTCGCCGCTGCCGGCATCCCCTTCGAAGTCGTTCCCGGCGTCACCACCCCGCTGGGCATCGCAGCCTACACCGGCGTGCCGCTGACCCATCGCGAACACACTTCCGCCGTCACCTTCGTCACCGGCCACGCCGTCGACCAGATCGACTGGGGCAAAGTGGGCCACGCCGAAACCCTGGTCATCTTCATGGGCCTCACCACCTTCCCCGAAATCGCCCGCGAGCTGATCGCCCACGGCCGCGCCGCCGAAACTCCGGCCATGGCGGTGCGCTGGGCCACCCGCGCCGATCAGGAAACCGTCGCCGGCACCCTGGCCACGCTGCCCGGCCTGATCGCCGCCGCCCGCATGAAACCGCCCGCCACTATTGTGATCGGCGAAGTCGTGCGCCTGCGCGACAAGCTGGATTGGTTCGGCCGCCTGCCGCTGCGGGGCAAACGCATCGTGGTGACCCGCGCCCAAGGCCAGGCCGACACGCTGGCCGGCAAGCTGCGCGCGCTGGGCGCCCAAGCCATCGAGCTGCCCACCATCGAAATCGGCCCGGCCGCCGATTACGCGCCGCTCGACCGCGCCCTCGCCGGTCTCGCCTCCTACGATTGGCTGATCTTCACCTCCGCCAATGGCGTGCGCGCGTTCGTCGAGCGACTGGACGCTTCGCCCGCCGATTGGCGTCAGCTTCGCGCCCGCCTCTGCGCCATCGGCCCGGCTACCCGCGCAGCCGTCGAGGCGCTGCACCTGAAGGTGGACCTGATGGGCCGCGAATACGTCGCCGAAGGTCTGCTCAAGGCATTCGAAAGCTACGACCTGCGCGGCTGCCGCATCCTGCTGCCGCGAGCCGCCGTCGCCCGTGACGTGGTGCCCACCGAGCTGGCCCGCCGCGGGGCGCACGTCGACGTGGTGGAAGCCTACCGCACCGGAATTCCGCCCGACCTCGCCCAGCGGGCCGCGGCGCTCGGTGCGGTGGATTGCGTGACCTTCACCAGCTCGTCCACCGTGCGGAATTTCGTGGCCGCCGTGGGGCCTGCGGCGCTGGCCGGAGTGAAGGTTGCCACCATCGGACCGGTCACCACCGCCACGGCCCGCGAGCTGGGCCTCGCAGTGACGGCCGAGGCGCGCGTCTATACCATCGACGGCCTCATTCAGGCCATCCTGGAAATCTGCGCTTACTTGCCGCCCTCGTAGCCGCTCTCTTTGAGAAAGGCCTCCGCGTCGGTGATCCGCAGGATGCGGCGCACGGCCTCGCGTTTGTCGGTGGCGCGGCGATAGAAGGACTCGCAGATCTTGTAGCCCATGTAGTATCCCAGGTCCGCCGGGCGGTCCTTGGAGCGATCGCCCTGGTACAGCCAGTGGCTGATGTCACTGCCGCGCATGTCCTTCTCAAACTCCGCCCACAGGGCCGGTTCGTGGGCGTCGCCGTAAGTGCGCTGCACGCCGTTGATGATTCCTCCGGAGATCTTCTCGCCCATGAAGTCGGCGCCC
>DATJRE010000359.1:0-30809 GCA_035505095.1 Bryobacteraceae bacterium | reverse complement strand
CGATCCACACAATCGACGCGCCTGAGATCGCCCCCAGCACTGGATAAATCTTCTCCGGCAGCACGTAGCGCGAAAGAAACAGCGTCACCAGGCCCAGGAAAAACACGCTGATAGTGTGGGTGAACGTCACCATGCCGCCCAGAAAGATGGCGTGTTTGGCCGTTCCGCGGGCGCCCACCAGGTAGGCCGCCACAATCGTCTTGCCATGGCCCGGCGAGAGCGCGTGGATGGCTCCCAACCCGAACGCCACCACCATCCCCAGCACCATCATTCCCCAGCCGATATCGCCCTGGTGCAACAGCCGCGACAGGTAATCGCCCCGCACCACCATGCCGGGCGCGGATTGGCCCGGCTGCGCCGCCCCGGCGGCCGGTGGAACTTCGCTCGGCGCTGCCGGCATGGCAGGCGGCGCGGCCGTGGCAGTGGGACCCGGCGCCGTGGAGTGCCAGGAAACCGCGGCCGTGAGATCCTGCGGCGGCGCCAGCAGCGGGTCCTGCGGATACTCGGTCAGCTCCCGGCTGCGGTCGGTGCCCGCCGGAACGCCCCGGTCGATGGCCGCATCGGGCCCCGCCGCGATCACAATTTCCTTCCATCCGGCGCGGTCCGGAAAGTTGCCATCCTGGTAGCGCAGGCTTCCCGGCGCGCCCGCCACCCGCAACTCCGCCGTCACCCGCAGGATGGCCATGCCACCCGCGCCCTTGGCCATCACCATGGCAGCGCGCTCGAATTGCGGCTTCACTGTGCGCCCGTCCAGCTCGATTTGCAGATTGCCCGCCCACTGGCGCGCCTGCTCCGCCGCGTGGCGCTCCAGTTGCTCGCGCGGGCTCGAGGCATCCAGTTGCCACTGCTGCAGAAGCTGGAAGGTGGGGATCTCGGCAAGGTCCAGCACGTAGCGGACCAGCGCGCCGTCCCGCTCCACCTCGATGCGGCTATAGTGGCTCACGCTGAAATTGCCCATGGGGTGGGCGAACGCCAGCGCAGGCAGCAGAATGGCCAGCGGCCGGAGGTGTCGTTTCATTACAATGGTCCTTACGAATTGTACAGCGGCTTTGGATGTCTCCGGGCGTCCCGCGCCGCGTCACCAATATGAAACGGGTGGTAACTGCACAGGATATTCCCGCGGCCGGCGAGCTGCGCGTGCCCATCGGGGTGATCGTCACCGCTTCGGCGCGCGAAACAGCGGCCAGCCGCGGCGTGCGCATTGTGGAGTTGCCCGAAGACCAGCTCTCCGCCCTCGCGCCGCCTGAGCGCACCGTGGCCCTGGGCGCCGATCACGGCGGCTTCGCCCTCAAAGAAGCCCTCAAGCCGCTGCTCCAGAGCCTGGGCCTGGAGATCCGCGACGTGGGCGTCTACGAAGAAAAACCCGCCGATTACCCCGACCTGGCCCTCAAGGTGGCCCAACTGGTGGCCCAGGGCGCCGCCGCGCGCGGCATCCTCATCGATGGCGCGGGTATCGGCTCATCCATCGCCGCCAACAAGGTGCCGGGTGTCCGGGCGGCCCTGTGTTATGATCAAGCTACTGCCCGCAATAGCCGGGAACACAATGATTCCAATGTGCTTACGCTTGGTGCCCGGATGCTGACCCGGGGCCAGGCGGAAGACGTGGCGCGCACTTGGCTGGGAACCCCGTTTGCCGGCGGCCGGCACCAGGCGCGGGTGCAGAAGATTCTGGATATCGAGAAGCAGTACCTGAAGGCCCCTTCGTGAACTCCTCGGAACTCGACCTTTTGGTCGCCCAGATCGGTGAAGAATTGCTGGCCCGCATGGGGTCCGCGCCCGCCGCACCGCCGGCGCCGAAGCAGGGCGAGGGACTGAACCTTCCCGCCCAAGTCTGCCCCGGATGCGTGCAGCGCTGCCCGCAGACTTGCGCCCGCAACACCCGCGAGATTCTGGCCGCCGGCGCCGCGCGCGTCTCCGCCAGCGAGCGCCTCACCAAGATCGATCCGTCGGTGGCCTCCTTCATCGACCACACCATTTTGAAACCGGAAGCCACCCGCGCCGACGTTACCAAGGTCTGCCGCGAGGCCCGCCAGTACCAGTTCGCCAGCGTGTGCGTCAACCCGTACTGGGTGCCCCTGGTGCGCGCGGAACTGCGTGGCTCACCGGTAAAGGTGTGTACGGTGGTGGGATTCCCGCTGGGCGCCACCAGCACTGAGGCCAAGGTGGCCGAGACCGCCTCGGCCGTCCGCGCCGGGGCGCAGGAAATTGACATGGTGATCAACGTGGGCGCGTTGCGCTCGGGCGATCACGAGGCCGTCAAGCTGGATATCCAGGAAGTGGTGAAGGTGGCCCACGCGGCCGGGGCCATCGTCAAGGTGATTCTGGAAACCGCGCTGCTCGACGACAATCAGAAGGCCGTGGCGTGTACGCTGGCGAAACTGGCGGGCGCCGATTTCGTGAAAACCTCCACTGGTTTCGGACCCTCCGGCGCCACTGCCCACGACGTGGCCCTGATGCGCCAGGTGGTGGGGCCGGATATGGGCGTCAAGGCCGCCGGCGGCATTCGCACGCTGGCGGATTTTCGGGCCATGACCGCGGCCGGCGCCACCCGCATCGGCGCCAGCGCCAGCGTCAAGATTGTCGAGGCGGCGGCTGCCTAAAGCATCTCCATCGCCGGTGAACCGACCCATGTCAGCTCCTCGTAAAGCACCCGTCCGATTCCGCGAAAGGGAAGACCTGCTGGATTTCATGCTGGAAGTCTCCGGCACTATCTCCCAAACCCTGGACCTGGACCTGCTGCTGGCCAATGTCGCCGAAATCGTCCAGCGCGTGGCGCCCTACGATCTGTTCGCCATCCTGCTCTACAACGATCGCCGGCAGGACCTGCGCATCCGCTACGGTGTGGGGCATCGCGAAGAGGTGGTGCGGACCTTGTCCGTGCGGCTGGGCGAGGGCATCACCGGCGTGGCCGCCGCCACCCGCGAGCCGGTGCTGGTGGGGGACGTCCGCAACGACCCGCGCTACCTGAACACCACCGACGCGGTGCGCACCGAGCTGGCCGTTCCCATGACCGGGCGCGGCCGCCTGGTGGGCGTAATCGACCTGCAATCCACGCGCGTGAATGCGTATACGCTCTACGACCGTTCGCTGGTGCGCCTGATCGCCGGCCGCGTAAGCATTGCCATCGACAATGCCATGCTCTACCGCCGCGTGGAGCGCCAGAACCGCACCCTGCGCACGCTAGCCCACATTTCGCGCGAATTCTCCTCCATCCTGGACCTCAACGAATTGCTGACCAAGATCGCCAGCACCATGCGCGAGCTGATCGATTACGACTCGTTCAGCATTCTGGCGGTGGACCAGGAAGAGCGCGCGCTGCGTCACCTCTTCAGCATGCGCTACGACGAGCGGGTCAATATCGACAACGTGCCGCTGGGCAAAGGCATCACCGGTGCGGCCGCCGAATCGCGCGAAGTGGTGCGGGTGAATGACACCGCCGCCGACCCCCGCTACATCGCCTCGCACCCCGATATCCGCTCCGAAGTGGCCGTCCCGCTGGTGGTGCACGACCGCGTAGTGGGGGTGATGGACCTGGAGAGCAACCGCATCGGCCACTTCACCGACGATCATGTGCGCACCCTGGCCCTTCTGGCGCCGCAGGTGGCCAGCAGCGTGGAGAATGCGCGGCTCTACCAGGAGTTGGCCACCCGCGAGCAGCGCATGGAAGAGGATCTCAAAGCCGCCCGCGAGCTGCAGCGCGTGCTGCTGCCGGATGCCGAGCCTGAGATCGAAGGGCTGGAAGCGGTGGTGCGCCTGCGCCCGGCGCGCGGCATCAGCGGCGACATCTACGACGTGATTGAGCGCGTGGACGGGCAGACTGTGATCGCTTTCGGCGACGTGAGCGGCAAAGGCGCGGCTGCCGCGCTCTATGGCGGCCTGATGAGCGGCCTGCTGCGCACGCTGGCCCCGCGCCGCCGCCGCCCCGCCGACCTGATGCGCGCGCTCAACGAAGCCCTCATCGAGCGCAAGGTGGAAGCGCGCTACGTGACCTTATGCGTGCTGCTCTGGGACCCCGCCGCGCGCCGCTTCGTGATGGCCAATGCCGGCGCCCTGCCGCCCATGATCTGCCGCCAGGGAGAAATCCTCAAACTGCGCGTGGAGGGCGTGCCGCTGGGCCTGCTGGACGCGCGCGAGTACGAAGAGGTGACCGTCGACGCGCAAACCGGCGACTTGATCGTGCTCTACTCCGACGGCATCACCGACCACCTCAACGCCGCCGGCACGGAATATGGCCGTGGCCGTTTGGCTCACGTGGTGCGCAGCCATTGGCAGGCCCCAGTTAACGACCTGGTGGCCGCCATTTTTCGCGATCTGGACCAGTTTTCCACCACCCCCTTCGACGACCAGACCGTGCTGGTGATGCGCGTGAAATAGGGCTGGTATGACCGGCGTGCGAGTGGACAAATGGCTGTGGGCCGCCCGGTTCTTCAAAACGCGCTCGCTGGCGCAGCGAGCCTGCGAACTCGGCCGGGTGCACGCCAACGGACAACCCGCCAAGCCCGCCCGGGAAGTCCACGCCGGAGACCGGTTGCAGGTGAAGAACAATGGCGGCGAGTTTGAGCTGGAGGTCCTGGGGCTGAGTGAAATCCGCGGCCCCGCTCCGGTTGCCCAGGCTCTTTACCGCGAATCCGAAGCCAGCCGCGAGGCGCGCCGCAAACTGGCCGAAGAGCGCAAACTGGAGCCGCATTTCGAGGGCTTCCGGGAAGGCCGGCCTTCCAAGCGCGACCGCCGGCAACTCGGACGGCTGCGCGGCAGGTGAACCGGCGGTGACGCCATTCGCCGCGGTGACCCCAGATCGCGTCTTGCCGGGCCACCGGCGTATACTGAGGGAGGTTAGGGGTGCATATGAGCTTTCTCTCCAAGCAGTTTATCGAGGTCATTCAATGGACCGAGGTGGGCGATGCGGTGCTGGCCTGGCGATTCCCGATTGAGGATCAGGAGATCAAGACCGGGGCCCGGCTGACCGTCCGCGATTCTCAGTTCGCCGTGTTCGTCAACGAAGGCCAGATTGCCGATGTGTTTGCGCCCGGCCTCTATACCCTGAGCACCAACACGCTGCCGCTGCTGACCAACCTGCTGAACTGGGATAAGGCCTTCAAGTCGCCGTTCAAGTCCGACGTCTATTTCTATTCCTCGCGCCTGCGGATCGATCAGAAGTGGGGCACCGCGACCCCCATTGTCATCCGCGACAAGGAATTCGGCGCGGTGCGCATGCGGGCGTATGGGATTTACTCCTACCGGATCGCCGATCCTCGGGTCTTCTACCAGAAAGTGAGCGGGTCGCGCGCGTTGTACCAGGTGAGCGACCTGGAGGGACAACTGCGCAACACCGTTGTGGGACGGATGACGGACGCCTTCGGAAACGCCAACGTCAACTTTCTGGATATGGCCGGCAGCCAGGCGCAACTCGGCCAGACCCTGCTGGCAGCGCTCCGGCCCGTGTTTACCGACCTGGGGCTGTCGCTCGAAAGCTTCGTGGTGGAGAACATCTCCCTGCCGGAAGAGCTGCAGAAAATGCTGGACCAGCGGATCGGGATGAACATGCTCGGCGACATGAACCGCTACACCCAGTTCCAGGTGGCGCAGTCGATGCCCATCGCGGCAGCCAACCAGGGCGGCGGCGCGGCGGGAATCGGCGCCGGGTTGGGGGCGGGGATGGTGATGGCGCAGCAGATGATGAATGCCATGAAACCCGCGCCTCCGCCGGAAGCCGCAGCGCCGGCGCCGCCAGCCTCAACTCCGGCCGGCCCTGCGGGCGCCACCAAGTTCTGCCTGAACTGCGGCAAGCCGATTCCCAAGCCTGCGCGCTTCTGCCCCGAATGCGGCGGCGCGCAGCAGTAGCCGCCCCGCCGCTCGCTACCAGCGCACAGCGGTGGCATTGGACCACCGGATCATATTGCGCGATTCTCCTTCAATCCGCTCGAACACCGATTGGACGGCCACCCTTCCCGGGCCGCTGAGCCGCAGCCACAGATAGCGATTGTTCCACGGACGCCACATGGAGAAAAGCGCCCCGGGGTGCTCAAAGTGGAGCTGCATCTGGACCGTGGGATCCTTGAACACCAGCGCTGTCGGCTTCACCAGGATGGTCTGCCGCGGCTTCAGGGTGCGCACGAAGACATTGCCGCCGGCGTGCAGCAGCACCAGCCCGGGCGTCTGCGAGGCCGCAAAACGGTCCATGTAGCGGCCCACCGGGTAGTGCGTTTCGGTGTCGTTGCCCTGCTGCGTTTCGAACCAGATGCCCGTCTGGAACCAGTCATAGCCGACGTTGCTGGTGGCGGCCAGCAGCATGTGCTCGCGGACATCCAGGGATTGCCCGGCCTGCAGCGGCACGGGGATCAACTCGCCCGGATCGTCCTTGGAAAACGCGATGCGGCCGGGCCCTTCGGCCTGCGTCATGATCAGCGGCAAGCCCGCGAACATCCGCTTCCAGCCGCCTTTCAGCGACATGGTGGTGACGTTCACCTGCGGTTCTTTCCACAGCAGCACGTGGTGGGTGAAGTAGACGCTGTCGCCGGCGGCCAGGTTGAAGTCGGCCACCGGTACATAGAGGCCCTCGATCTGGCAGTGCGAATGGCCCATCTGCAGCTTCGCCATGTCCTTGCGGGCTGGCACCTGGGTCCAGCCGCTCTCGGAGAGGGCCGCCGGCAGTTTCAGCGCAGCGCCGCATTGCGGACAGGAGGGCTGGGAAAAATCCACCGCGGCGCCGCACCAGTTGCAGCGTCCGCTTACCGGGGCCGCCGGCGCGGGCGGTGCAGGGGCAGCGCTGGCGTGCGTAACCGGCGCGTAATGCGGCACCGGTGGGACGGCTGGAGTTGCCTGCGTCACCGGCACTCGGGGCGGCGGGGCGGCGGCCTCCGCGGCATGCTTCACCGGGTGCCCGCAGTTGGGGCAGAAGTTCTGGTCTTCGCGAACGGGCGTTCCGCAGTTTACGCAAAACATGTTGGTTACTCGGTGTGGTGATGCACGTACATCGACTGGATTCCCACCCGGCCGGGACCGGTCATGCGCGCCATGCTCATGTTGGCACCGCCGAAAAAGCCCGAGCCCAGCCGCTGAAATTCCACGTCCATGGTGACCGAAGAATCCTTGTAGAGAAAGGCGCCCGGTTCCACCATGATGGATTCGCCGGGGGCTAGCCGCCGCTCGAAAACATTTCCGTAGCCGTGCAGGATGACCAGGCCCGGAGCGCCGGTGGTGACGAAACGGTCCATATACATGCCCTGGCCGCCGAAGAGGATATTGCAAAGACCCTTGACGCGGACGAACGAGTAGGCCACCTGGTGCGACGACAGCAGAAAGGCGTGCTCGCGGACGTCCAGTTCCATGCCGGGGTGCAGCGGCAGCACGATCAGCTCGCCGGTGGCGTCCCGCGAGAAAGCAATGCGGCCGGGGCCGCTGGCCACGCTGATGATGAAAGGCATCCCCGCAAAGGCGCGCTTCAGGCCGCCCGAAAGCGACATCACCGACATGGCTACCTGCTCTTCCTTCCACAGCATCACATGGTGCTCGAAAAACACCGAATCGCCCGCGCCCAGATGGATTTCAGCGGCCGGCACGATCTCACCTTCCACCTGGCAGGTGCTGGTGCTGAACTGAATCTCGGTCATATCGCGAATGCGCGGCGCCTCGCGCCAGCCCGATTCGCTCACCAGGTTGCGGATATCCAGGGGAGCTCCGCAAGCGTGGCAAGCCAGCGCCGCCTTCTCATTCATGCTCTGGCACCACTGGCACTGGATTCGTTCGAACGGCTCGGCTGCGGAACTGTGTGCGGCATCACCCATAGCTTGGGATTATACCGTATGGCCGGGTCAGAACGGCGAAGGTGGGAATACACAAGAAAGCGGGCGAACCGCAAGGATTCGCCCGCCCAAGGGAGGAAACCACATGGATTCAGACGGCCCCAAAAAAGGAGCGGCCGTTTAGAAATACAGCTTCAGTGCTAACTGGATGATGCGCGGGCTGCCGTACCCGGTCACTTCGCCGAACGTGCTGCTGGTGATGCTGGTGGTTGGATTGCTCCAGTTGGCGTGGTTCAGAATGTTGAAGAAATCCGCCCGGAATTCGAGCTTCCAGCGTTCCTTTAAGTTGAACTGTCGGGTCATAGCCATGTCCCATTGGATTGAGCCGGGGCCATAAACCGAGTTGCGGCCCAAGTCGCCGAACGAAGCGGTCGCAGCGGTCGCAGCGGGACAGTTCGGCGATAGAGTCGAAGGGCCGATATTGTTAATCGAATCCGGGCAGATGAAAGCGTCCGGGTTAAACCAGTAAGTTCCATTATTAGTCGGCGCGAGCCGCTGGTAAACCTGGGTCGGGGCGATGACGTCCGGACGATCCTGCAGTTGGGCGCTGAGGGAAACATCCTTCCCGCCGGCGGTGAGCTGGAGCGGGTTGCCGGTACTGAAGCTGACAATCGGCGAAAGCTGCCAGTCCTTGGTAACGCCATGGACGAACCCCGCGCCGATGCCCCCGCTCGAAGCCACCATCGTCGCTACGAACGTCTGCCGGTGGTCGTAGCCGCAGTTGCCGCGTTCGCCCTCGGCGCGGTTCAGCGGGTTCTGATAGATGGTGCCCGCCAGTTCGCCGGCAAAATCCCAGGAACTGCTGCAGTGGCTCCAGGTGTAATTGAAACGCGCCAGGTAATGGCGCGCCCACTGATGCTGCGCCGAAAGGAACAGGGCATGGTACTCCGAGACGGCGCCAGGGTCGGTCTGCTGAATTTCCCCGTAGTACTGTCCGAGTGTGGGATTGATCAGGTACGTCAGGCGGCGGCTGTTGGCGTTAGCGGCGGTGGCGCCCGCGGTGGGGATGGAGTAGTTGACGTCGATCGATCCCCAGATATCCCGGCCGGCGTTGCCCAGGTAGTTCGCGCTCACCATCCAGTTGGTGGCAATCTGCCGCTGGTAGCTGAGGTTCCACTGCATCATGTAAGTCACTGGTAAGTTGGGCGGAATGCTGATGTAAGTGCCTGCCAGGGGGAATACGGCAGCGCCCGGGAAGGGGTCGCCCGGTTTGCCGTTCAAGACGTACCCGTTGAAGGGGTTGGAGAACAGGTCGGTGCCCACGCCGAACTCATTGCTATTGATGGTCAGCGAAGAGACGTAGGGCGCATTGGTGGTCCAGCGCTCTGGATAGAACAGCTCGGTGGTGTCGTGCATCAGCACGAATCCCGCCCGGATGGTCTGTTTGCCGTCGCCCTTGGGATCCCAAACCAGGCCCAGGCGCGGCGAGAACGTCGCGTAATGGGCCTTGGTGAAGGCTTTGCCGTTAGGATCCTGCGCCGTGTCTCCGGAGAAGATCAGGCCTGCCGGAGCGGTGGGGTATACCGAGCTGTGCCAACCCTGGAGAAATAGCGGCCAACTGAACTGGTTGCCGCGGCCGTATTTATCATATGAAGGCACTGAGGGTTCCCAACGGAGGCCGTAATTGATGGTGAAATGCGAAGTAGCATGGAACGAATCCTGCGCATACGCAGCGATGGGCGTCTGCCGCAGGTAATCGGAAATCACGTTGCCGTCGGTCAAACCGGAGAATTGCCCGGTCAGCAGGTCCGCCAGCCCGTCGCCGGTGTAGGTGCCATTGAAAGTGAACTGCCCGTTGGCCTGCTGATAGTTGTAGGAGTTGAACTGGTCCTTGCGGCCGTCGAATCCGAAGGCGAACTGATGTTTCCCGTGAATCCACGTGAAATCGTCCGCCAACTGGTAGGTGTTGATGTCGAAATTCGCCAGCGCGCAGGTGCCGCAGCCGACGCCGAATCCGCCGCCGGAGTAACTGCTGACGGCGAGCTGCGTATAATCCGAGGCGTTAATGAACATATTCACGCCCAGCGTGGCCGGGCTGAACAAGGTCGAAGGAGACGCGCGATTGTCGCGGCGCCGGTCGAACGTGAAATGGAAGGAGTTGACGGAGGTGGAGTTTAGCGTATAGGTTTCGCCGATGGTCATAGTCTGGGAGCGGTCCCAGTTGGCCGGCGCCGCCTGGGTGGTCAGCGCATTGTTGTTGGCGAAGATCACCTCGGCGTAGTAATCGTAAATGTAGTAGCGGCCGTAAAAAATATTCTTATCGTTGATGTTGTAATCCACGCGGCCAATCCACTGGTCGTCGGGGTTATTGGCGGGATCGCCGTAAAGATAATTCCCGCAAGGGTTGGAGGAGACCGGGAAGTAAGTGGAGGCCAGCTTGAGGCCCGCCGGATCGAAGGTGGAAACCGGGATCTGGTTGTTGGGGTATGGGTTGCCTTGGGGATTCTTCAGAACTCTGGCGGTGGACAGGCAGCCGCCGCTCGACTTGGCCCCATCCACGACGCTGAAATCACCTGCCAGGGTGGCCGCGGTGGGATCGTAGGCCGTGCTGGCGGACGGGTTACTCCGCTGCCGGGTGCCCTGATAGCCGCCGAAGAAGAAAAGCTTGTCTTTCTTGATAGGCCCGCCCACTGTGCCGCCGAACTGGTTGCGCTTTAGCGAGTCGCGGATCGGCTGCGAGGCGGCAAAGCCTTTCGGGCGCGCGTTCAGATCGCCATTGCGCAGGAAGTCGAAGAAGTCGCCGTGGAAGGCATTGCTGCCCGACTTAGTCACGATATTGACCACCCCGCCGGGGTGCAGGCCGTATTGCGCCGGTAAACTGCTGGTCTGGATGTTGAATTCCGAAATCGCATCCGGGAACGGAAGGGGCAGGTTCACGTTGCTGAATGCGTCGTTGTTATCGCCGCCATCCAGCAGGTAGTTGACCCCGTTCGCCGCGCCCCCGGCCACCGAATACGACGTCGAACCGTTGGAACCCTGAATGTTCTTGCTTCCCGTCAGGTCGCCTCCGTTGAGGGTCATGGTGTTGGTGGCGAAACCCGAGATAGCCAGCAGTTGGGTCGGATTGCGGCCGTTGAGCGGCAAATCGACCATGCGTTCGCTATCCACGAGCTGCGAGATGGAATTCTCCTTGGTTTCCACCTGGGCGGCATTGGCAGTCACCTCCACGCTCTCGGTGGTCGAGCCGACTTGCAGTTGCACAGGCTGCGTACGGTTATTGCCCGCATCCAGGGCGATGCCGTTCTGCACATAGGTCTTGAAGCCTTTATAGGAAACTTCCAGCCGGTAGTTTCCAGCCGGCAGATCGGGGAACGCGTATCGGCCGGTAATGTCCGTGGTCGCCTCGTGAACCTGTTGGCGATCCACTTCCGTAACCTTCACTTGAGCGCCGGCAACCGCCTGGCCCGTCTGGTCCGTAACATACCCGTCAAGCTGGGCTACGGCTACCTGTTGGGCCCTGGCGGACGACGCCAGAAAGCCAGTTAAAGCAAGGGCAAGCAAAACGGTTACCGCCTTGCCTCGAAGATCTACGAAGACCCCTGAATACGACATAGTTCTAACCTCTTTTTGGCCCCCGGCGACACAGCCGTCAAGGCCATTTGCTCGTTTCCTGCGCGATGCGGCGCAGCCAATCCGGACCCCAAAGTCAATCCATTATCGGTTGCAGTATATAAAGAGCACCGACCGGGGTCAAGGAGTAAAGTACCCTTTTGGCATTGTTAACTCGCAGCCAGTGCCGCCCCGCCGGGAGCCAGGCCAAACCGGCAAATCCCGCCGTTGCCGCAGAATCCACCTGTGCCTCCGGACGCCTGCCGCGATTCTCCCCGCGCCCCGGCGGTAAGCCAGTCAGTACCATGAATGCACCTCCGCGCCCCAGCCAACGTCACCGGTTTAGCTAAAACCCCTGAAACGGACCAGACCCATCGGGCCGGTCCACAGTTAGGCCCCAGTATAGTTTTCCGGTACGTGTGAATCAAGGCCAAAAGTCGAAACAAATCGTTTAGGAAAACTAAACGATAGCGCCCGCGGTCCGTGGGGAACGGCCCGCCAGGAGCGCCGGTTTCACTTGGCGTCGCGCCAGTTGTCTCCCACTCCGATATCCACCAGCAGCGGTACCTCTAACTGGCGCGCGCCTTCCATCTCCCGCCGCACTAACTGGCTTACCGGGTCGATCTCTTCCGGGGGAACCTCGAACACCAGCTCGTCATGCACCTGCAGCAGCATGGCCGTCCGGTAACCGCCCGCCGCCAGCGCCGCATCCACCCGCACCATGGCCAGCTTGATCAAGTCCGCCGCGGTACCCTGGAGCGGCGAATTGACCGCCGTGCGCTCGGCGAATCCGCGCGAGTTGGGGTTGCGGCTGTTGATATCGGGAATCGGCCGTTCGCGCCCGAACAGCGTGTGGGTCACCCCCGTGCGGCGCACTTCGGCGATGGTTTCGTCCAGCCAGCGGCGCACTCCGGTATAGCGGGCGAAGTAGTTCTTAATGTACTTCTCGGCTTCAGTGCGGGAGATCCCCAACTGCGCCGCCAGGCCGAATGCGCTGATCCCGTATACGATTCCGAAGTTCACCGCCTTGGCATCGCGGCGCGCCTCGGGCGTCACCATCAGCGGCGGCACGCCCATTACCTCCGCAGCCGTACGGGTGTGGATGTCCTCGCCGTTGCGGAAGGCCTCCAGCAGCAGTTCGTCGCCCGAAAAATGCGCCAGCAGCCGCAGCTCGATTTGCGAGTAATCGGCGCCCATCAGCTTCCATCCTTCGCGCGGCACGAAGGCGGCCCGAATCTCCCGGCCCAGCGCCGTGCGGATGGGAATATTCTGCAGGTTCGGATTGGATGACGAAAGCCGCCCGGTGGCCGCTCCGGTCTGGTTGAAGCTGGTGTGCAGCCGCAGCGTGCGCGGGTCCAGCAGCGCCGGCAGCGCGTCCACATAGGTGCCCTTCAATTTGGTCATCTGGCGGTATTCGAGCACCTTGCGGACAATCTCGTGGTCTGCCGCCAGGTCGTCCAGCACGTCCGCCGCGGTGGAGATGGTTTTGCCCTTGCCGTATTTAACCGGCGCCGGCAGCTTCAGGTCTTCGAACAGCACCCGCCCCAACTGCTGCGGCGAAGAAATGTTGAACGGCTTTCCCGCCAGCGCATGGATCTCCGCCGTGAGCCGCGCGACCTCGGTCTCCATCATCAACGAAAGGCGGTGCAGCTCCGCGGTGTCGATGCGCACCCCGGTGCGCTCCATGCGCGCCAGCACACCTGCCAGCGGCAGCTCGATTTCCGCGTATAACTTGCCGAGGCCGCGCGATTCCACTGCCGGCGCCAACTGTTGCCAGATTTCCAGCGTCAGGTCGGCGTGCTGCTCGGGCGACGGTCCCAGCTTCAGGTCCAGCCGCCGGCGCGCCTGCTCCTCCAACGGGCAGCCGCCCGGGTCGGCATCCAGCAGGAAGGCGTAGAGCATCACGTCGTGCGCGAACCCGCGTGCCTGGATGTCCATTTTGTCCAGTGTCAGCAGGGCACTCTTCACGTCGCAGGCGATCTTAGGCCGCGAGGCATCCTCTAGCCACGTCTTCAGCGCGCCCAGGTTCTCCGCCGTCACCGCGCGCGCCTCGCCCGGCCGCCATGCCAGCCCGATGGTATCCAGGGCGAATTCGCCTTCGTTGGATTTGGAAATCGCCACTGCCACGGGCGTGCCGGGGGGGATCGCGTCCAGCCACTCCTGCAACGTGGCCGGCGATTCAAAGACCCGGTAATCGCGCACCCGCGTATCTTCACCCGGACCCAGCTCCTTGAGCAGGCTGTGGAATTCCAGTACCTTGTACGTCGCCTTCAACAGCGCCGTATCGGCCTCTTGGGCCTTCACCGCCTCCAGCGAAAATTCGATGGGAACCCCCGTGGCGATGGTCGCCAGCCGCTTGCTCATGCGGATCTGCTCGGCGTTCTTCTGCAGGCTCTCGCGGTACGTCTTGCGCTCCACTTCGGCGGCCCGTTCCAGCACGCTCTCTATAGAGCCGAAGCGTTCGATCAGGTCGCGCGCGCCTTTCTCACCGATTCCCGGAGCGCCCGGAATGTTGTCGATGGCGTCGCCCTTGAGGGCCAGCAGGTCGGCCACGCGCTCCGGCGGCACGCCCATGAATTCCTTTACCTTGGCGGCGTCGTACCACTCATCGTCCTTGGCCGGGTTGAGCATGGCAACGTGGTCCGTGACAAGCTGCAGCATGTCTTTGTCGCTCGAAACGATCACCACCTCGCAGCCCGCCTGTTCGGCGCGCCGCGCCAGCGTGCCGATCACATCGTCGGCCTCGAATCCCGGATATTCCAAAATCGGAATGCGCATGGCCTCCAGCACGCGCCGCACGTATGGGATCTGGTCGGCCAGGTCGGGCGGCATTTCCGTGCGGTTGGCTTTATAGGCGGCGAACTCCTGCACCCGGTGGGTGGCTTCTTTGCTCTCGAACACCGCCGCGATGTAAGGCGGATCGAACTGCTTCGAGAGCTTCCGCAGCATGTTGTTGAAAATGTAGACGGCTTCGGTGGAAATCCCCGTGCTCGTGCGCATGGGCGGCGCATTGCTGCGGGCGCGCGCATGGTAGGCCCGGAAGATGAATCCGAACGTGTCGATCAGAAAAAAACGCGGCGGTTTTGGCACTCGGCTCCATGATATCAGTGGGCATCGGCATCAGTGGGCCTCAGCCGGTGATCGCGCCGACCGCGGCCTTTCAGCCACGCCACCCTCCAAAAACTGTATCATTAGGGCCACACCGTAACGTAACCAAAACCTTTTGCATCAAAAAGTTGCAGATTGCATTGCAGATTGCCGTTTGAATTGATCTAATGGTAATCCACTTGATTTCGGAGAGCCTCATTGCGCTTTGAAACCACCGTCTTGCGCGCTGTGGAAACCTCGGGAGTGGGGCTGCACAGCGGCGCCCCGGTGCACATCCGGATCCTCCCCGCTCCGCCCTCCACAGGCATCGTCTTCGTGCGCACCGACCTCGATAACTTCCCTATTCCCGCCAGTTGGCGGCATGTCACACGGGTCAGCTACGCCACCAGCCTGATGCGCCAGGGGGTTCTCATCTCCACCACCGAGCACCTCCTCAGCGTGTTTTACTCCATGGGCATCGACAACGTCTATGTGGAGATCGACAACCTGGAGGTGCCCATTCTGGATGGCAGCGGCCTGCCGTTCGTGGCCCTCATCGAAAGGGCCGGTGTGCGCCGCTACCGCCGCAAACGCCGCTACCTGCGCATTCGCCGCCCGGTTTCGGTCGAAGACAAAGGCAAGCGCATCAGCATTCTGCCCGCGGAGAGTTTTCGCCTGACCTGCGATACGGATTACCCGGCTCCGGTCGGCCGCCAGTCCATCGAAATGGAGGTGACACCCGAACGCTATGCCTCCGAAATCGCTTTCGCCCGCACCTTTGGGTGGGAGGCCGATCTGGATCAGATGCGCAACATGGGTTTGATCCGCGGTGCGTCGCTCGAAAACGCCGTCTGCTTCACCGCCGGCGGGGTGATGAATCCCGAAGGGCTGCGCGCCTGCGATGAGTGCTGCCGCCACAAAGCCCTGGATCTGATTGGCGACCTGGCCTTGCTGGGCCGGCCCCTGCTGGGCCACGTGATTGCGGAACGCGCCGGCCACGCCATGCACGCCGCCCTGGTAGCGCGCATTATGTCCGACGCTTCGCTGTACGAAATTCTTACCTTCGACCAACTGGCCGCGCGGGTGACTCAGGCGCTGGTGACGTAAGTCTTCGCGGCAGCCGCTCTTCAGCACTCGCGCCGTTTGGTGGGGGAACGCCGCCGCCGCAAGGCGCCCGGTGCGCATCTTGGGTGGCCCCGTGGGTGAAGCGGAATAGCGGGCACGGAGGAGGAACAGCAGCGGCGGGCGGCTTCGTCACTCACTAGCCGGACGCATTGCTGCAAGTGCTCCCGGCATCTTTTGAATTCCCCCAGAACCCACTCGGTCAGTTCGGAATCCCCAGCCGTCTGGCCGATCCGCCGTACCGCTTCCGCCATCGACTCCCAGGAGTCCTCCATTAACGCGCCCCTCCCTCTCGGTCGCCGGCCTGTAGGCGGCCTTTTACACGACGCAGTCGAACTGCCGGAAAACCTCCACCGTGTAGGCCGTTTCCCCCGGAATCCAGGAGACCGCCACGGTGTGCCCGCCTTCGAGGCACACCCCTAGAGGTTCGATTGTCTCCGTTTCGGCGCCACGGTTGGTATAGACCGCCCATCCGGAAATGCAATCCCAGCGCACATCGCGGTCTTGTCCGCCGGCCTTGGCCTGGCAGCGGCTCGCCAGCAGAGCGGCGAACCAGATCGGGATGGGAGCGCTGGGGGATTGGATTTCCGCATTGGTAGATCCGCCAAAGCCCGCCAGTTTGCCGTGAGACGGCAACGGAGATTCGCGCAACGGGAAACGGACCGCCGCCTCGTCCACCCTTGGGTCGCAATGCGCGCGCGGTAGGTTGGCGTTGGCGCCGTTGGCTCCCACCGCGGAACCAGGGAAGGCCCGGCTCGGCTTGCCATTCATTCTGTAAGCGTGACGTTGCGGTTTATCGGCAGTCATGCAACCCTATCCTCGCTTTCGTTCCCAAGTTCAGTGCCTAATGATGGCTCTCGAAATCCCAGATCGCGGGAGCGAGGCTCACCACGCCCGATCCCAGTCCCTGCCCTACGTTTACGGCGCCGTTTTCGAGGGCCGTCTCCACCGCCTGCGGGCCGGCTTGCTGGTTCAATTGAAACAGCAGTGCCGCGCCTCCCGCCACCAGCGGCGTGCTGAAAGAAGTTCCCCAACCAGCGGCGTAATTATTGGTTCCGGGGTAAGTGGTAATCACGCCTTCGCCGGGAGCCGCCAGCGATACCAGGCCACTTCCGTAATTCGAGAAAGTGCTGCGCTGATCCTGGTCGTTCACCGAGGCTATTCCGAGTACGTTGGTGTAACTGGCGGGGTAAATCTGGGTCGTCTGAATGCCGGAATTCCCTACGGCAGCCACTGGAACCACGCCGTTCTGAATGGCAAACTGTACCGCCGCTTGCAGCGCGCTCGAATTTTGCGTGGCGCTGAAGCTCATGCTGATGACGTTGGCGCCATTGTCCACGGCGTAGTAAACAGCCTGCACGACGGCCGAGACGGTGGCGGTTCCGTCACCGCTAAAGGCCTTGAGCGGCATCAACAGCGCTTGTGGCGCCACCAGGTGCACCAGCCCCGCCGTCATAGTGCCGTGGCCGAAGGCGGCCGGCGGCGGAGTCGCATCCAGCACTTCGGTGGTGGATTGGTCCAGCACCTCGGTAGTCGATTGATCCAACACTTCGGTGGTGGATTGGTTCAGCGTCAACACCACCGCGTTGGTGTAATCCAGGACTTCGGTAGTGGACTGGTCCAATACCTCGGTGGTGGATTGATTGACGTCGGCCATTTCCGAGCCGCCGGGGACCTCGCGGGTAAAGTCGTAGCCGCCCGTAAGTACGGGCTTGAGGATCGCGTTGTTGGGGTCCACGCCCGTGTCGATGACGGCCACCACGGCCCCTTGCCCGGTCGAAAACATATGAGCGATATCAACCCCAATCGTCCAGACGGCCGGTTGGTTGACATAGGGATCCCACGCCATGGTCCCGTAATAAGGGGTGTTCTGATTGGGATTGAACAGTGGCGGCAGCGTGCTCTGGCCGCTGGCGCGAACCGGTACGCCGGCCAACTCCGGAAGGGCCACCTGGCTGTCGGCTTCCACGCCGCTCACGTTGGGATCGTCAGCCAGCGAACGCAGCACCGAACTGGACAACGGTCCGGAAGGAACCGCCACCACGAAGATGCCCGTGGCCGAGCCGGACATGGCGCGGAGCACGTTCACCCCGTGGTTCGTGCACACCTGGCTGATGCTGGATGCCGTCCGCAGTTTCAGAATGTAGTGGTCCTCCGCCAACCCGGGCAGAACCATCACCATCGCCAGAAGGCATGCGCGTACCATGAAATTTTTTCTCATAACACCGTCTCCCCATGAAACAGTTACAGTGGAACGTCCCCCCTGGGTTTCCGGTCGCCCGCCTGATTCAGGCGAACGTTACTGGCCGGCTTATCGGCTGCCAGCTTCTTCAACGGCACCTGGATGCACTTACTTCCCCCATCCAGGTAAATACAAAGCTGCAAACGCCCCTGTTGCTCGTATTCCATCTGAAACTCGCCGAATCGGTTGCTGCGAGTCTCCGCCACCACCAGCTTGCCGGCCTTGAGATAAACCGGAATGTCACTCATTTCGGTGCCGGGCAAGACGTGATTGGAAATCTGCCCCACCACAGAGGCTTTCGACGATCGCAATTCGGGTTCCACTCGCAGATCCACGGAGCAGTCGCCCGCGTGGAACAGACCTTGCCAGCCTACCTGCCACGTAGAACGCAGACCGGCGGGCGAAGGAACCAGAAAGCTGTCGTAGATCAACTCCACCGGAATTCGCAGCGCGCGCCTGGGCCGCTGCGGCGGACGAACGGGAAAAATCGCCCGCGCGCTCCTCACCGCCTCATCCGGAACTACCGCCGTGGAAATGCGGAGACAGGCATGAGCCAGCTTGGCGCAGAAATCCATGAGTCCCTGGCAATGGGCACAACCGCCCGCCAGATGATCCTGCATTTCGCCCCGGCGCTCAGGCGGAACCAGCCCTCTCGCAAAGTCCACCCATTGTGCAATCCCAAAATGCTTCATATCGTTCTCCCGAGAATTACGGCTCGGCATACTGGTAGCGTGGCCATAGTTTCAGCTTTGCCAAATAAGGGTGGCTGAACGTATAAAGTGATATAGGGTCTGCCCGGAAAATTTATAGTAGTTCAAGAAAGTCTAGTGATACTAGTACTCTTAAGTTAAGTACCCCAGAAAAATCAGGCGTACTTGCCCACCAGAACAAACGGCGCCCAATAGAAAGGATGCGGCCAGACCCTGCGGATCTCCTCCATAGCGTACTGTAAGGCCTGTGCTTTGTTTGGATTAGTCATCAACCGACGGTAAAACAATTGCATGCAGTCGGCGGTGCTCCGGTCATTGACGTCCCATAGCGTAAGCAGGACTCCCTGGGCGCCGGCGTAGAGCAGCCCGCGCTTGAGACCCATCAGTTCATCGCCCCCCACCACCACGTTGAGACCAGTACCGCAGCCGCTCAGGGTTACCAGCTCGGCCGGCAGGTTTAACTGGTAGAGGTCGAACAGGCTCAACTGCGACATCCCCAGCTTGATGGAAGAAAACATGGGGTTATCCTGGCGGAACCACCCGTGCGTGGCGATATGCACGAAGCGGCAACCCGGACCTTTCTCCTCCAGCACCTCGCTGGTCGCCGCGGCGCCCACATACACCTCGGCATTCGGCAGTACCGAGGCCACTGCCTCCACTTCGTGCAGAATCTGCGGCGCCGCCGGGTCGGGCACCCCCAGCACCAGCGACCGCTCCCCGGTTTGGGCCGGCTTGGAGCAGCAAAGGTAATACACGCTGGCGCTGGGCGTATAAGAGATGGAGTAGCGCTGGTGCAGGTATTGCCCCTGGTTGCGCAGGGCATGAAACGGCAGATAGTGCAGGAAATCGTGTGGCGCAATCACCAGGTGGCCCGCCTTCAAGTCCTTTTCAATGGGCGCGATCAGTTGGTCGTAGAAATCCTGCAGATGGGCATCGGTGGCCTCCTGCATGCGCTCGTGAAAGGGAGCCACGAACTCGGGGTTCAGGCGGAACTTGGATAACTGGAAGCGCAGCAACTGCATGGCTCGCCGCATGTCCGCCACGTGGCCCAGCGGCACCATCTTCAGCAGGCGCCGCGACAGCAAGCACACGTAGAAGGTTTCGCCCGCCCGATAATACTCCACCAGCATGGCATCGTCGGCCAGAGCCGAGCGGATGGCGTCCAGGTCGATCGAGGCGGCCGATTGCAGGCTGGCAAATTCCTGGTCCTCCGCCCGTAGGGTGGTCATCCCGGCAATCAGTTTCTGCTCGCAATCGCGGGCCGCCCGGCGCAGCCTCTCGATGCGCGGATCGCGCCCGTTGCTGGCGCGGCCTTCCTGCAACTGGATGGCGCGGGTATACCAGTTCAGCCGCTCGCGTAGTTCGCGAACCTCGTCCACCACGTTACGCTGGGTCGCCGTGGGCGCCGGCAGGCTGTGGGCGCGAAAGGCGATCAGGTCGGCCAGGCTACGGGATTTGGCCTGTTCGAGGTATTGGAAGGCCGTCTCCAGATTGGCCGTCGAGGCCTGGCGCTCCAGGCTCATGCGCACCAGCGATTCGTAGACCTCCTGCTTGTCCATCAGAAACGCGATCTTGGCTTCGTCGGCGCGCAGATGGCTGCGCAGGTTTTCCAGGTAGCCGTGGGCCTTGCGGTAGGCCTCGAAGGCCTGCTCTGACCACCCCAGGGCTTCCTCAATCTGCCCCAGCACGAAAAAGCCCTGGTAACTAAGCGCCGGCGTTTCGGTCTGGTCCAGGCTTTGCAGCGCGGCCAGGCAGATGGCGCGGGCCACTTCGGGCCGCTGGGAATCCAGGTGGATGCGCGCCAGGATCAACTGGCTCAACACCGCGCGGCCCACCAGCGGCGACTGCGAGAAAAACTCGAAGGCGCTTTCGGAGAGTTTGCGGGCCTGAGCCAGGTTGCCCTCCCGGTAGAACACTACCGCCCGGTAGAGGTCGATGGTGGCTACCCAGGCCCCATTATGTTCATCGGTGAAAAGCTCGCGTGCTTTGCCGAACAGCTCCAGGGCAAACCCGGTTTCGCCGTGGTGGCTGGCAGCGATGGCCACATTAGTCAGGGCCTTGGCCGATTCGTAGCCCATCCCGAGCTGCCGGAACATATTCAGCGCCCTGCGCGCCAAGTGGGCGCCTTCCTCGCTGAGGTTCAGCTCCAGGTACATTTCGGACTGGTCCAGGTCGCAGAGGGCCTGGTGGAACCGGTCTTCCAGTTCGGTGCAGCGCTCCCGCGCCGTTCGGTACATTTCGATGGCGCGGGTGTATTCGCCGCGCAAGTAATAAAGGTAGGCGATGTTGTAATCGGCTTCCGCCACCAGCAGCGGCATTTCGTGGCTGGCGCAATAGGCGCGCGCCCGGTGATAGGTCTCCAGCGCCTCGCGGAAGTCGCACGTCTGGATCTGGCAGGTAGCCATGTTGCGTAGGGCAATGGCCACGTACTGTACGTCGTTCAGTTCCTCGCAAACCGTCAGCGCCCGCTGGTAGCGCTGGTGGGCTTCATCGAAGCGGTCCAGGCGGTGCAGCACGTTCCCCACGGCGATATCCAGGCGCGCCAGGTGGCGGCGCTCGCCCAGCTTGGTGAAAATCTCCTCCGCGCGGGCAGCACAGGCGAAGGCTTCCTCCCAGCGGCCCAGGTACACCAGCGTCTGGAGCGAGCCGTTGAGGGTCCGCCCGACCTCCAGTTCCTTGCCCAGCCGCTCGTAAATTCCGAGCGCGGTCTGGTAGTGTTCGCGGGCGGGTTCGTACTTGCGGCGCAATTGGGCGATGTGGCCGAGGGCGCGGAAGCCGGTGGCCCGCGAGTAATCGTCGTGGATCTGCTCGCCGATCCAGGCGGCGGCGCGCGCCAGGCGATCGGCATGCCCCACGTCGATGCGCACCAGCCGGATCATCTCGTCGTACAGGCGGGTGACGGCTTCGGGAGTCCAGCAATTGCGTGCGGCCAGCAGGATCTGCCGGCGGCGGAGCGGCTGCGGTTCCGCGCTTAACTCGGCCACCAGTCTGTCCAGCGCGGCGGAATTCTGCCGGCTATCGGCCATTAAAAGCCTTTTTCCTCGAGAAACTGCTTGAGCCGTTTTAAGCACCGCCCGCGGATAAACCCGATCGACCCGCGGGCCAGGCGCAGCCGCAACGCCACCTCGGCATATGGCAGCGGCGGATGTTCGAAAAACAGCAGCTCGATCATCTCTTTGCAGCGGCCCGGAAGTTTGGCGACCGCTTCGCGCACCATTTGATCCTGCTCCAGTTCGGCCACCAGATCCGCCCCCGGAGCGCCGTCCGATATGCCCTCCAGCGCCTTTTCGTCACACTGCGCCGATTGCGCGCAGCGCTGCCGCTTCCAGTGGTAGCACTTGTGCGAGGTGACCTTGATCAGCCAGCCTTGCAGCGCTTCCACCTCGCGCAGCCGCGGCAACTCGTTGAACAGATCCAGGCACACCGCCTGGAAAATATCGGCGGCATCCTGGGGTGGCGCCCCGTAGCGCAGCGGAATGGAGTAAATCAGGTTCTTATAGCGATCCACCAGGGTATTCCAGGCCTGTTCGCTGCCGCGGAGGCACTCCTCCACCAGGCGTGCGTTGTTCCCCTCCCCAGACTGGGGGAAAGTCATCGGCGGTCTCCGGGCACCGCACCCGTCCAGTACATCTCGTCCAAGTTCCAAAGCGTGTAATGGTCCATGATGGCCGGCCGGAAATTGGCCAACTGCGCGCGCGCCCCGGTCAAAATGTGCGGGCTAACCAGGGGAATCAGGGGCAGGTTGTCCATCAGCAATTCCTGCACCCGGTCGTAGAGGCGCTTGCGGTCCTCATACCGGCGGGTCACCAACTGCTTGCGCATGAGCGCGTCGATTTCGGCTTCCCAGGGGGTGGCGGGCGCCGGCTGCGAAGGGCGCCACCAGTGGCTGCCGCCGCTCGAAAGCCACAGATTGAGGTCCGGATTGGGATCCGCGTCGCCGGTGATCATGGCCAGCATCGCCATATCGTAATCGAAGGTGCGGGTGACCCGGTCGAGAATGCTGCGGGTTTCGAGCGGCACGATGTTCACCTGGATGCCCAGTTGCTTCAGGTCGTCCTGCACCAGCCCGGCCGCCGCCTGGCGCTCGGGATTCGCCGAGCTGACAATGATGGAAAATCCAACACTGTGCCCGTGAGGGTCGAGTAAGTCGCCGTTGGCCGCCCAGCGGTAGCCGTCGCTCGACAGCAGTTCCCTGGCATGCGCCAGGTTGCGCACCGGCGCCGGCAGCTTTGTGTCGATCCACGGCTTGTTCCCGCCCGCCACGGGAGTGGCCAGCGCGCTGGCGCGGCCTTGGTAGACCAGCCGCACGATAGCCTCGCGGTCGATGGCCGCCGAAACCGCCTGGCGGAAATTCTTCCGCAGAAAATTGGCCTGGCGAGCTTTGAGGTCCGCGGAAGCTCCGGCGGGAAGCTCGTTCAGGTTGAAAAACAGGAAGCTGGTTTCGAGACCCGGGCCGGAATCGCGCATCTGGAATCCGCGCCGCGCGCTATCGCGTTCGAGCAGCGCATAATTGCGGGCGCCCACCCGGCTGATCACGTCCGATTCGCCGGATTCGAAGCGCATCACCTGCATGTCCTCGGTCCCGGCGGTTACAAATTCCAGCCCGGCCAGGTAGGGCAGGCGGTTGCCGGATGCATCCGCCTTCCAATAATAAGGATTGCGCTCCAGGACGATCCGCTGCCCGGGGACATACTCTTTCAGACGAAACGAACCCAATCCGGCAATTTCGGCGGGCGGCGTGCGGATGCCCCAGGCGCCCGCCAGTTTCCCTTCCTGGTAAGCCTTCAGCAACAGGTGGCGAGGCAGGATCGCCAGGCCATCGAACAGGCGTTCGGGCACCGAGTAGCCACAGGGCAGATCCACCGCGACGCGGTACTGGTCCAGTTTGCGGACCGAAATCGGTTTGCCTTCCAGCATCAGCAGGTCCCGTTGCGACGAATTCACCTTTTCATCCAGAAACACCTGGAAAGTGAAAACCACGTCGTCGGCGTCAAAGGGTACGCCATCGGAGAACCGCACTCCCCGGCGCAGCTCTAAGATATAGTGCAAACCATCGGGGGAAACTTTCCAGGATTTCGCCAGGGCCGGCTCGGCGCGGAGGGTTTCGCGGTTAATGTGGATCAGGTCGGCCATCATCCGCCCGATCACCTCCCGCGAAGCGGCGTCGATGGCCATGACCGGGTTTAAGGTGCGGGGCTCGGTGCGCTGGGCATACACCAGCCGGCCGCCCGGATGGCCGTGGAGTCCGGGGACCACCAACAGGTCCTCGGAGGCGCCGTACGCCGCTGACCACACCAGGAGCAAGGCTGCCGGGATTTGCCCTAAGCGCATCAAAATCTAAGCCTTCGGGGCTAGTTTATCTGATTGCACCGGTTATGAATATTAGACGACTCTTAACTGGGGTACTGCGGCCCAGAGTACCAATATACTAACCGCTGATAACGTGTGAATCCAGGAGAATCGCTGCTTGTTCCGGATGCCGAACCGATCGGTTGAAAATCGTCGATCTCAGCCGCTGGTTCCTTCCGATAGGGCGTCCGCAAGCGCCAGATATCCCAGCAGAATCGGCACGGCGGCCAGCCCGGGAGCCAAAAGCCACGGGTAGTTCAGGAGAGCATGGTACTGCCGCGCCTCAGCCAACATGTTGCCCCAGCTCGGTACTGGCTGACCCACACCCAAACCCAGAAAAGAGAGCGCCACTTCCGCCAGGATGTATTGCGGAATGAGCACGCTGGCTTGCGTCCAGACCACCGGAAGGGTGGTGGGAAGAATGTGCCGGCGGATCAGGTAGCCGTCGCCGGCGCCGAACCCGCGGGCGGCTTCCACAAAGCCGCTTTCACGCGCCGCCAACACCACTCCCCGCACCAGCCGCGACGGACGCACCCAGCCGACCCCACCGATGATGGCAATCAGCAGCAGGAACGCCTGAACTGTTGAAATATTCAACGGTAGCAGGGCGCGCACGGCCAGCAGCAGATACAACCAAGGCAGCGCCATCACGAGCTCTCCGCCGCGCATCAGGACGGTGTCCAGCCAGCCACCGAAAAAACCCGCCGCCGTGCCGATCGCCAATCCCAAGCTCAAAGACAGCGCCGCGGCCAGAATTCCGGTCAACAGCGACACCTGCCCTCCGTACAGCAGCCGCGAAAACACGTCCCGGCCGTAGCCGTCGGAACCGAGCAGGAAGAGGACGCCGGGCGCATCCACGCCGAACAGGCGCCGAGGGAAATCCAGGGGGCCAGCCTCGCGGGAGCCGGCGCGCACCAGGAATCGGATTGGATAGAGTTGCGCCGGGTCTTCGCGGTAACCGCCGGAAGCGGCGTCCGGCGCCAGGCCGTAGACGAAGGGGCGCGCGTGAAAGTGGCCCTCGGCATCCCACCAATGAACACGGCTGGGCGGCGCATAGGGGTATTCGCGGTGCTGCTCGGCGTAGGGGTACGGCGCCACAAACCCCGCCAGCAGCACGGCCGCATGCAGCAGCCCCAGAAGCCACAGGCTGAGGAGGATGCGGGTGGGGCGAAGGGCAGTCATTTCAGCCGGATGCGCGGATCGACGGCATACAGCAGCAGATCCGCCAGCAGATTTCCCAGCACCAGGAATATGGCCGAAAGCATCACCACCGCCAGCACCACGGCCCCATCGCGGGCCATCACGGCGTCCAGAAACAGCGGGCCCAGGCCGGGCCAGCCCATCACCACCTCGACCAGCAGCGAGGCGCTGAGCAGGGTGCCCAGGGAGATCCCGGCAAGCGCGATCAGCGGATTCAGGGCCGCTGGCAGCAGATGATGGAACAGCCGGCGGCGCAGCGGGATGCCCTGGGCGCGGGCGGCTTGGCCGAACGGTGCATCGAGCGCGCCCGCCATGGACGAACGCACGTGCCGCACCAGCACCGGCAGCATCCCCAGCACCAGCACGGCGGCGGGCAGGGCCAAGTGCCAGGCGATATCGGCCGCCTGGCTGGCTCCGCCCGGCGATTCGGAGCCTGCCGACCTCATCCCGCCTGTGGGAAACCAGCCGGTGCGCACCGCTAGCAGGAGGAACAGCAGGGCCAGTAGCACGTCCGGCACGAAGATCAAGACCGCCAGTGCGGCGCGCGCGGCCGTGTCCTTCCAGGTGCCGCGCTCGACGGCATTCCACACCCCCAGCGGCAGGGCCAGCATCCAGGCGAAAAACGTAGCGGTGCCGGTGAGCAGCAGGGTGGCGCGGGCGCGCTGCCAAAGGATCGGCGCCACGGGCCCCTGGTAGGCCAGCGAGTAGCCGAAATCGCCTCTGGCGAGCGAAGCGGCCCAGGCGGCGTATTGCGCGGGCCAGGACCCGCGGAGCCCGGCGTGCTGGCGCAGGCCCTCGATGGTCGATCCGGAAATGCGCGGATCGGATCGCAATTCGCTGTAATAGTCCCCCGGCGCCAGCCTGGCGAAGGCAAACGAAAGCAGCGAGACGGCCAGCACCAAAAGGAGGCCGTGGGCGAGCCGGCGGGCGAGGTAGGTCACGCTGGCTCCTCCAGGGTGAGGCCCGGGCTGGCGGGCAGCATTGGACGACGCGACCGACGTTTATAACGGCTGCGTCGCTGGCCGGCACCAGCAGGAGGCCGGGCGAGGTAGGTCACGCCGGTTCCTCCAGGCTGAGCGCTCCCGAGGGTGCAACCGGGGTGCATCGCGGCTATCGCGCTGGCCGGCACCAGCAACCAGCCGTGGGCGAGGAAGGTCACGCCGGTTCCTCCAGGGTGAGCGCCCGGGCCGCGGCGAGCAACTGGCGGGTGCAGGCATGCCGCGGGTGCGCGATCAGATCAGCCGTGGGGCCGCATTCGACGATGCGGCCGGCATCCATCACGGCGATCTCACCCGCCAGGCTGGCGGCCAGCGCCAGGTCGTGGGTAATCAGAATCGCGCTGAGCGAACCGCTTTTGCACAGCTCGCGCAACAAGCGGGCGATCTGCCCTTGCACCGAAAGATCCAACCCGGCAAAGGATTCGTCCAGGATGAGCAGGCTGGGTTCCAGGATGAGCGCCCGTGCGATGGCCAGGCGCTGGCGTTCCCCACCCGAAAATTCCAGAGCCCGCTTGTCGAGCGCGTCCGTGGCCAGGCCGACCCTTTCCATCCACCGGGCGGCCGTGCGGCGGCGTTCGGCGGCGGTTCCGCGCCGCTGGATGGCGAGCGGCTCGGCAACAATCGCGGCGGCGGCGAATCGCGGGTTGAGGCTGGCGGCGGGCTGCTGTGCGATGAGCTGAATGCGCGCCCGCAAACCAGCGCGCTCCCGGCGGCCAGTGGACCACAAATCGTGGCCTTCCAGAAGAACGCGGCCGGAATCGGGCGGCTCGACCAACGCCAGGCAGCGCGCCAGTGTGGTCTTGCCCGATCCCGACGCTCCCACCAGGCCGAGCAGCCGGCCTTGGACGAGGCGAAAGGAGACTTCCTGCAAGGCCGTCGGGGCGGAATCGCGCGCGCGGTGGCGCGGGAGGCCGCGGGGTAAATAGCACTTTGAGACCGCTTCCACCGCCAGCAGGGGATCATTCATGCAGGGGACCTTGGCCCTCCGCGGGGCCAGGCGGAAGGCGGGGCAAATCCCGCAGCAGAGCAGCCGTGTAAGGGTGCGAGGGGTGGCGAAACAACTGGCGGGCGTCGCCGCTCTCGACGATGCGCCCGCGATCCATCACCAGCACCTGGCCGGCGGTCCGCGCCAGCACGCCGGGACTGTGGCTGATGAGCAGGAACGACGTGCCTAGTTCGTCGCGCAGGCGGCGGAAGAGCGCGGTGAGGTCGGCAACCAGGGTGGTATCGAGGGCGCTGAACGGCTCATCGGCCACGATCAGCGGCGGCCGGCAGGCCAGTGCCTGGGCGATGGCTACGCGCTGCCGCTGGCCGCCGCTCAACTGGTGTGGATAGGCGCGGCGCACCCGGTGCGCGGGGAGGCCGGCCATTTCCAGAAGCGCATCCACAGCGGCGGCCGTACGGGGGCGGCCATGCGCGCGCAGGACTTCGGCCACCTGGTCGCCGGCTCGCAAAACCGGGTTCAAAGAGAGCAGCGGGTCCTGAAAGATGAAAGCGATGGCCGCGCCGCGCACCGTTTCCAGCGGGCGTTCCGCCAGCGACAGCAGTTCGCGGCCCGCCAGCCGGATGGAACCGCGCACGCGGTACTGCACCGGGAGCAGCCGCAGCAGCGCAAAGGCTAGTGTGGTTTTGCCGCACCCGGATTCGCCGAAGAGGCCCGTGATGGCGCCGCGCGCGATTTGAAACGAGATGCCGGAGAGGATCGGGACGCCGCGCCCGGAAGCGATCAGATCGACATCCAGATGGCGCACGTCCAGCAGCGGTTCCGGGCGATCACCGGCCGGCCTGGTCGCTTCGGGCATTCCTCCCATTCTGGCCCACCGAACTGCCCGTGGCAACGACAGCCGTCAGCCCGCGCCGCTAGATCGCGTCTGTCACCCACTGGACATCGGGCGGCAGCTCGATCCCATCATCGCCCGTCCGCGGAATCACCTGCACCGAGGCGTGGGTGTCGCTTGTGGGTGTGCCATCCACGAAACCCACTTCGAAGCCTTTGACCACCAGAACGGAGGCAATCCTCTTGCGGATCTCCTGGACCAACTCCCACAGGACCCGCTGTTCTTCGACATCCAGGTCGTAAAATGCCCGCACGTGCCGGCGCGGCACCACCACCATATGGCAGGGAGTGAGCGGCTGTGGATGTGGCACAGCCATCGCCAGGTCTGTGGCAATCCAGGCTTCCTCCGGAGAGAGGTCGCAATAAGTACATTTAGTCAACGTTCTCCTACTATATATCGACTGGCCTTTGCATGGAAGTCATTTTGGTACGGCCCGTTGTATTACCGCAGGCCCAGTTGGTACCAGCGGCGGCCGCCTGGGGAGGGGCGAACTCGATGGCGGGAAAGGCTGGCTGGACGCCGATTTAGCGGAGCGCTTCTTCGATGGCGCCGGTGATCTCGGCCGATTCGGGCTTCACGGCCGGTTCAAAGCGGGCGATCACCTTACCCTCGCGATCCACCAGAAATTTGGTGAAGTTCCACTGGATTTCGCCAGCGAAGGCCTGGTTGGTCTGCTGGCCGGTGAGGAACCGGTAGAGCGGCGCCTGGTCCTCGCCTTTCACCGAAATTTTGGCGTACATGGGGAAGGTAACATTGTATTTGCTGGTGCAGAAGGTCTTGATTTGGGCATTGGCACCCGGCTCCTGCCCGCCGAAATTATTGGCCGGGAAGCCCAGGATCACGAAGCCCTGGTCCTGATACTTACGGTAAATGGCTTCCAGCCCCTCGTATTGCGGAGTGAGGCCGCAGCGGCTGGCCACGTTGACGATGAGGATCACCTTCCCCTTGTATTCGGCCAGCGGGGCGGGTTGGCCGTCGATGGAATGGAGCGTGTAGTCGAACACCATACTGCATTGCCCGATGCTGCGCGACGGCGGCCGGATGCAGCTTCTTTACAGGGCGAGGCCGGCTCAGCCGGCAAGCGTCATGGTCTCCGGGTTCCAGCGGCACAGGCGCTGCTCGAAGTAGCTGAGATTCGAGAGCAGCGCCGGGCCGGCCGCGCGGAAGCCGAATACGGCGTCTTCCACCACGGGTTGGCGGGTGCGCACGGCGCGGATGAAGTTGCGGTGGTGGTCCAGCCATTCGCTGTACCCGGGCGGCGGCAGATACAGCTCTTCGCCCTGCGGCCGCATGCCATCGGCGGTGGCCGGCTGCACGGGGTACTTTTCGCGATATTGCTTGAGGAACGCCTCCTGCTGGGCCTTGGGGAAGGTGTCGATGGTATAACCTGGCTGGGATTGGCGGGGCTGTTTGGCGACGCTGACGCCGTTCCCGATGGTCAGCACGCCTTCGCTGCCCACGAAGTGGAAGCCCACGCTTTCCGCGGCCGCCCCGTCGATCAGGTTCACGCGCAGCGCCAGATTGAAGGCCGGGTACTTGCCGCGCGCCGGGTAATCGTAGAGGCCCAGCATGACGTCGGGCACGTCGCGGCCGTCCTTCCAGAAGCGCAGTCCGCCGGTGGTGTACACGCGCGTGGGGCCGATCGCCCCCAGCACAAAATGGAGGCCCGAAAAGAGGTGCACGAACAGGTCGCCGCCCACGCCGGTGCCGTAATCGCGGTAATTGCGCCAGCGGAAGAGGCGCACCGGGTCGAAGGGAACTTTGGGCGCGCGGCCCAGGAAGCGGTCCCAATCGATGGTTGAAGGCGAGGCGTCCGGCGGAATGGAATACTGCCAGGCGCCGATGGCGGTATTGCGATCCACCCAGGCTTCCACGCTGTTGATTTCGCCAATTGCCCCGCTTTCCATGAGGTCCTTGGCCTTCTGGTAGACCACTGAGCTGACGCGCTGGCTGCCCACCTGCAAGATGCGTCCGGTGCGGCGAGCGGTGTCGATGACCTCTTGGCCGTCGCCGATCAACTGCACCATGGGCTTTTCGACGTACACGTCCTTGCCGGCATTCATGGCGTCCACGGCGATGTGGCGGTGCCAGTGATCGGGGACCGCGATGATGACGGCGTCGATATCCTTGCGGGCCAGCACCTCGCGATAATCGCGGGTGGTGAAGACCTGGCTGCCCCAGACTTCCTCGGCGCGGGTCAGCCGGCCCTCATAGACGTCGCTCACGGCCACCAGTTCCACGCTGCCGGTGGCGAGCGAAGTGCGGGCATCGCCGCTGCCCTGAATTCCGTTGCCGATCAGGGCCACGCGTACGCGGTCGTTGGGTGACGGGTTCTGCGGCGCATCGGCGAGCAGTTCGGCGGCCAGCGGCGCGGCGGCCGCGGCGCCCAGAAAGTGCCGGCGGGTGGTGGGCATGGGGATCTCCTCGCCTATACTGTATTCCGGGGCGTGGAAGGGGGCAAGCGGGGGACCAGGGTAATCACGGTAAAGGCCACCCGCGCTGCGTTTCTCCTTCCATTAGCCTGGCATCCAATGCTGACCGGCCCCGGTTTGAGGAGCTTGACCCGGCACGACGCTGTTAGCCTATCTTCGTTACCATGCAGGCGGATGAAGGTGGAATCTAAATCATGCCAAGGCTTAGTACACAAGATTTGTAGCCGACCAGGATCGAAGTTGAACAAGTCCAGACTGCGGTCCGAGGGCGCAGGCAGGTCAATCCGATCCCGGCCGAGCAGGTTGATTTCAATGCTTGTGGTTCCCCGGGAGGTCGAATTAAGCAATTTCATTTGAAGAACAATAACCGGGGTGGTAATCGAATAGCCCCGTGACTCGATAACCCGCATGCCCGCCACCGGATGCGGGTCCTCCAAAATCACTTGACATGCATTCCGCGCCAGCACTGTCGCCGGAAGG